>NZ_JACJTJ010000036.1:0-33429 GCF_014698605.1 Synechocystis sp. FACHB-383 | reverse complement strand
GATTATGCATAGCGTTCCAGGTTTTGAGTGGTATCTAATCCTAGAACGCGACCTCCCCTCTTTTCTACAATCCCCACCTAGACTGCTTTTCACTTCTTTTGTCAGTCAATCAGGTCCCCAAAAAGCCACAAAATCTACTCGATATAAATTATCTGCATGTTCTGAGTCAATAGCCCTTAAATCTTTTTTGTTTAAAGAATGCCACTGTATCCATGATTGAGGCAATAGCATTGGCACTCTCTCATCATACTTCATGTTAAATTTTTTTGCATAATTTTTAAAAAAATTGCTTCTTTTTCAGTCTGAATTTCCAACAAAAAACGCCTAAGACTTTCATCTGTATGAGCGTCAAGATTGTATATTGCTTGCAAATTTTTATAGCTAAAATTTGGATAAATTTCATGTTTACTCTGAATGATCATGGTTTTATTATTCATTTCATACTCGATCTTTTGGAACCCGTCATCACTGAAAATTCTGACATGAGGTTTGTCTTTTCCGAAGGGTAAACCAGCAGGAAATTGTCTCTTGAATAAGTTATATTTTTTATCCTGATTGTCAGGTTTTAACAACTTGACACGATACTCATCAACAATCAAGCCTTCTTTAGTGCATATATTCTGTATGTTTTCTTTTCCGTTTTCATCAAAATAAGATAGTGAAAGTGCTAATTCTATGACTTTTAAGAATTTTTCTACGTCGACCACGTTACTCCAATCAATAGACGCATAATATTCTTCTATGCGCGATCGCCTTTCGCCATTTATATTACTATTGCGCCTAATTTGACTTGGTTGAATACCAGCTCCCTGAAATACATCATTGATTTGGCGCAAAACCAATTTAGTACAACAAATTTCTCTAAATTCGATACGTAAACCTACTGAAATGCATTCCATAATAATACTCTTGTCAAGTTGATTTTAAGTTGCTCTTTTATTTCTTTCAATAAGCAAGCAAGTTAGTGCCTTTGTTGTTGTTTTGTCAATGACAAATTAAAGCCTGACTTGGGGATTCTTCCTCTAATTCTAAAAGAATTTTTCTTGATACTCAGCAATTCCATTTTTTAGAGAAGGATCGGTTAACTAAAATTTTAATGATTGCTAGTTTTTTCCAGATGGCTGACGCAACACTAAGTCTCCAGCACCAATATTTCACTCAGACTGAATCCATTGTACGCTTATCCTTTTGGGAATCAAGCGGTAATGCTGAAGCTCTTTCTGAGAAACGTGTAACGGTGCTGATACCAGATTAAAGAGACGGAAATAGAATGCTCATCAAACAAATTAACACTGAACTATCCATTGGTGATGGCTATATCAAAAACAGCAAAATTTGATCCACCAAATTAACTTCGTCGAGGGCGATGAGGGCTACCCCAGCAGTGATTACGCCAATACCCAGCCAACGAGCCAGGGGAATGGTCTCCTTGAGCAAAAATTTGGCCCCTAATAAGCTCATTACATAACCAAGCGCTCCTGCCGGTCGAATCAGGCTAATATCCGTCCAACTGAGTAGGGAAATGAAGGTGACAAAACTAATAGTTTGGCAACCAATGCCTCCTAAAACTGAAGGATGGGAAAGGATACGACCAATTAATTTGACCATTTTCAGGGGTGATTGCAAGCTCACAGGGCCAATTTGTTTCATGCCCCGGGCGATTAATACGTCCCCAGCGGAATCGGTAAAAATTAAAATTAGAATACCAAACCAGACTCGGGACAGAGCAATGCCCACCGGAAATAACCACAATGGCGATCGCCGGGAAGACTTCACTGGAACGGCAGGGGTCGGGCTAAACTTTTCCCGCATCAATTGGGAGCGGTGACGATGTTCCGACCAACAGACAATGAACACGCCACTGGCAATCATAAAGGTGGCGAGCCAACGGTAAAAAGAAACTTCTTCCCCCAGTATTAGCCACGCCAGTAGGGCATTGAGGATATAGCTGGAAGAAAATAGGGGGAGAACTAAACTTAAATCCAGTCGAGATGTGGCAGTGAAATAAAGGAACAGAGCAAACAATAACGTGATTACCCCCACCACAATCCAGGGGGAAGTGAGCAGATAGAGAAACAATGTCCACAAACCCGCCAGGCTATAGTCCTCCACTGAGCCAAACACTTTCATGCCCTGGCTGAGCCAAATATCCCCCAAAACCTGGGTGGTGACCATGGTTAACAGGAGGCCAATGGTTTTCCACTCCCTTAACGTTAAGCGTTTAGCTCCGGTGAGCAAAGTTAATGATCCTCCTCGTCCAGGTGTTAATGCAAAACTTGCTTTGATGGACTAACCTAACCGACGAACATAGCCAGACCATCCGTTGCTTTGAGTAGGCGATCGGCCGCCCGTTCTGGGTGGGGCATCATACCCAAGACGTTGCCTTGACCATTGGTAATGCCAGCAATGTGGTGTAAGGAGCCGTTGGGATTACTGTCCGCAGTCATTTCCCCCTGGGCGTTGCTGTAGCGGAAAAGAATTTGGCCGTTATCTTCCAACCCTTTTAACGTATCCTCATCGGCAAAATAGCGGCCTTCACCGTGGGCAATGGGAAGGGTGATTACCTGTTGAGATTGATAGCCCTGGGTCCACGCAGTTTGGTTACTTTCCACCCGCACCGATACTCGGTCACAGATAAAATGTAAATCCCGGTTGCGGATTAAAGCCCCCGGCAATAACCCAACCTCCGTCAGGACTTGAAAACCGTTACAGATGCCCAACACCCTTTTGCCTGCCTTGGCATGGTCAATGATGGCGGCCATGATGGGGGAAAATCTGGCGATCGCCCCACAGCGGAGATAATCGCCGTAGCTAAAGCCCCCTGGCAAAACCACCACATCCACCCCATGGAGATCGGTTTCCTGGTGCCAAATAAACCGGGTCGGCTGGTCTAACAAACCGGCGGTGACGGTGGCAATGTCCCGATCGCAGTTGGAACCGGGGAAAACAATAATACCAAAGCTGGTCATGGCGTGACGGCACCTTCTAGGGCAGTAATTTCAAAGCAATAATTTTCGATCACCGTATTGGCCAATAGTTGGTCACACATGGTGTCTAGCTGTTGGGAAGCGGTGGCTTCGTCCGGGGCCTCGAGGATTAATTCGATATATTTACCAATTCTGACCTGGGAAACGCCATCGTACCCCAATTGTTGCAAACCGGATTGCACAGCAGTACCGGCGGGGTCCAGCACGGAGGGACGGAGGGTAACGTAAATACGACAATGGTAGGAATGGGACATGGAGGGCCTTACCGGGGAATCTGCCACTGTTAATCCTGCCTTAGAAAGTCTTTCTCGGCAAGGTTAAAGCCGTGGGGTCAATTAGGCTGACCAGATTGGGAAAATCGGCGGCAATTGCCATAGCTACCAAGTTTTTTGCATTAGTAGGGCGTGGGGGGAAAAGCCAAATTTTTCATACAGTTCCTTGGCTCCTTGGTTGTGGGTAAAAACCTGTAACGCCAATCGCCGATCGCCTCTTTGTTCACCCCATTGTTGGGCCTGGGCCATCAAAGCAGTGGCAATACCCCGACGACGGTGGGCCGGCTCCACATAGAGCATAAAAATGTGGCCATGGCGATCGCCCGTGACCTGATCAACGGCGTTACCGAGCCAAAGGCCGGCAATGGGCTGGGCACAAGCAGTTTTTTCCCCTTGGTTATTTCCCCTCTGATCCTGTGCTGGCAGGTTAATTTGGGCCATCAATCCCAAGGGGTCTTCCCCGACGGAAAAACTATTATTATGGTGAATAGGGCTCCCCTGGCCAGCCTCCGGAGTGACCCACCACAATGGCGATCGCCAAGAAAAATAACTTTCCACTGTTTGTCCCAAATGGGAGAAGTCGTGCCGTTCTGGAAAGAGGGCCTGGTAAGTACGCTCCAAAAAATCCACCAGTAACCGTCGATCTCTGGTCGTTCCCTTATAGAGACAATAACCGGGGGGACTTAAGGCTGATTTTTCCATGGTTGCTGAACGGTATTGACCAGAGCAAGCAAATTGACTAAAATTTGCCAGTTTTTCCCATTTTCCCCAGATCGCCATGAAGTATCCCCTCAAAAACCTGCTAGGGTTTGGGCTCACTCTTATCCTAACGGCGATCGCCTTGGTCAGCCTGAACCAAAGACAGGTTTTGCAACCCCTCACCGTGGGCATGAACGACTGGCCTGGTTATAGCGTCATCCTATATGCCGAAGCTAAGGGCCTATTCACCAAGCGGGGACTAGACGTTAAGCTAGTTCATTTTGAAGAACAGAACGACAATCTCCGGGCCACCATGCGGGGCTACCAAGATGCTAGTTTTGCCCCCCTGCCCCAGGCCATGCAATTAGATTTTCCCCAAGCCACCCCAGAGTTCATCCTCGTTGCCGATGTTTCCGCTGGTTCCGACGGCATTGTGGCCCGGCCGGGATTAAATTTCATGGCCCAAATGGCTGGCAAAAAAATTAGTGCTCGGTTTGGCAGTATTGCCCACGTAATTTTGCTTGAAGCCCTGTGGGCCAACGATCTAGACCTGAACGAAGTGGAAATTGTTGACATACCCAACGAAGAAGGGATTGCTCACCTCAAGGATGGTTCCATTGATGCGGCAGTGCTTTGGGAACCGCTGTTGCACAAAACAGCCCAAGAAATTGGGGGTAATATTATCTACACCACCGCAGAAATAGACAGCATGGTGGTGGATGGTCTGATAACCCGTGCAGAAGTGGTTGAGGAAAAACGAGAAGAATTAATTCGCTTCATTCAAGTATGGCTGGAGGTAATGGATGCGGTGGAAACTAATCCCCAGGAGGTTTTCGCCATTGTGGCCCAACAATTAGAGGTCCCTGTGGAAGTCTTTGTCCAAGGTTTCCAGGGTATGATTCACGGCGATCGCATCTTGAATGAAGAAATGTTAATGCAAAGACGATTAGAGTCCATCATTGCCAGAAACTATCGATTATTACAAGAAAGTTGTCGTCATCGCTTGATTATTCGAGATGATATTGCCATAAATTCCCGACCATTTTCCCAAGCTGTGGAGCGTCTTTAGCTATGGTTCAGGACAAACCCACTTTTACCCGCCCCCTACGTTACCAGTTGCTGGCTGGTTGCGCCCTCATTCTCCTGTTTACCAGTGCCATAGCTATAGTTTTTACCAGGCAACAATTACAAGAAAAATCAAGAATTAATATTACCAGAAGAGCCCAGCGATTGACCGAAGGCTTGGAATTTGCAGCGGAAGGTTTGGTGGAGACCAAGGACGTTTATCGTCTCAATCGCTTAGTGCAAAATTATGCGGCTTGGCCCAATGTGCAAACAATTTCAATCATCGATCCTAACGGTGTTATCATTGCCCATGGCGAGGGGATAAAAATAGCACGGGGAAAAAAATATGCTCAAATCGCACCAGCTCTTTTTCCTATTTTTGAACAGGTTTCCATCAGTGGCATTCCCCAATCTCGAATTACCAAAGTTGATGGTGAAGAAGTGGTGGTTTATGCTCTTCCCTTTAATACGTACTCTTTTCCTGAGCAGGGAGAAAGTTCCCATGACCAAAATAGCCACCGACGGGGAGTGGCAATCACAGTCCTAGCAAAACAGGAATTAAACCGAGAGGTTAACCAGGCACTTTTATTAGTAGTGGCTTCATTCATTATTGGCACTGTGGTCATCGTTCTGCTATTGGGTTTACTAATTAGATATTCTGTCTTGGCCCCTTTGGGTAAACTGCACCGGGCATTAATTAATTATGACAATGTTGAGCAGTTTAGTTTGCCTCCCCTACCAAGTAACGAGATTGGTTTCTTGGGGCAAACCCTGGTGCATACCTTCAATCAATTGCAGATTTATCAACGGGAAGCCCTAGAAATTGCTGAAAGGAAATATGTGGAAATTGCCCAACGCTACGAATTGGCTTCCCAAGCCACTAGGGTATGGGTGTGGGAATGTCAGCCCCAACTGCACTACTTTGAAGTGGATCCCAATTTGATTACCTGGCTCGGCTTTGAGCAACCCCTGGAGCGGGGAGATGGGGATTTTTTCATTCACCCAGACGATCGCCCTGTGTTTTGGCAGATCATTGAGCAAAGTTTGGCCGACCCAACAATGGAACTGTCAGTAGAACTCCGTTTAGAAGACGCTGAAGGCCAGATTTATTATTGTCTGTTACGTGGGCAAATTCACCTGGAAAAAGATCAATTATTTACTAGGATTATTGGCACGATCGCCGATATTACGGAGATTAAGAAAGCAGAAGAACAATTAAAACTTTCCAACAAAATTTTAGCCAAAGCTACCCAACTGAAGGATGAATTTCTGGCAAACATGAGCCACGAATTGCGCACTCCCCTCAACTCCATTTTAGGCATGGCTGAGGCTCTACAAAATCAGTTTTATGGTCCCTTAAACGGCAAACAAATTCAGTCTTTGGAAGTGGTGGAAAGAAGCGGCAAACATTTACTTTCCTTGATCAATGACATTCTTGATCTTTCCAAAATCGAAGCTGGCAAGATGGATTTAGATTTGGAATCAACTAATTTACTGACGTTGGTTAATCATAGTTTGACATTTGTGCAACACTTTGCACTACAAAAGCGAGTTAATTTATCATCCGAAATACTACCCAATCTACCAGATGTGGTGGTGGATAAACGAAGGATTTGTCAGGTTCTAATTAATTTACTCAACAACGCCATTAAATTTACGCCTGAAGGGGGCAAGGTAATCCTACAGGTTAACTTGGTCATGGAAGAAGGGGCTCCTGATCACCATGGTCAATTGCCCCAGTTACATCTTACAGTTATAGATACAGGTATTGGCATTGCGGCGGAAAGATTAAGTAATATTTTTGAGCCTTTTGTGCAGATTGATAGTGCCCTCAATCGTCGTTATGAAGGTACAGGATTAGGTCTTTCTCTAGTGAAAAAAATTGTTGAACTCCATGGAGGTTTGGTAGGTGTCACCAGTGAATTAAACCGGGGTAGTCAATTTTTTGTCGTTATTCCTTGCATTCTTCAAGATGGCGTTGACCAACCTCCCCAGGGCGAATTATTTAAGGTTTCTAGCATTAATAATCCGACTCCAACAACCATCACTTTAATTAGTGAAAATTCCGCCTATGCCACTACCCTGAGTAGTTATTTCCGAGCTAGGGGTTACCAACTGCAATGGTTAAATTGTCTGTATCCAACCGCAGCGGAATTAACCCAATTAGTCAAACTAGATGATCAAGCCTGTCATTTATTGGTGATGGATTTAGCCAATGCAGGGACAGAAGTGAAGGGGAAGTTGGATGAAATTCGTAAATTCTTCGGCTCTAGCCCTGTCATAATTATTGCTTTAGTGGATGCCACAGAGCAGACAAAAGGGAACATTGCCCAACTGGAAATTGCCACCGACAAATTATTAGTTAAACCAGTGCGTTCCCATCGCTTAATGGAAATTGTCTGGGAAGAGACTTGTCCTGTTCCCCGCTAACGACGGGAACCATCGGGCATGGTTGTTTCGTTAAATTCTGCCTCTTCCAAATTGGCATCGGTCAAGTTCGCCGCCGTTAAATTGGCCTGAGCTAGGTTGGCTCCTTTCAGGTTAGCTCCGGTTAAATCCACATCCCGGAGAAAACTCCGCTCCAAATTAGCGTCGCTCAAATCCGCCCCGGCCAGATTAGCTTCGGTTAACGCTGCTTCGGTTAAATCTGTTTCACTCAGATTTGCCCCCGCCAAATTGGCCCGGTCCAACAACGCTCGCCGTAAATTCACCCCGGATAAATTTGCCCCTGATAAATCAGAACGGTTCAAGCGGGCATTTTCCAAATTAAACTCCCGCAGGTCTGCCCCCGCTAGATTGCAATCAAGACATTCCCCTTTCTCCCGCAACTGTGATAGCGGATCAATTTCTTCCGTGGGCTGATTACAAGCCGTTAAAGCTAAGATTCCCACCAATGATAGGGTTAGGCTGAGTTTTTTGTTATTCATGGCGATCTCAGTTCCTCTAAAGTTTTTTGTTGGGGGGAGAGCAGATAAAACGCATCCCGTCCGGCATTATCACTGACGATGTGGAGAAATTGGGCTGGTTTGTCTTGGCGATAGACTTCGTATACCCGCAGTCCCGTATCTCGATAGCTTTCACTCAGGCGGAAGCCTTCTGCCTCCAAACGGGCTTGGAGGTCTTGGGTGACGGCTCGCACCGTGGCCCCTGGCAGAAAATGACAGTCATCTGAGCCGTAGCACCCCGATTGAGCCCCTTCTAGGTGGGCAATACCAGCAATGAGTTCTCTCTTGGATTCCGGGACAGAGGAAGGAGAGGGTTCAATACTTTTAACCTCGCTCTCAATCTCCTGCCTTTGGTCGGGGCTGGGTTGTGGATCTGATTCAGGCTCAATCTCTTCGTCCTGTTGCCTTGGGGTCGATTGGCTTGCGGGCGCCTTTACCGCTTTGGGGGGGGCTTTGGGTAGGGCAGTGGTTTGGGGAGGAGATGGGGGCGGTGTCACAACGCTAGGTACTACTTCGGGAACCGATTGAGGCCCAGGGGGGGAAGGCGCTAAAGCTTGGGGGGATTGCCGGGGCGGCGGTTCGGTTATGGGGGCTGGTGTCACTAGGTCAGTAAGGGGGACTGTGGCGATCGCCTCGGAAGCAGAATCATTTGATGGAGGGGGGAAAGACTGCAACTCCAGTGCCGGTGGGGGCAAGGGTAACCATAGCAACCCTGCATGGATGGCAGACGCACAGATAAAAGCTAGGGGAAATTTTAATTGATGCCAGGGGAGAGGCCACATGGAATCCAAAAAAAAGGGAGAAACAGAAGAGTGGCAAGAAAAACACCGTACCCTCGGAGGTTTGAGCACGGCGTTTGATCCTGCCAAAACAATATCGTGTTTCGACCCCTATATGCAATTTATATGCAATAACTAGGGGTCAAAGTCTGGCAATTTTCCAATGCTTTTTGCATTACTGCCAGCCTACTTCATTCATTAAACGAGCTGAATCCGGTTGATAACGTCCCAAATTAGAAACATTGAGGGGGTCTCCTTTTAGCTGGCCATGGGCGGCAAGCACTGGATCAACGGGCACCCCTGAAATTACTGGATATTCATTGTTGCCCTCAGCAAAATAACGTTGGGCGTCATCGCTGGCCAGATATTCTAGAAAGGCGATCGCCGCGTCTCGATTGGGGGCATTTTTTAGCACCCCAGCCCCACTGACATTCACATGGGTTCCCCGCTCTCCGGGGCCGGTGTTCGGAAAGAAAAGGCTGACTTTTTCCACCACTTCTTGATCGGCGGGATCGGTGGACTTTTGCAGACGAATGTAGTAGTAACTGTTGGCGATCGCCACATCTCCGATTCCAGCGGCAATAGCGCGAATTTGTGCCGTGTCATTACCCTCTGGTTGCCGGGCAAAATTATCCACCAAGCCCTGTAACCAGCGGCGGGTTTCTGGCTCCCCATGGATGGCAATGCGGGACGCAGTTAGGGAAAGGTTATAAATATTACTAGAGGGGCGTACCAGAATTTTTCCCCGCCATTGGGGATCCGCTAGGGCCTCGTAAGTGGAGAGATCTGCTGGATTGACCCGGTCGCGACTGTAATACAACACTCGGGCTCTCTGGGTGAAGCCATACCATAACCCATCGGGGTGGCGCAGATTTTCGGGGATGCGCTCATTTAGCTTGGCGCTGCGCACCGGTTGGAAAAGTCCCGCCTGTTCCGCCCGCCATAACATACCGGCATCTACGGTGAATAAAATATCCCCCGGACTATTAGCCCCTTCACTTTGGATACGCTCAATCAGTTCTTCTGCACTGGCCTCAATGAGGTTAACCTCCCCAAAGGCATCGTAGAGGGCATCATCGGTGTTGTAATGCCGTGAAGAATAGAGGTTGATCGTGCGGGACTGGGCGGAGGCCCGCCGGGGCAAATTCGCTACTACTAGGGCAGTGAGGGCGGTGCCACCCACAAAAAAGGTCCGCCGGGAAATCTTGGTTGTCATCGAAGTCTAGGACAATGGATAGTGGGCAATTCAAAATCAAAGTAATAAATAATGCAGGCTTAACCCATTCCCATTAACCTGAACTAGGCTCCTCGTCTCGGCTTGTTTGGCTAGTTACAGTCAGCCCGATGGACATCTGGAGTGGGTCAACCTCGGATGATCAACTTTATTGCGAATAAAGTGCAATAATCCATAGATTATTGAAGCACTTGTGTCGGATAATTGCAAGAGATTATTATTTAGAAAATTCCCTTGTTTTCTGTCCATGGCCCCATACCCCCTGTTTTTGACTCAAACTCCGCGGCTGCTCGATGAGTTCCTGAAGGGGGGAATAGTAATGTTTCCCTTGTTACTGCTGTCCATCCTTGCCCTCACCACTGCCCTAGAAAGAGGTTGGTTTTGGAGTCGCCTACTGATTCAAGAAGACCAGGTTGTGCGGGATGTCCTCGATGCGGCGGTTGAGGATTTGGCAAAAGCCCGGTCAATTGCTGAACATGCCCGAAATTTAGCCATTGGTCGTTTTCTTCTAGCTCCTTTGAAGCTACGTCGCCCCAGTCCAGAAACCTTCCGTTTGGCCATGGAAGCCACCGCCGATAAAGAATTTGCCCGAATGCGACGGGGCGATAAACTCCTGGAAACCATTATTGCTCTAGCTCCCCTGCTGGGCTTGTTGGGCACCGTAACGGGCTTAATTCGTACCTTCAATAATCTCAATATCGGAGGTGGAGGCTCCAGTGCGGAGGCCAACCAGGCCGCATCGGGCATTGGAGAAGCGTTGATTACCACGGCAGCGGGGATGATGGTGGCGATTTTTGCCCTATTGGTATTTAGGGTTTTGGTTAGTTTACAGTCCCAACAAATGGATTATTTTGCCGCAGTGGGCAGTGAATTAGAACTTATTTACCGTGAAGTCTGGTACGAACCCCATCAACCAATGCCCAATTCATTAACGGCAACTAGAATTGCTGAGCCATAACCAATGAAAAGCCGAGTCAGGGGGGCAAGAACTCCAGGGATTAATTTAGTACCGATGATTGATGTCTTGATGTCGGTATTGACTTTTTTTGTGATTTTAACCATGTCTTTGACTGGTAGGGTGATTGCTGATTTAGATCCACCGGAGATCGCAGGCGGTTTTGCCAAAGAAGAGGCATTATTCCCCCAAACAAAGGTCAAGGCACCTAATTTGGATGTGGGTTTAAATCGTCAGGGTAAAGTTTTGCTGGGAGGTAATATTATCCAAAGGGATGAATTATTGCCGGCGATCGCCACTTTTTTAGAGACCAATCCCCAGGGGGAGGTGAGGTTAACAATAGATGGACAGTTAAATTATCAGCAAGTGGATAATTTGTTAGTCCAAATGGTGGAAGTAGGCGGCGATCGAGTCCTCTTGGTGGTGCGTAAATCAGACCCAGAGCTATGAAATTTAGACACCGACAAGACCGGGACAAATTACCGGAACTAGAAATCACCCCCATGCTCAATGTGATGTTGGTAGTGTTGGCTTTTTTTGTCGCCGTTGCCGCCAATCTAGCGGAAGAGGGGGCATCTTTGCTGGTTCGCTTACCCCAGGGAACCGAAACTACGGAGGTCCAAGCCGCCAAAGCGCCATTAGATAACCCGGAAGAGCCGCAATTTCTTCCAGTGGTGTTACACCCAGGGGGAAAACTCTCGGTGAACGATCGCCCTGTGGAAAAAGCTCAACTTCTACAGCAGTTGCCCAGCTATTTACAACAGTCCCCCCAGCGTTACGTTTACCTGCAGGTGTCAGGGGACGTTCCTTATCAAAGTGCCATCGAAATCCTCTCTAGCCTAAAGAAAGTGGGCGGCGATCGGATTTCCCTATTAATTGGTGCTGGTACTGTACCTTGAGCTGCGATGGAAGCAATGATCAATATCACTTGACAGTAAACTAGTGCTCCCTGCTCGAGCGAGGAAGGGGAATTCCCCCTCGTATCAGTTAATGGTTGAATGGGACAGAAAGCCTTTGTAGCTAATTGTCGACAACTAAAGCAATGCAAATTATTAACACCGCCCAAGCCCCGGCCCCCGTTGGCCCCTATAACCAGGCGATCGCCGCCAATGGTTTTCTCTTTACCGCCGGACAAATTGCCCTGGATCCCCAAACCATGACCATTGTGGGAGAAGGGAACGTGGAAGCCCAAGCGAAACAGGTATTGGCTAATTTAGGGGCAGTGTTACAGGAAGCAGGCTGTGATTGGAAAAATGTGGTTAAAACGACGGTTTTTTTGCAAGATATGAATGATTTTGCCGCTGTTAACGCCATCTATGCCCAATATTTCGACGAGGCGATCGCCCCGGCCCGCAGTTGTGTGGAAGTGGCCCGCCTGCCCAAGGATGTGTTGGTGGAAGTTGATTGTGTCGCTGTGTTACCAAGCTAGGGGAATGTCAGCCATCGATCCAGACTCCATGCTCTAATGGAACTATTGACCAAACAAATTTGTTCGCAATGTCAGGCCGCCCCAAGGGGGTATACCACAATGCCAACGGCGGCCCCAATGTTCCAGGAGTAGCAATTATGGCTGGATCTCTTTTTACCGATGCCAGTAAACGCCTCGAAAAAGCCCTTAAATATGTGGCCATTTCCGACGATGCCGGAGAAAGGCTGAAATATCCCAAAACTAGCCTCAGTGTTTCCATTCCAGTGCGGATGGACGATGGCTCCCTGAAAATATTTCCCGGTTACAGAGTGCGCTACGACGACACCAGAGGACCGGGGAAAGGGGGGGTGCGCTACCATCCCAACGTCACCATGGACGAGGTACAGTCCCTTGCTTTTTGGATGACCTTTAAGTGTGCCCTGTTAAATTTACCCTTCGGGGGAGCCAAGGGGGGCATTACCCTCAACCCGAAAGAACTAAGTCGAGCAGAATTGGAACGCCTTAGTCGGGGTTACATCGAGGCGATCGCCGATTTCATTGGCCCGGACGTCGACATTCTAGCTCCAGACGTTTACACCAACGAAATGATGATGGGCTGGATGATGGATCAATACAGCATCATTCGCCGTAAAATCAGTCCCGCCGTTGTCACCGGCAAACCCGTCACCATGGGGGGCAGTCAGGGACGGAACACCGCCACTGGTACCGGGGCTTTTTTCATCATGCAGGCCATGTTGCCCAAATTTGACCGGTATCCGGAAAATACCACCGTGGCTGTCCAGGGCTTTGGTAATGCGGGCATGGTAGTGGCGGAATGCCTATACCAAGAAGGCTACAAGGTGGTGGCCATTAGTGATTCTCAGGGGGGCATTTACAACGAACAAGGGGTGGATATTCCCGCTGCCATTGACTACAAACAACACAACCGCAGTTTGGCTGGCATGTATTGTGACCAGACCCTGTGTGATTTGGGGGACAATCAACAGTTGAGCAACGCTGAATTGTTAGCCCTGGACGTAGATGTACTGATTCCCGCCGCCCTGGAAAATCAACTTACCGCCGACAATGCGGATCAGGTGAAGGCCCGTTACATTTTTGAAGTGGCTAATGGCCCCACCACCAGCGGCGCCGACGATATTTTAGTCAGCAAAGGCATCTACGTTTTTCCCGATATTTTGGTCAATGCTGGGGGGGTGACGGTGAGCTACTTTGAATGGGTGCAGAACCGCAGTGGGCTGTACTGGAGCGCCAAGGAAGTTAACGATCGCCTGAAGGAAAAAATGGTGGAGGAAGCAGAACAGGTGTGGCACATTACCCAGGACTTGGAAGTGAGTGTGCGGACTGCGGCCTATATCCATGCCCTCAACCGCTTGAGTGAAGCAATGGACGCCAAGGGCACCAGGGACTACTACCAAGATACCTAGGCTAACCTTTTAGAGTTTCTTTCCAAAAACCCCCTGACTCTCGAGTTGGGGGAAAACGGGAAACCGTCCCCCAGCATTGCCGGCGCTTTAACTGGTCAATTTAGGGCGCAAACTAAAACTTTGCCACCAAGCTCTCAGGAAAAATCTGAAATAATGGGGGGTAGGGTTTCTTCTTTCCAATCCCGTCCATTTTTCACTGTTCACCATGGCCGAAACTGCAATTACCACCAGCGATAACGTCGAAAAGTATGGCGAGCGGGAAATTCGGGATGCTCAACTGATTACTTTCCCCAATCCCCGCCCAGGCCGTTGTTACGATGTTCACATCACTCTGCCGGAATTTACCTGCAAATGTCCTTTTTCCGGTTACCCTGATTTTGCCACCCTTTATCTGACCTATTGTCCCGACCAAAAGGTGGTGGAACTCAAATCTATTAAGCTCTATATCAACAGCTACCGCGATCGCCATATTCCCCACGAAGAAGTGACCAACCAAATTTTGGATGACTTTGTGGCGGTGGCCAATCCTTTGTACGCTAGACTGAAAGCTGATTTTAACCCCCGGGGTAATGTCCATACGGTGATTGAAGTGGAATATCACCAACAGGATAGGCAAAACAGTTAAGAAGAACTCTGTCCCAAAAGAGTCTTTTAAACAGGTTGATATTTCCCCCCCTCGGCCCACTGAAGCTCCGGCAACATGGGGCCGATTCTTCCCACAATGGGGGGTTAGGGAGCTTTGCCAACCCACTCTAACCATTGGTTTTCCAGCTTGTTTCTGTTCTATTGAGGTGAGGCCATGACCGCCTGGCAAAAGCTACAAAAAATTGCGCCGGCGGCGATCGGGGCCTGCTTATTTGTGCTTTCCATTGGGGCCATCCATTCGGAATTGCATCACTATGGTTGGCAAAATGTTTTGGCAAGTTTCCAGGGCATTGTCAAAACCCGTTTGGCTGGAGCCTTTGCGCTCATGCTCATCAACTACATAATTTTGACTGGCTACGACACCCTGGCCATGTTTTATCTAGGGCAATCTTTACCCCTAGCCAAAACTAGTTTTGTGGGCTTTGTTAGTTACGCCATTAGTAATAGTGTTGGTCTAGCCTTGCTTAGTGGTAGTGCGATTCGTTACCGCCTCTATCAATCCTGGCAGGTTCCAACCTCCATCATTGCCCAGGCGATCGCCTTTTGTAACTTGAGCTTTTGGGTTGGTTTACTGACCGTGGGGGGCATAACTTTTGTGGTTGATCCCCTACAGTTGCCTGCCTTTCTCCATTTACCCTTTCTGTCTGTCCATCCCATCGGCTTTACTTTCCTCGCCATCATTGGGGTTTATCTGCTGGTGACGGGCAATTTAATCAAACCTTTCAAAATTGGCCGATGGCAAACTCCCAAAATTCCCTTTGCCGTGTCCTTAGCCCAAATTGGTCTGACGGCGGTGGATTGGATTTTAGCCTCGGGCATTTTATACGTCCTGTTACCGGGGCACCATCATCTGAGTTTTCCCGGCTTTTTTGGCATTTACCTCCTGGCCCAGGTGGCGGGGATTATCAGTAACGTGCCAGGGGGACTGGGGGTATTTGAGACAGTGGTGCTGTTTTTGTTGACTCCCAAATACTCCTCGGTGGAAGTTCTGGGAGCATTGTTAGCCTACCGAGTCATTTATTACTGGATTCCCTTAGGCAGTGCCAGCCTCAGTTTGGGAGCGTTTGAACTTTTTCAGCATCGACAGGAACGGCGGCAGAAATCTGGTTCTGAGTAGTTTTTCTGCCCAATCACATATGGGGATTGATTTGTGGATAACCCAAAGGACGAATCTGTTGGCTTTTCCGTTTTTTCTCTAACTGTTTGAGCTCGTCGTAGGGCACCCAATGGATGCAGTCCACCGGACAGGTGTCGATCGCCTCTTGGATTACCGCCTCATCATCCCCATTTTGGCTAAAGGCCCGGGAGCGGCCGTGTTCCTGCTCAATGGTGAAAGTATTGGGGGCCACGTGGGCACAGTTTTTGCAACCAATGCAGGTCACTTCGTCCACATAGACTCCCCTTTCCCGCAACTCCCCGCCCAATTCCGGCTCCAAACCAGAACGGTCATCGAAGTTACGCCAATCTCCCCCCAACTCCGGTTCCAGTCCAGAACGGCGATCGGGAGGAAAATTTAGATCAGCCATTACCATCACGCACTCCAGCGTTGCACCACCAACCGCACTGAGCCGTCTTCATTTTTTTGCTGTTCCGTTACAGCAAAACCCTGTTTAGCCGATTCATTAAGTACGGTTTCCAGAGCATAACCCTGGGTGATTTTTTGTAAAAATCCTTCCACCGATAGGGGTTGCTGCCAGTATTGTAAATCCGTCACCAGCTCATACTCCTGACCATTCCAGCTAAAGCCCAGGTCATAATCATTGCCTTGTTCGATTACCACCGCGGCCTTGGCGGTCAGACCGTGGTAGCCCCGCACCGTGGCCGGCCCTTCTTTCCAATCCAGCCCCAAGTTGGTCAGGGTGGTTTTCAACACATCAAGGTTACGGATGCGGGTTTTGATATTGCTAAAGTGAGACATAGGAAGTTACAAAAAAATTGGAAGAATCGAGTAGGCTGGTTTTTTAAACTTTATAAACAAAAATCACCAACTAAAGGGATTTTCAGGTTTCTCCAGGCCAACTGGAAAAGGTCTGGGACTGCTGAACCGACTGGTTCAACGGATTGGTTTGGGCAAAAAACTCCGAAGTGGTCTGCTGGGTAAGCACCACCCCTAGTTCGGCCTCGATCGCCGCCGTCACTTCCTGACAAGAGCGACCCACAATGCCGGTTACCGTTTCCTTCACCCGGCCGTCGGGGTAAATGACGAATTCCAGAGTTTCTAGATTCACGGTCAATCCTCACATGGGTGATCAAGGTGATAGTTCACTGTCTGGGTAATGGCCGGAGCTCCCCCAGTGACGAATCCTGGTCGATGGGGCCCGACGAACCAGAAGTTATTCTAGTTTTGGCCCAACTAGCCAAGAAACTGGCATAAATTGTAGCAAAAATTAACATTTCCTGGGGACGCAAACCTCTATGGAGAGCATAGGGAAGCGATTATTTTGGCGATGGCTTTGCCTTTTCTGAGAAAAAAGAAAATTTGGTTGGTTAGGACGTAATACCAGTTTGTCAGAACAGAAAAATCTAATTTGTTTCTGAAAAATACCTTAGTTAGTATGATTAGCCGATGGCTGGGATCTTTGCTCAACTAGTTCAGCGGCCAGTTTAATGGCGGCAATCATGCTGTCAGCTCTAGCGATACCTTGCCCCGCAATGTCAAAGGCAGTGCCGTGGTCGGGGGAAGTACGGACAAAGGGTAAGCCAATGGTGGTGTTAATAGCTTGATCAAACGCTAGCAATTTAACGGGAATTAAACCTTGGTCGTGGTACAAAGCCAAGTAAGCATCGGATGCCGTCGTTTGGCCATCGGTTAACCAAGCTTTTCCCGGACTGACCCACATGGTATCCGGGGGAATGGGACCAATTAATTTGGCCTGGGGATATTTTTTTCTAGCTTGCTCCAACCAGGGAATCAACCAATTTTGTTCTTCCTCCCCTAATTTGCCCTCTTCACCGCTGTGGGGATTTAAACCGGCGATCGCCACGGATGGTTTGTCAATGCCAAAGTCTTGGGCTAGGCAAGTTAACAATAAATCTAGTTTGCTGTCCATTAACTCCGGGGTTAGGGCCGATGGTACAGCTTTCAAAGGAATATGGGTGGTGGCTAGCAGGGTGCGTAAAGTCCAGCCAGTAAAAGGCGATCGCCCAACAAATGCCATACCAAAACGTTCTACCCCAGCCCGGCTTGCTAAAACTTCCGTTTGCCCTGGGTAATTATGTCCCGCCGCCTGCCAAGCGGATTTGGCGATCGGGGCAGTGACAATGCCGGCAAATTCCCCTGCCAAAGTTCTGGCGATCGCTTCATTCAAATAGGCAAAACTGATGGCCCCACTAATTGCATCACCCCGGCCCACGCTAACCTCCTCGAGGTTGGGATGGTCTACCTCCAGTAAATTAATCTTTTCTGGATCTGCTAGGTTTAAACCCGGATTTTTGGCCAACAGTTGCCCATGGGTTTGGGTCAACACAGAACGGGAACCGATCACCGTTAACTGACAAATTTGGACTAACTCTGGTTCAACCAGGGCTTTGAGCACTACCTCTGGACCAATGCCCGCCGGATCCCCCAAAGTCAAAATTAAACGGGGCAAACTCATACAATCCATACTCAATCAGGTTTAAGAGGATATTCCTATGGGATAATGAACCACCGACGACAAAGATTTTTTCATCCCAAATTATTCATCCCCCATTGAGGAATTAACTATGACCGCTGAAAGCATGTTGGCCAATGGCGCTTTTATCATGATTGGCCTGACCCTACTGGGAGTGGCCTGGGGTTTTGTCATTATCAAACTCCAAGGTAGCGAAGAATAGAAATTCCTGGGCCAAGGCGGTTTGATCCCTCCTGGTTTGGGAAAAAATATTGAAGTGATACTGATACCAGGACTATTAACTGTCCATTGTGCCATTGCCTAGTGTGAATTTTACCTATCAGTGCCAAGCCCGGTGTTCCCATAGCCAAGCCAGGGCTGGAATTTTTCAGACTCCCCATGGGCCGGTGGAAACTCCCCGTTTTATGCCCGTGGGTACCCTGGCAACGGTCAAGGGCATTACCCCCGCCCAGTTAGCCGATACCCAAGCCCAAATGGTATTGGCCAACACTTACCACCTCCATCTCCAACCAGGGGAAAAGATCATTGCCGCCGCTGGGGGAGTGCACAAGTTTATGGGCTGGCCAGGCCCGATGCTGACGGATTCCGGTGGTTTTCAGGTTTTTAGTCTCAGTCAGCTACGCACCATCGATGAACGGGGGGTCACATTTCGATCGCCAAGGGATGGTCGTTTGATTGATATGACTCCAGAGCACTCCATTCAAATTCAAAATGCGTTGGGGGCTGACGTGATTATGGCCTTTGATGAATGCCCCCCCGGCCAAGGCGATCGCCCCATGGTGAAAAGGGCCACAGCCCGCACTTACCGTTGGCTAGAAAGGTGCATCGAAGCTCACCAAAGGCCTCAGGATCAAGCTCTGTTTGCCATCATCCAGGGAGGTACCTTTTTAGATCTGCGTTCCCAAGCAGCGGCAGAACTCATTGCTTTGGATTTACCCGGTTACGCCATTGGCGGAGTCAGCGTGGGGGAAGCGCCAGCCTTAATTGACAAAGTAGTACAACACACCGCCCCGTTATTGCCAGCCCATAAACCCCGTTACTTGATGGGGGTAGGCACCTATCGGGAAATGGCTAGGGCTATTTTTGCGGGCATTGATTTGTTTGATTGTGTTATTCCCACCCGTTTTGGTCGCCACGGCACAGCCTTAGTACAGGGGCAACGGTGGAATTTAAAGAATGCCACTTTCCGCGAAGATTATCGCCCATTGGATGAAACGTGCCCTTGCTATACCTGCCAAACTTTTTCCCGAGCTTACCTCAACCATTTGATACGTTCCAGGGAGATGTTGGGTTATATTCTGCTTTCTTTACACAATATTACGGAATTAATTCGCTTCACCCAAAGCATTCGTCAGGCAATTTTAAATGATACTTTCACCAAAGATTTTGCCTATTGGTTAACTCCACCGGAGTAAATTTAGGATAAATTTAGGCGATCGCAAATCCAGTGTGGGGGCGCACCGACGGCTCCTGGAATCCCAGAACAATGGCTTCTTTAGGAATACCATTAGCAATTAGTTCATTAGCAATACCATCTTCAGTTCCATCACGTTGTACCCAAATTTTTCCCTCACGAATTTCAATATGGATCAAGCATCCATGGTAATGCCGGTTTCCCTCCCATCCTTCAGAAAGGATAGCGTATTGATCATTTGCGGGGTCAAAGACTGCGAGATTACGGACATTAACGTTGGCATAGTTAATCTCTGTATAGGGTTGTAAAGTAATACAAATAATTTGACGATAATGATTTAGAATATCCATCGGGTAATAATCTCCTGATCAGGGTCAAATGACAAAAGTTGTACGACATTACGTTCTAGAAGAAGTTTGCCAATTTCTTCTTCAAATAAGTCGAAGAAAACAGCTTCACGGATAGCAAGAAAAAGCAAACGATCAGGCTCTAAAACATTAAGTACATTTTGATATAAGACAAATTGACCCAGTGCATTTTCAAGATCTTGAATCTCAGATGCACCGACAAAGCTTTTAATCTCAACAGCAATTTTTTGGCTTCCTTTTTCAGCGGCAATCAGTTTTTCTGCACCTAAATCGATGAACAGATCTTTTTTTCCAAGACGTAAACTTAAAGGATCTTTTGTGATCGTCCATCCATCCTTGATTAAAGCAGTTTTGACCGTGTTGTGGTAAATGTCTCTCGCGGGCATGGTCGGCTTCCATTTAATGATGAAAATCATAGCCAGACCCATAATACCAAGCCTCTAGGCGACGTTTTTGTTCAAAGTTAGGGTTGGCAAATAGGATATTTTTAGCCAAAGGATAAGCTAAACTGTAACCCGCTAAGTTGGCATAATGACCTAACCATTCTAGCAAAGCTGGTAGACCAATTTGGGGCAATAAAGGTAACACGATGAGCGGATTTACCCTCGGCAAAGTTTGGGTTAGACCAGACCATTGGATTACATCTTGTAAAAAAGGTCCCATGACTTCTTGACCTTGCCGATCCATGACAGTAAAAACCGCATTCATTAAGCGATTAATTTGATCTGGATCTGATTTTTGTCCAACTTTAACCCCCATGGTTTGTTGAAATAACCAAGTAACCCCGATATTAGGTTGGTAGGGTTGCAAAAGAGCCAGATCTGCCGTGGTCAAATAATCCCCTGCCAAAGCTTCGCCAATGGCCTTAGTTAACCGTTGTAAATGGCGGACCATGGCGCCGAAACCACCAAAGCTAACAGGGGATTGACTGGCGGCACTGTCCCCCACGGCTAGTACTCGATCCCAAGGAAAATGTAGAGGGCTAGATTTATAAGCCGGGAAAAAACCAGATAAAAACCGTTGCCATTGCAGTTGGTCTAGATTGATTCTTTGATACTCAGGTAATAGACGAAAATATTCCTCAAAAAGAAATTCTAAACTGATACGGTCTGGATGCACATCTACATAGGTAAATAAATAGGTGGTGCGGCCATCCCGAGCAGGAAAAGCTTCCCAAAAGTATTGGCAATTGTTGGCAATCCCGGTGGTGGTGGCAATTAAATCTCCAGTGCTGTTGTCAGAATACCCCTGGGCACAACTACCAACAACAAGGCAAATTCCATCGGGGATTTCCCCTTGTCGAGCTTGATTTACTAAAGGAGAACCGTGGCCCATGGCATCAATGAGCAAACGGCTGGTTAGTTTTTGTTTGACTTGATTTTCTCCACTATGCTGATAATTAATAGTAACTCCATCGGGGTGAATAGTTACTTTCTGAAAGGCACTATGCTCTAATAATTTGCCTCCGGTTTGGAGGAATTTTTGCTTAAGTTTTTCTAGTAAATAAACTGGGTCTACACCCACATTTAAAACATTTTCCACCCAAAACTCTTGCCCGCCATGGAAGGCAATGCGACCGGGATTATACTCACTGGCGATCGCCGTTTCCAATTCTTCTGGGGTGAGTAACTCTAATTCAACAAAAGTTTGTAATTCCTGACGAGAAATGTTCCATTCCTGGGTGCGACCTTGTAATTTGCCCCGTTCTAGGACGGCAATGCGCCAACCATTGGTTTGTAAACTGGCAGCCAATAAAATTCCCAGGGTACCACCGCAAATTACTGCGTCAAAATCCGTTTTCTCCAAGTTGATATTAACTTTTTGAACTACTTCAACAACGGAAGGTAAATTTCCCTGACATAGGGCCTGCCAACGCTGATCTAAACGTCGTAGATAACCCAAGGCATCTCCTGGCACAGAATTAAGTTTAGATTCCACAAAAGCTGTGGGCGTAGTTACATAGTTCATTTAATCAATTTTTTAGTTAAATTTCCTGGGCAAAAGTTAGGATGCGTTCGTATAGTTGGGAGCTAACCCGAAATCCTGCTTGATTGATCAAATTGTCAACAATTGGTTTCACTTGCGGGATAAGATTTATTTGTTTGGCAACAAGCAAAACTCCCAAAATTCCGACTATTGACAACCCTAAGCGAGTGGCCTCCCTTCTCCCCAAACGTTCATCCATTAGTAAATCGTCAGCCTGTAAATCAATGGCCAGGGCTATGGCATGGGCTTCTCCATAATCAAGTCCCCGTTCCCTTTGTAGTTGTTCAGCTAATTGATAGCTGGGGGGACTGGGCAAGCGGGTTTGAATCCAATCTAATTGGAGAATTAAGGAAATTTTGGGGTTAGTGGCGACGGCAATTTCGCTGGCAACAGCTTCTGGAATAATTACACTTTTATAAATTGCTTGTAACAACCAAAGATGATCCACAACAGCAAGATTAGCAATAGCCGAGGTGTCACTAACAACAATCATAGCCAACTGCGACTTTGCAGATGCTGAATGTCCTGTTCAAATTCCTCCATATCGTAATGAATACAAATTCCCCGATCTGATAGGAGTTTTTGAAATTCCATAATTCCCATGGAGGAAATTTTACTGGCACGACTTAGGGAAATTTGTTCTTGTTCAAATAGGGCAATGGCAATTTCCCGAAGCCAATCATTCTGATCGAAGTTTCCTACCTGACTTAGGCGATCCGGTAGGTTTAAAGTGATTTGCATTGGACTACCATCAACCACTACCCTTAGATTCTACTGTTATACCGTTGCCATAGCCACGATCGCCAAGAGGGTATTGATAAGGTAAAAGGAGCCCACAATCTGGGTTTCGGTCCAGCCGCTTAGTTCTAAATGGTGGTGGATGGGGGCCATTTTTAACAACCTTTTGCCTACGCCGTCGGGGCCTTTGGTGGCTTTGTAGTAACCCACTTGGGCAATGACGGAGAGGGATTCCGCCAGGAAAATGCCGCTGATCAATAGCAGCCCCCAGAGGTTGCCGGTCATGATGCCTACGGCCGCTAAACTACCGCCCAGGGCTAAGGACCCCGTATCTCCCATAAATACCCGGGCAGGATTATGGTTATGGTGTACAAAACCAATACAGCCACCGGCCATGGCACAGCAGAAAAAGGCTAAGGCGGGATTGTCCTTTGCCACCAATAAACCCAACCCCACAAAGGCGATCGCCCCGGTGCCGGCCGCTAAACCATCCACCCCATCGGTCAAATTGGTGGCATTGCTTTCCGCCACTAGGGCAAAGGTTGCCACTAACCAAAAAAGGAAACCCAGGGGTAAGACAAATTGCACAATGCGAATGTTGGTGATGTCCGTTGGCCCATAAAAAAATAGCCAAGCGCAAAAAATAACGGCGATCGCCACCTGTAAAAATAATTTCTGTTTAGGAGTTAAGCCTCTATTGGATTTGTATTTTAAAATTTGCCAGTCATCCACCCAACCGATCGCCATATAACCCAAAGTTACCAAGGCCACCACCATGACATCAGGGTTAAACTGGGTGCCCACCACGGCGATCGCCACCGCCACGGGTATAAAAAAAATTCCCCCCATGGTAGGAGTACCCGCTTTTTTTAGATGACTTTGGGGGCCGTCGGACTGGATCACTTGGCTTGCTTTCAGATTTACCAACATTGGTACCACCGCCATCCCAATTAGGGCAGTAACCAAGGCCGTAAAACCAAGGGCAATCAGTAATTTAACATTGCCCAGCCAAGGCAGACCTGCCCAGCCACTCAACAGGGCCATCAGGGCTAAAGCCAAGGCCCAGAGCAAGATTAGCAAAGTTTTACCGCTGGGATTTTTCCAACTGGGAAGGGACGAAGATTTTGCGTTGGCCATAGTCAAAAAATTAGTTCAGGGGTTGATCAATGACGTTTTCTCCATCAGACTAGCATCAAGGTTGCTGGCCTTTGGCTGTCGATTTTGCTGACAGATTGTAAGTATCAAGAACCATGCCCTTAATTACCAAACTAAAAAAATATCGACGCAAATATCAACGCTTCTTCTGGCTCGGTTGTGTTGTTTTAGCCCTACTACTGATCATTCCCCATCCCAGCCAAGCTCAGTTTGTGATGCCCCAAGGCTTTGGCACCCAGGGTGATTATCAACCCCCCGGAGTTTCCCGTTATGGCCCCATCGAAGTGGCCCCCGTACGATCGCCCGTTGATAACAGTTTTTTGTTTGATGTGGCATCTCCCACCGTGTATAACCGCCAAGAGAATACCAGCGAGGTCCCCGTAGAGCAGAGAGCCCAGGACATTGAAAGCAAACTGGAATTGGCTATTTTTACACGGGACATGAATCCCGATGATCTAAGGGTAGAAACATCTCGGCTTAACAATGTGGTGGTGGTTACTGTTAGCAATGATGATTATCCCCTCCCCCTGGTGCTGGCCTCCGTTACAGAAAATGATGCCGACTTTAACGGGCAACCTATCGATGTTTTAGCAGAGCAATGGCGGGAAAAACTGGATAAAGAAATTCGTCGGGGCCAGGCCAGCACTACCCCAGAAGCCTTACAGCAATCTTTTACTAAAGCTTTCCAAATATTTGCAGTGCTTGTGGTGGCAACGGTCATCATTGGCGGCATTAAATATCTAATTTCTCGTTATCATCAAAGGCTTCTCAAGCAGAAACAGGCGATCGCCGCTGAAAAACAAGCGGAGTCGGAGAGCTTAGCTAACCATGATCCAGACCCCATAGAAGTTAGTTATACTACCCCGGAAGTGCTAGGGGAACAACAACGGCTCTTTTGGCAAAGATTACCCCAAATACTTAGTATCGACCGCAAAATTGGTTTTTGGCAGTTTGTCCAGTGGCTATTATTTTGGGTCATTATCCTCGGTTGGTACTTTGGCTTATTTGCCATCTTCCGGGAAATTCCTGGCCTAGCCACCCTCAGTGGCGCAATTTTAGGCAGACCCCTGCAATTACTACTACTATGGTTTTTCATCGGTTTAGTCATTCGCATTAGCCATCGCCTCATCGAATTGCTACAAAGCAATTGGCAAAATAATAATACCGCTGGACTAAATAAATTTATTAATCTGGGGGATAACCAACGGCGAGATCTGCGTATTTCTACCATCGCTGGGGCTATCAAAGGCATGGTGACCGTGGTGATTACCGCCAGCGGCCTGTTAACAGCCCTGACCATCGTGGGGATTCCCACCGGTTCCGTGGTGGCGATCGGGGGTTTATTAGCCTTGGGCATTTCCTTCGGTGCCCAAAGCTTGGTCAAGGATTTGGTGGATGGATTTTTGGTGTTAGCGGAAGATCAGTATGCCATCGGGGATGTAATTGATGTGGGCTTCGCCGCCGGAGGGGTGGAAAATTTAAACCTACGGGTAACCCAATTACGGAGTGCCGGAGGGGAATTGGTCACCATTCCCAACAGCGCCATCACCCAGGTTAAAAATCTGACTCGTTCTTGGTCTCGGGCTAATTTAAGTGTAAATGTGGCCTATGACACTGACCCAGCAAAAGCCATTA
Organism: Synechocystis sp. FACHB-383; assembly: GCF_014698605.1. Taxonomy (NCBI): domain Bacteria; kingdom Bacillati; phylum Cyanobacteriota; class Cyanophyceae; order Synechococcales; family Merismopediaceae; genus Synechocystis; species Synechocystis sp. FACHB-383. Next base: position 8,085 of record NZ_JACJTJ010000036.1, on the reverse strand, counting down.
ACGTCCTGCGCCAGGTGGGGGAAGACCTGTACAACGACCCGGAATGGCACGACAAAATGCTGGCAGTTCCCGATGTGTTGGGCATTGATAGTCTTACCCATGAGGGCATGAGCATCACCATCTGGATTCAAACAGCCCCCGCTCAGCAGTGGTCAGTGGGGCGAGAATTGCGTTTCCGAGTGCGTCAGGCCCTGACGGAAAATAACATCGAAATCGGTGTTCCCCGGCAGATATACACCACTAATGCGTCCGCCAACCCTCCCTTTAGTGCGCTTGAATCCAGTGCGGAAAGTTAGTATTCCCGGGATTCAGACCTCTCCTAGGTAGATGCCCAACGATTTGGCGGTTTTAACCATAAAGCCATCCTTGTCCACCGGGAAAGCACAGCGGTTTTCCTGGTGACATTTTTTAATGATGCCGATAATGGGCTGCAAATCAGTGTGCTCCACTTGGCCATTGCGCCAAATCACCACTTGGTCATAAATACCCTGTTCAATCAATTCCACTGCCTTGATGCCAAACACTGTCGCCAATAGGCGATCGAAAGATAGAGGTGTGCCACTCCGCTGTAAATGGCCCAGGGTGGTAGCTCGAATATCCAAATCGATTAAATCACAAAAACTAGGATCTTTAATTTCACACAGATGCTGGCTGGTTTGACTAATTTTTTCCGCTAGATAGTCAGCAATATACTTATCCTTTTGTTCGTTTTGATCATGGACACCTTCAGAAATAACAATGAGGGCAAAATGGCGGCCAGATTGACGCAAATTCACCAGTTGGTCACAGCAACCACGGATAACTTCTGGAGTTAGGCAGGGGGTAATTTCGGGAATTAAAATGATATCAGCTCCACCGGCAATACCCGCATGGAGAGTCAAATGCCCCGCATCCCTTCCCATTACCTGGACAATGATAATGCGTTCATGGCTAGCGGCGGTGAAAGTGAGGTCGTATAAAGCTTGGGTAACAATGTCCACTGCAGTACTAAACCCCACCGCCAAATCGGTAAAAGGCACATCGTTATCAATGGTTTTAGGAATAGCAATAATATGCCAATTTCCCTTGGTAGCTAAGTCATAAATAATATCTAAACTGCCATCGCCACCAACAACAATGAGCGCTTCAATGTCAAGCATGGCATAACCTTTAAGGATGGCAGCGGCGATATCCGGCTGTTCTGGATGCCCTTTACTCAAGGAACCTAAAACGCTACCGCTGAGAAATTGCAACACATCCAAACCTTTGAGCATTCCGGGCAGAGCATAGCCATGTTTGGTCAACAGTAAATCTTCTGCTTGGTATTTTCCATGGGCGACTTCAACAAAACCATCGGTGCCGTAGGGAATGCCATAGACTTCCCACCCCTTGAGAGCTGAGGCCTTAACCACTGATCGAATAATGGCATTGAGGCCAGGACAATCACCACCACTGGTTAAAATTCCAATCCGTTTTATGCCCATACCAAACCCCCTTAATTTACCCGTAATTTAAGTTCTTCAATGGCCGATCCATGGTCAAAATCAAACCCAAATCTATCGGCAATCACTAATCTGCTAGTCTATTAACCCACTGGTTCAAAGGGATCAAGTGCCTTCCAAATGGGGGCATAGGTCTGTAGAGCTTTGACATATTGCACCCGCTCGAAGGCAGTGGGATCGGGGCAATTAAGTTGGCTCATACTACCCTGCATTTGCCGCACAGATTCATATTCGTGCTCTTCCATCCAATGGGCTAAACTATTTTCTAAAGTGTGGATATAGCCGATGCCGTGGCGTAGTAAGGCACTGACCAATTGGGTGACTTTTGCCCCGGCCATTAACACCTTGACCAAATCTACTGTGTGTAAAATTCCACTAGTAGCAGCCAAGTCGCAGTCAATGCGCCCATATAAAATTGCTAGCCAATGTAAGGGAAGGCGCATACTTTGGGGGGTACTGAGCAAAATATGGGGATAAACTTCGAGGCTTTCTAGGTCAAAATCTGGCTGGTAAAAACGATTGAACAAAACTAGTCCATCAGCGCCATGATCGGCAAATTTTTTCGCCATATAGGCCATATTGCTAAAGAAGGGGGCAATCTTAACAGCAATGGGAATTTTAACTTCAGCTCTGACAGTTTTTACGATGTCAAGATAATTCTTTTCCACCTCGGTACCAGGCACATCTAGATCTGTAGGTACGTAGTAAATATTGAGTTCAATGGCGTCAGCCCCGGCCCCTTCCATTTGTTGGGAATAGTCTAACCAGCCTCCTAAGGTAGAGCCATTTAAGCTACCAATAATAGGAATATCTAAACTCTCTTTGGCTAGGCGAATATGGTTGAGATATTCCTCGGAACCAACATGAAAAACCTGAGGTTCAGGAAAATAAGTCAGGGCTTCGGCAAAACTGTTGGTGCCATGGGTTAAATGGTGATGCATTTCCAATCTTTCTTGCCGCAATTGTTCTTCAAAGAAGGAGTGGAGTACGATCGCCGCCGCGCCACTATCCTCCATTTTTTTGAGATTGTCTAAATCTTCTGTCAATGGGGCACAGGAGCCGACCACGAGGGGAGATTTCAGGTCTAAGCCGAGGTATTGGGTAGTGAGATCCATGATGTTAATTTGTTAGTTGTTAATTGTAATCTTCGTAATATTGGGGAAAGAAACCGTCGGGCAGAAAAGTTCGATCAAGAATTTCGTCTTCTGCAAAGGGATTAGTCTCAGGAAAGATTTCTCCACTGGCCCCAGTTTCAATGGCGACCATCTTACGGGCATGGTTATAGCACTCACCTAAAATATTATGAAAATGTTCCCGCAAACTGGGGCTTTGCAAAAGACATTGATAAATTTTCTTTCTACTTTGATCAATCATTATTTTCCAGTTATTTGACCAGGTTTCTGGCAGATATTTCCATCTAAGAAAATGCATCAGAATAATTACCAAATTCTCCCGAAGAATGCCTTTTTCTATATGATTAATTGATTGAATTTCTTCTGCTAAATTTTCAAAATCAAGCTCCTCTAGCTTATTCTCTTTTAAACAGCTAGCCATTGTCTCTAACCAGAGATTAAAATCTTGATCATAAAGGAGAGTATCACTTGCTTTTATAGTCATTGTCATTACCTTTTTTGCTATTTTGGTAAAAATTCTTGATCAAGAATTTCCTCTTTTGAAAACGGATTGAGTTTGGGAAATCGACTAAGGTCAATAGTAGTTTCAATGCTAGCTTCTTTCCTGGCTCTCTCATAGGCTCCACCAAGTACTAAATCAAAATGACGTTTAAGACTAGGGCTTTCGGAGAACTGATCGAGAATCCTTGCTCTATGTTCGTCAATGCTAAGCCTCCAACTATTGGATTGTTTATGGGGCTGATATTTCCATTTAAGCAAGTGCATTAACAGAACCTCCAAATTACGCTTTAGAGACTTTTTTTGACTCCGCCCCATATCTTCAATTTCTTTAATTAAATTTTGACAGTCTAATTGCTCCAACTGACGTTCTTTGAGAAGAATTGCCATGGTTTTTGCCCATAGACACCTGTCTTGCTGATAAAGATTTCCCGTATTAATCAGAGTTGTCATCAGGTTTGCCTCGTACACTTTGCCTAATAGCTAATAGATAGACAGGGGAACAGGTAGGATTCTGTCCCCCTAATGTCAATTCTAAATAGATTGAGCAGGAGCTTTGCCGGGGGAAAGAGCACCATGGTCATTCCCATTGCTGTTAGAAGCACCTAGGGAACGTTTCGCCAGGTATTCATACATGGCCCAACGGGTAGTGACATCACTCTGGGCTAGTTTCATTAAACGTTTGGCTTCCTCCGGCTGACTACGGGTGAGCATGGCAAAGCGATTCTCCGAATACACCGTTTTATCAATGGGGATTTTGGGCGATCGCATATCCAGTTGGAGAGGATTTTTGCCTTGGTCTGTTAGCAATGGGTTATAGCGATAGAGTAACCAACGGCCGCTGTCCACCAATTCTTTTTGATGATTCATGGCGGTGGTCATGTTGATGCCGTGGGCAATGCAGTGGGAGTAGGCGATGATCAGGGAAACGCCGGGATAGGCTTCCGCTTCCATAAAGGCTTTGATGGATTGTTCGTTTTTAGCGCCCATGGCAATGCTGGCCACATAAACGTTGCCGTAGGTCATGGCCATTAAACCCAGATCTTTTTTGGGAGAAGCTTTACCCCCAGCGGCAAATTTAGCCACGGCGGCCCGGGGGGTGGCCTTCGATGCTTGGCCCCCAGTATTGGAATAGACTTCCGTATCCATGACCAGAATATTGACGTTGTGACCACTGGCCAGCACATGGTCTAAACCGCCGTAACCAATGTCATAGGCCCAGCCGTCCCCACCGATGATCCAAACGCTTTTTTTGACCAGGTAGTCCGCTACGGAAAGAAACATTTTTGCTTGGGGAGTTTCCAGATTTTGTAAGCGGTTCTTAACCTGTTCTATCCATTGTCGTTGCTCGTAAATGTCGGCTTCCGTGGTTTGCTGATTTTCTAAAATTTCCGTTACCAGGGTTTGCCCCAATTCTTCAGCAAAGGTTGTGAGTAATTCCCCGGCAAATTCGGCCTGCTTATCGATCGCCACTCGGAAACCAAGGCCAAATTCAGCATTGTCTTCAAACAGGGAATTGGACCAGGCAGGGCCCCGACCGTCGGCATTTTGGGCCCAGGGGGTGGTAGGTAGGTTGCCGCCATAGATGGAGGAACAACCGGTGGCATTGGCCACCAACATCCGATCGCCAAATAATTGACTGACAAGTTTTAGATAGGGGGTTTCTCCACAACCGGCACAGGCACCGGAAAATTCAAATAATGGCTCCTGCATCTGCTGATGGCTAATTTTGTTGAGATTTAACCCTAGGCGATCGGGATTGGGTAAATTTAAGAAGAAATCCCAGTTGGTTCGTTCCTGTTCCCGCAGAGGTAGCTGGGGCTCCATATTGATGGCCCTTAATCGGGGTTGGGATTTATTTTTCGCTGGGCAGACATCTACACAAATGCCGCAACCAGTGCAATCCTCTGGGGCAACCTGGATCGTAAATTTAGAACCTTGCCAATCGTGGTCTTTGGCGTTGGTGGATTTGAAACTCACCGGAGCGTTGGCCAATTCTCCCTCTTCGTAAACCTTCGCCCGAATCACGGCATGGGGGCAAACAATGACACATTTACCGCACTGTACACAAACATCGGGATCCCAAACGGGAATTTCGTGGCCGACGTTGCGTTTCTCCCATTTAGTGGTGGCCGTCGGATAGGTGCCGTCACAGGGTAGGGCACTCACTGGCAGGTCATCCCCTTGGCGGGCCATGATTTTGCCCAATACTTCCCGTACAAACACCGGAGCTTGGTCGGGCACCACCGCTTTCATTGCCGTAGCATTGTCATCCACTGCGGCAGGAATGGGCACTTGATAAAGATGGGCCAGGGTGGAATCCACCGCTTTAATATTCATCTCCACAATCTCTTGACCCTTTTTGCCGTAGGTTTTTTGGATCGATTGCTTGATTTTGGCGATCGCCTCTTCCCGAGGTAAAACCCCTGCCAGGGCAAAGAAACAGGTTTGCATCACCGTATTGGTGCGGCGACCCATGCCCGCATCCCTGGCCACTTCATTGGCATTGATAGTGTAAACCGCCAGGTTTTTGTCAATGATGGCTTGTTGAACTTTGCGGGGAAACTGCGACCAAATTTCCTCCGGACCGTAGGGACTGTTCACCAAAAACACACCACCATTAATGGCCGGTTCCAACACCTCAAACTGTTCTAAAAATTCCCACTGGTGACAGGCGACAAAATTGGCTTGGCTAATTAAATAGGTGGAAAGAATCGGTTTGGGGCCAAAGCGGAGATGGGAAACGGTCACCGAACCGGACTTTTTCGAGTCGTAAACAAAGTATCCCTGGGCGTAATTATCCGTATCTTCCCCAATGATTTTGATCGAATTTTTATTGGCTCCCACCGTACCATCGGAACCAAGACCATAAAAAATAGCCCGCACCACCGAGTCCGCTTCAGTGGAAAAATTGGGATCATAGTCAATGCTGGTGTGGCTGAGGTCGTCGTTAATACCTACGGTGAAATGGTTTTTCGGCTCAGCCTGTTGTAAATGCTCCAACACCCCTTTGACCATGGCCGGGGTAAATTCCTTGGAGGATAAACCGTAACGTCCGCCGACAATTTTCGGCATCATGCCCGCTTCAAAAAAGGCTGTCAGCACATCTTGATAAAGGGGCTCCCCAATACTTCCCGGTTCTTTACACCGATCCAATACGGCAATTTTCTGGACGGTTTTAGGTAGGGATTTAACTAGGCGATCGCCAGCGAAGGGACGATAGAGGCGCACTTTTAATAAACCGACCTTTTCCCCCTGGGCAGTTAAAAAATCCACCGTTTCCTGGGCTGTTTCTGCGCCGGAACCCATCAGCACCATTACCCTTTCCGCCTCTGGATGGCCAAAATATTCGTAGGGACGGTAATGGCGACCGGTTAACTGGCCAAACTCTGCCATCACCTGCTCCAGCACTGCCGGATAAGCGTCATAGAAGGGATTCACCGTTTCCCTGGCTTGGAAATAGACATCGGGATTTTGGGCTGTCCCCCTCAATTTCGGGCGATCGGGAGTTAACGCTCGTTCCCGGTGAGCCACTACATCTTCATCCTTAATTAAGCTGCGGAGAACGGATTCCGGTAACAACTCAATTTTTTGTTCTTCGTGGGAAGTGCGGAAACCATCAAAAAAGTGCAGTCCCGGTATCCTGGTGGCAAAGCTTGTCGCCGTGGCAATCAGAGCAAAATCGTGGGCTTCCTGTACAGAATTGGAGCTTAGCAAGGCAAAGCCAGTGTTACGGGCCGCCATCACATCACTGTGATCACCAAAAATGGATAAACCCTGGGCTGCCAAAGAACGGGCCGCCACATGCAACACCATGGCGGTTAATTCCCCCGCAATTTTGTGCATATTGGGCAACATCAACATCAAGCCCTGGGAAGCGGTGAAAGTAGTGGTCAAAGCCCCCGACTGCAACGCACCGTGTACTGTCCCAGCGGCTCCCCCTTCACTCTGCATCTCCACCACCAAAGGCACCGTTTTCCAAAGGTTGGGACGATGTTCAGAAGCCCACGCATCCGCCCATTCCCCCATGGGAGAAGAGGGAGTAATGGGATAAATGGCAATGACTTCACTCAACTGATAGGCCACCCGGGCCACCGCTTCATTACCATCGAGGGTTGCATAGGTAGGTAAACTCATAAACGAATCGTCCTCAAAGGATTTAGCAAGGGCAAACAATACCCAAAATGTGGAAAAAGGCAGTTAATTTTTCTAGGTGGGAAGACACTGCCGGACAATTATACAAATCGAAAAAATCACTAAAAATAGCTATAGGTCAACGGAGATTTAACAACTTTAGAGTTGTTTTTGTTGATATTGATTGAACTAAATTTCCCAAAATCTTAGCTGAGAAATGAAGCTATGGATTGAGCGGTCACCAATGGTGGTTGAACATGACGTTCCCTCTGGGGCTTAGTTTTATCTTGAACCCAAAATCAGAAAATGGAACAATTTCTTATTGTTTTTTAACGAGATTAAATACTGTGAAGTTTTGTAATTGATCCGTGCCAAGCAAAAGATTTTGCCTTAGCTATTGTTTGGATTGTCATGACAGCGGCAATATTAACTTGATTGTTGACTTCACTCGGATCGACTAGTTGATCAAATTTCAGCAATTTCTCCAAGAAATTAGCCCTAAGAAGTTTTTTTAAAGCTCCCTGTCCCACATTTTCCCCTCTCGCCAGCAATGTTGAACTGTTCCCCTCACTGGCGATCGCCGTTTAGCCATTCCCGCTTGCCTGGGGATAGTTAATTGTCACCAACAAACAAAATAACTACATGGTAAACAACGTTAGTTCAAAACTTTTATTACAATCAATCCTCTCTGTATCCACTTCACCAAATCAAGTCTAAGTCCAAGATCTGATTGACTGACAAAAGAAGTGAAAAGCAGTCTAGGTGGGGATTGTAGAAAAGAGGGGAGGTCGCGTTCTAGGATTAGATACCACTCAAAACCTGGAACGCTATGCATAATC
>NZ_JACJTJ010000035.1:0-43790 GCF_014698605.1 Synechocystis sp. FACHB-383 | reverse complement strand
GTGTGAAAAAATAAGCTATGTACACTGGCTAAGGGAGTTAGCACTAAGGTGATGAATTTGCTTTGCTATAGGGTTATTCTGCTTATTTTTCGGTGGCACATAAATACCATTCAGCGTTTCTGCAATTAATCATCTCGATCTCCTTTGCCAATGAAAGAATTACCCATTAGCTCTAGCTAGATGCCATTGGGGATTAAATCGAAAAACGATTGGGAACAACTCAGACTAAGATGGTTGCAAATTGAGTTTTTAGATTGATGCCAACAAGCAATATTCCCCTGTCTCCGGCTATCTTCTATGAATCAGAGGGTTATCGTACTAGCGGTTCCAGGCTTATGGGACGGCACTCCGCAGGTGAAGCGTTTTTGCGGGCCGTAATCCGGGGAACTCCCCCGAGCAATCCTATATTTGGCTATTGTCGAGATGCAGGAAGTTTTGGCGCGTTTAAGGCTGATGTTTTAAGACATGATCCGACCAAGGGCGATCGCCTTGTGCAGTGGCTACCTCGTCATCAGCCGGAAAAGTTGGAGCATGCATCAATACTTTACTTGCCGGGGCCAGGTCTGCTCAATGAAGCCCAGCGACGTTTGGGTAGTGGCCAAGAGCAATCCTATAGTTTGTGTGGCATCACCCATACAATTTCATCTGCTGGGGCAATGCAGTCAATCCGCGATTTGTTAATTGCTCCGGTTCATGGCTGGGATGCGATTATTTGTACGTCTAAAGCTGTAAAGACTAGTTTAGAAACCATCATCGCAGAACAAGCTGAGTATCTACGATTTCGTTTGGGGGCACGTTTTTGTGAAATGCCTCAATTTCCAGTCATTCCCCTGGGGGTGCATTGTCAAGATTTTCAGTTTACAACGGCGGAAAAACAGGCTGCCCGTAACCGTCTGGGAATTGCGCCAGAGGATGTGGTGGTATTATTTGTGGGTCGATTAGTCTTCCATGCCAAAGCCCATCCCTTGCCTTTGTATCTGGCCTTAGAACGGGCGGCAGCAAAAAAATCCGTTACCTTGATCGAATGTGGTTGGTTCCCCAATGAGCCGGTGGCTCGTAGTTATGATCAAGCCCGTCAGTTGGCTGCGCCTAATATAGGCTCAGTTGTGCTGGATGGTCGCCAACCGTCACAGCGTCGAGATGCCTGGGCGGCGGCAGATATTTTTACATCGCTATCGGACAATATTCAAGAAAGCTTCGGTTTAACGCCCATTGAGGCGATGGCCGCAGGTCTGCCCTCTGTAGTTAGTGACTGGGATGGTTACAAAGATACGGTGCGGGATGGGATCGATGGCTTTAGAATTCCCACAACCATGCCCTCTGATGGGGGTGATGATTTTGCACTACGTCATTTGTTAGATATTGATTCCTACGATTTTTACATTGGTCATGTCAGTCAGACTGTTGCGGTCGATATTGAGGCGGCGACTCTAGCTTTCCATCAGCTTTTACATCAACCGGAACTACGGCAACGCATGGGGGCAGCAGCGAAGGAACAAGCCCAGACGGTTTTTGATTGGTCTCGTATTTATGGTCGTTACCAGGAATTGTGGCACCATCTGACCGAAAAGCGTCGGCAGGTCAGCGGCGATCGCCAGTTACCCCGAGGGGGAGCAATGATCGACCCTTATAAGTTATTCGCCAACTACCCAACCAATGCGATGGGTAATCTACAGTTTGCCCTCAGGGAAAATGTCACGTTGGCAGAAATAGAAACAATTAGCCAATTAGAAAGTGTTAAATTCGCTAGCTATATGTTGCCACCTATGGCATTGGTTGACCAAATTGTGCAAAATCTCAATAAATCCCAGCCTTTGTCTCTGGAAGAATTACAGTCATTTGTGTCTGTGCCAATGGCTACCCTAGAAAAAGCCATCAGTTGGCTACTGAAGTATGGCTTGATTAAATCTGAATTAATACTAAAGAATTAAGTAAAATAGCCAGTTAAATTCTCTCCGCTAAACTTAACCAGCGCTCCGTTTTTTGATCAATACTTTCACTTAGATCAGCTAAGCGTTCCGTCAAGTTTTGTAACTCACTAAAGTCACCATTGGGACTCTGGTAAAGTTGGGCTTCTAGTTGGGTCTTTTCCGCCTCTAACTGGGGAATTTGTTGTTCTAGTTGTTCGTATTCCCGTTTTTCTTTATAGGAAAGCTTTTTCGAGCCATTATCTTGCTTAACAGTGGTGGAACTAGAGGCAGCGGATTGCACTTTTTTAGACTCAGTTTCTTCTTGGTTGGCCCTCACCTGTTCTGCTTTTTTATATTCTAAATACAAACTATAATTGCCGGGATATTGCCGTAGTTGTCCCTCCTCTTCAAAGGCAAAAATTGTTTCCACTGTGCGGTCGAGGAAATAGCGGTCGTGGGAAACCACAATGACGCAACCGTTAAAGTCCTCTAAATAATCTTCCAGCACTGCCAGGGTTTGCACATCCAGGTCATTGGTGGGTTCGTCCAAAATTAAAACATTGGGGGCCCGCATCAACACCCGGAGCAAAAATAAACGGCGCTTTTCTCCCCCGGATAGCTTGGCAATGGGCGCAAATTGCTGGTTGGGGGGAAACAGAAACCGTTCTAACATTTGACCAGCGGTAATTACTTCGCCGTCGGTGGTTTTGACCAATTCCGCCACACTTTTGAGGTAATCAATCACCCGTTGATTAGGATTCAAACTCAAATCATCGGAATGTTGATCAAAATAACCAAAATGGATGGTACTGCCAATGTCCACTGTGCCCTGATCTGGTTCTAATCGGCCGGTGATCATGTTCATCAAGGTGGATTTACCCACGCCATTTTTGCCCACAATGCCCACCCGATCAACCGGGGTAAAGATATAGGAAAAATCCTTAATTAATTGGCGATCGCCAAAGCCTTTGCTGATATTTTCCAGTTCCACCACTTTTTTGCCAATGCGACGCCCTGCCGTACTAATATCTACCTTGCCCGTGCCGGTTTTAAAGCTGGTTTCCTGCATACTATGGATGCGGTCAATGCGGGCTTTTTGCTTGGTGCTCCGGGCTTTGGGCCCCCGCTTTAACCATTCCAATTCCCGTCGTAACACTCCCCGGTGTTTCCTTTGACTACTTTGTTCCGATTCTTCTGCTTCTGCCTTTTTGGTCAGATAATAACCATAGTTACCGTTGTAGCTATACAGTTCCCCCTGGTCAATTTCTAAAATACGGTTAGTTACCCGATCCAAGAAATAGCGGTCGTGGGTGATAAGTAACAGGGCACCCCGAAAACGTTGTAAATAACTTTGCAGCCATTCCACCGAAAAAGCATCTAAATGGTTGGTGGGTTCGTCCATCAGCAACACATCGGGTTGGGACAGTAACGCTGCGGCGATCGCCACCCGTTTGCGGTAACCGCCGGAAAGATCGGCAATTTTGGCATCGAGGTGGTCTACCCCCAATTGGGTCAGAACAATTTTTGCTTGGGTTTCCAACTCCCAGGCCCCAGAGGTTTCCATTTGAGCTGATAGGGCTGACAGTTGATTGAGCAATTGCTCGTCACTGCCCTGGTGGGCCAACTTATCCGAAAGTAGTTCATATTGCTTAACTAATTGCCACTGTTCCCCACTGTCCACAAATACCTGTTCCAGTACGGTGCGATCGCCGTCCATTTCCGGTTGTTGGGGCAAATAAACCACTTTGGCACTGCTGTTGCACCAATATTCCCCGCCATCAAAGGGTTCCAACCCCGCAATCATTTTTAGCAGAGTGGATTTACCAGAGCCGTTGACCCCAATTAACCCCACCCGATCGCCTGGTTCGATGTTGAAAGTAGCATCCCGCAGAATTTCCTTAATGCCGAAATCTTTACGGAGGGATTGGACAGTGATGAGAGCCATACGGGGAAATTTACCAGAATGAGCGGTGGGAGAATGTCAGAAACCTTTGTCTGGCCATCATTTTATCGAAAAACTGGGTTTACCCCCCGATTGTCCACCATGGTTTGCCCTGGCTAGAATCAAAAACGGCGATCGCCATTGGGACTATCCCATGGGTCATGGTTTTATCGCCCGAAAAGGGTCGTATCGGGATCACAAAAATGGGCAAAAATCTCCTAAAGTAGGTTAGCTTACGGCGACATCGCCCTTGGTCTCACGTTAGGAAGGCATGGATCTATCACAGTTAATTTTTAATGGTATTGCGGTGGGAAGCATCATTGCCCTGGGGGCAGTGGGTTTGACCCTCACCTATGGCATTTTGCGTCTGTCTAACTTTGCCCATGGCGATTTTATGACTTTGGCGGCCTATTTAACTTGGTGGGCCAACACCAGCGGCATTAATTTGTGGCTATCCATGGCCCTGGGTTGCGTCGGTACCATCATGGCCATGTTCATCGGTGAATGGTTACTCTGGAAGCCCATGCGGGCTCGGCGGGCCACGGCAACGACCTTGATCATTATCTCCATTGGTCTAGCCCTATTTCTGCGCAATGGCATCCTCTTAATCTGGGGCGGCAATAATCAAAATTACCGAGTGCCCATTGTCCCCGCCCAGGATTTTATGGGCATTAAATTTGAGTATTACCGTTTGCTGGTCATTGGTCTGGCGATCGCCGCTATGGTGGTGTTGCATCTGATTTTGCAAAAGACCAAAGTGGGTAAGGCCATGCGGGCCGTGGCGGACAATGTGGACCTGGCCAAGGTATCCGGCATCAATGTGGAATGGGTCGTGATGTGGACCTGGGTCATGACCGCAGTGTTAACCGCCCTGGGGGGCTCCATGTATGGCCTAATGACCACCCTGAAACCAAATATGGGGTGGTTTTTAATTTTGCCCATGTTTGCCTCGGTGATTCTAGGGGGCATTGGTAATCCCTACGGGGCGATCGCCGGGGGACTAATCATTGGGGTGGCCCAGGAAGTGAGCGTGCCTTGGTTTGGCACCAGTTACAAAATGGGCGTAGCGCTGCTGTTGATGATCATCATTTTATTCATCCGGCCCCAGGGACTATTCAAAGGCACTCAATGATGGCCAAAGCAGATAAACAACGACTGGATGCCCTGTTGGTGGCCAAAGGTCTATGTGAATCCAGGGCCCTGGCCCAGCGGTTAATCCGGGCGGGGGAAGTGAAAGTTAATCAACAGTTGGTGGATAAACCAGGTACCCCTGTAACCATGGATGCAGTGGTGGAGTTGGCCCAAAGGCCTCCCTATGTTTCTCGGGGGGGAGAAAAGTTAGCTAAGGCCCTAACGGAATTTGCCATTGATGTGGACGGTCGCATTTGTCTCGATGGGGGTATTTCCACCGGTGGCTTTACGGACTGCCTATTACAAAATGGGGCAACCAAAGTTTACGGCGTGGACGTTGGTTATGGTCAAGTCGCTTGGAAATTGCGGCAGGATGAACGGGTGATTTTGCGGGAGCGGGCCAATTTTCGTTACCTCACGCCTCAGGATCTTTATGGGAATAAACCCTGGCCTAACTTGGGGGTGATGGATTTATCTTTTATTTCCCTCACTAAAGTGATGGCTCCCCTCTGGTCCCTCCTTGCTCCCCCCAGGGAAGTGGTGTTATTGGTCAAACCCCAATTTGAGGTGGGTAGGGAAAAAATTGGCAAAAAGGGGGTGGTGCGGGATGCCCAAGCCCAGGCAGAGGCCATTGATCAGGTTTGGCGATCGGGCCAGAGCCTCGGTTGGCAGTTTAATGGTTTAACCTTTTCCCCCATTACTGGCCCCGCAGGCAATGTGGAATATTTACTCTGGCTTAGTCAAACCGCTGTTAACACTTCTGCTCCAACATTGGCCCAGTTGGGGGAAATGACCCAGAAAACATTAGACTCGTTTAAAACTTGAAAATGGGTTTGAATTGTCCCCAGTCTCAAACATGGTAAGGTTTGAGGCCGAGAATTTCAGCAGAATTAACAGTTGGGTAGATGCATTTATTGATTCCAGCGGCGGGTTCCGGCAAGCGCATGGGGAGCAGTCAAAATAAGTTGCTTTTAAACGTTCTGGGGCAACCCCTACTAAGTTGGACGGTGAAAGCGGCGTTGGCATCCCAGTCCATTGAATGGATTGGCATCCTTGGGCAGCCCTACGATTTTCCGGCTTTTGAAGCTTTGTTGGCTCCCCTCCATAGCCCTAAACCAGTGCAGTTAATCACGGGGGGAGAAACCCGACAGCAATCGGTGTTTAACGGTATGCAGGCTCTACCCCAACAGGCAAAATTCGTCCTCATCCACGACGGAGCCCGTTGTTTAGCGACGCCGGATTTATTTGACCGTTGTACCGAAGCGCTCCAGCATTGCCAAGGATTGATTGCCGCCATGCCAGTGAAGGACACCATCAAAATAGTTAACGCAGATGGTTGGATCACTGACACCCCCGATCGCCAAAATTTGTGGGGAGCCCAAACGCCCCAGGGATTTGACGTGGCCCTGCTCAAAGCCTGCCATGAAAAAGGGAAACAGGAAGGTTGGGAAGTAACGGACGATGCGGCCCTGCTAGAAAAATGTGGCCAGTCAGTGAAAATAGTGCCGGGGGAAGATACCAACTTGAAAATTACCACCCCCGTAGACCTGGCGATCGCCGAATTTATTTTGGGGCAGAGGTTGGCAAAATCTGCCTAGAAATAGCGAAATTTCGGGGTTCGGAAAGATCAAGTTAGGATGGGAAGGACTTTGAGCCTAGCAATCCAAGGAGACTTTCATCCATGACTGTGAGCGAGATTAATATTCCTGACTCTTTACTGGACCGGGATTGCACCACCCTTTCACGCCACGTACTCCAACAACTGAATAGCTTTGGCGCCGATGCCCAGGATTTGAGCGCCATCATGAACCGCATTGCCCTAGCGGGAAAATTAATTGCCCGTCGTCTCAGCCGGGCCGGTTTAATGGCCGATGTATTGGGCTTCACCGGGGAAACCAACGTCCAGGGGGAATCGGTGAAAAAAATGGACGTCTTTGCCAATGATGTTTTCATTTCCGTCTTTAAGCAAAGCGGTTTGGTCTGCCGTTTAGCTTCAGAGGAGATGGAAAATCCCTACTATATCCCCGAAAATTGCCCCATCGGCCGCTATACCCTGCTCTACGACCCCATTGACGGCTCCTCCAACGTGGACATTAACCTCAACGTCGGATCTATTTTTGCCATCCGCCAGCAGCAAGGGGAAGACCTAGACGGCAGTGCGTCAGATTTGTTAACCAACGGTGACCAACAGATTGCTGCCGGTTATATCCTCTACGGCCCCTCTACCATCTTGGTTTATTCCCTCGGCTCCGGGGTGCATAGCTTCATTTTGGACCCCAGTTTGGGGGAATTTATTCTGGCCCAGGAAAATATTCGCATTCCCGACCACGGCCCTATCTACAGCACCAATGAAGGTAATTTTTGGCAATGGGATGAAGCCCTAAGGGATTACACCCGTTACGTCCATCGTCACGAAGGTTACACCGCCCGCTACAGTGGCGCTTTGGTGGGGGACATTCACCGGATTTTGATGCAGGGGGGAGTGTTCCTTTATCCTGGTACGGAAAAAAATCCCGATGGTAAATTGCGTTTGCTCTACGAAACAGCGCCGTTGGGCTTTTTGGTGGAACAGGCTGGGGGGAGGGCCAGCGATGGGCAGAAGCGTTTACTAGATTTAATTCCCGCCAAATTACACCAGCGTACCCCCGCCATCATTGGCAGTGCAGAAGATGTGAAGTTGGTGGAATCCTTCATCAGTGACCACAAACAACGGCAAAGTAGTTAGTTTTCCCCTTTTTGAATGTTTTGAAAGACCCCCCTGTTCCCCCAAGTTTGGCAGAAAACTAGAGAAGATTCCTCCGGCATTGCGGTGGGTTGAGGGGGCAAACCAGAATTTGTCTTAAACGACTCACACATCAACATTGGGGACTCTTTATTGAACTGAATAATGCCATTGTCCTATGCGAAAATTACTGTTAATTTCTGACCTGGATAACACCTGGGTGGGAGACCAAGAAGCCCTAGAAGAATTGCAACAATACCTAGGCGATCGCCGGGGGGATTTTTATTTGGCCTATGCCACGGGCCGTTCCTATAATTCGGCTCGACAGTTACAAAAACAGGTGGGGCTGATGGAACCGGACTATTGGCTTACGGCGGTGGGGAGTGAAATTTACCATCCCCAGGGCCTGGATCAAAGCTGGGCTGATCATCTCTCTGAACATTGGCAACGGGATACTCTCCAGGCGATCGCCGATGGTTTTGAAGCTCTGCAACCCCAATCTCCTCTGGAACAAAATCCCTGGAAAATTAGTTATCATCTCGCTCCCCAGGCTTCTCCCACAGTTATTGATCAACTAACCGAAATCTTGGAGGAGACTGGCATTCCAGTGCAGGTAATTTTCAGCAGTGGCAAGGATGTGGATTTATTGCCCCAACGCAGTAACAAAGGTAATGCCACCCAATATTTGCAAAAACATTTGGCCATGGAGCCAGCCCAAACTTTAGTCTGTGGTGACTCCGGCAATGACATTGGCTTATTTGAAACTTCTGCTCGGGGCGTCATTGTCCGCAATGCCCAACCGGAATTACTGCACTGGTATGACCAATGGGGAAATTCTCGCCATTATTGGGCCCAATTGAGCCATGCTGGCGCTATTCTAGAGGCGATCGCCCATTTTGATTTTTTTGGCTAATATTTTAGTTAACATCGCCGAATGGGCAAGCAAAGTAAGCTACAATTTGACATTGTTCAATTTTGAGTACAGGGTGCAAAACCGAGGAGGGCGTTATTGCTGAGCCACTAAACCTGACAGTCAGTTTACGCGGAACATTGGAAGTCAAGGAAAAACTGCAAATATTCCGTTTGACGGGTCTGTTGGACGCATTTTCCGAGCCTACCTTCCGTAAGGTAGTCAGTGATCACATCGAAGCGGGGCCCGCCCATGTGGTGCTGGACTTGTCCACCATTGATTTTATTGACAGCTCTGGTCTAGGAGCATTGGTGCAGGTAACCAAACTTTCCCAAAACAAAGAAGGAAGTGTGCAGATTGTCACCAACCCTAGGGTTACCCAAACGGTAAAACTGGTGCGTTTGGAAAAATTCCTCCATCTTCATAATTCCCTGGCCGAGGCGATCGCCGCTACCACTGAGGGGTAATGATGGCTGGTTGTTCACGGGTAGCCCAACCATGGTGGTGCTGTCCGGTCTTGACTGCAATGGGGACGTGCCATGACCCAGTTTAGTGACCATCCCCTTTGGCAATCCCCCCTGTGCCCCGTCGATGCCCCTCCGGTACAGTCCCTATCCCCCGTGGCCCTGGCCTACCTGGGAGACGCTGTTTTTGAACTTTATGTCCGTTGCTCTTATCTGTTTCCCCCCCGTCGTATAGGGGATTTTCACCGTCGGGTGGTGGCCCAGGTGCGGGCTGAACAACAGGCCCAGATATTAGCCACCCTTTTACCCCAATTAACCGACCCGGAAAAGGAATGGGTGCGTCGGGGTCGTAATGCCGCCACATCCACTTCCCGGCGGGCCAACCCCGAACTGTACCAGGCCGCCAGCGGTTTAGAAACTCTTTTAGGTTATTTATACCTCAGGGATGCCCGTCGATTAGATGAACTATTAGCCTTAATTGAACTGCCCGACGCTGCCCCCCGTTAGCCCCCGAAAGTCATGACTGAAATGCCCAAGAAGAAATTTTCTCCCCGTTCTGCCCGTGGAGATAAACCCCGCTATGGAGAGCAGAAACCCAAACCGAAGCGCAGTGGAGATAAACCCCGCTTTAACGATGACCAGCCCCAAGGTTTTAAAGAAAAATCTGATCGCTTCCAGGATAAGCCCCGCCCCCGTTCCAATGAGGATAAACCGCGACGTTCTGGGGATAAACCCTCCAGTTTTAAGAGCCGATTTAAAGATAAGGACAGGGATAAGCCTCGCTACGGTGACGACAGGCCCCGGCGATCGGGCCAGAAGCCCCAGTTTGCTAAAGCTGCCCCTTCTGCTCCCCCCCTGGCGGACTCCGATCAGGCCCAGGAAGCCCTGGATTTGCTCTATGGTCACCACGCTGTCCTAGCCGCCCTAGACGGCGATCGCCAGTTGAATCGCATTTGGATTACTTCCCATCTCCGCCACGACATTCGCTATCGCACTAAAATTCAAACCGCCAAGGCCAACGGCACAGTGGTGGATGAAGTGGATAATTTTCGCCTCAACCAGATCACCCACAACGCCAATCACCAAGGCATTGCGGCCCAGGTGGCCCCCTACCACTACTGGGAACTGGGGGATTTGATTGACCAAGCCAAACGCCAAAGCACTGCCCCGGTTTTAGTAATTATCGACAGCATTACCGATCCCCATAACCTGGGGGCCATCATCCGCACCGCCGAAGCGTTTGGGGCCCAGGGCATGGTCTTACCCCAACGGCGGGTGGCGGGGATCACCTCCACAGTGATGAAAGTGGCCGCTGGCGCCTTGGAACATTTCCCCGTGGCCCGGGTAGTAAATCTGAGTCGGGCCTTGGAAACTTTGAAGGAGTCGGGCTTTTGGATCTACGGCACCGTGGCTGGTAAGCAACCCCCTCTACACCAATCGGATTTACGGGAACCCATGGGCCTAGTGATTGGCTCGGAAGGGGAAGGGCTGAGTTTGTTGACCCAAAAACACTGTGATCATCTCATTACCATTCCCTTGGCCGGTAAAACCCCCAGCCTCAATGCTTCAGTAGCGGCGGCCATCAGCCTTTATGAAATTTTTCGCCAAAGGGGTTTTGATCGGCCTACCCTATCCCCCCCTTCCCCCGACTTCCCAGAAGTTTCAGAGGATTAGCAAGAAAAAGTGGCAGAGTAGCAGATTTAATTGCCATTCTGCCGGCAATGTAACAAAATATTGCGGGCTTGAAAGCTAGAATGACAGCAAGCAACACCCATTACCTTGTCTCTATCCTTACCCGAAGTCCTATGAAAGAACTGTGGATCCGAGTTTTATCCCTGTTGGGCATGGCCCACTGGGTTGAAATTAGCACCGGCGCTCCTCGCTGTACCTATTATTTTGGTCCCTTTGCCCGCCGTAGCAGTGCGGAAAAGGCCCAGGTAGGCTACCTGGAGGATTTGCGAGGGGAGGGAGCCCAAGACATCCAGGTAACCATTAAGCAATGTAAGCCCGCCCGCTTGACCATTTTTGATGATGGAGAGGAATTAATGCCCATCCTTTCCCCCTAGTACCGAGGACGTTACCTTCCACCTCGGCTCAGTTTTCCCAGCCTGGCCCAATTCCTGGCGATCGCCGTTGGGCCTCGATGCGGCTTTGATAGAGAATAATGGGAAGACTGTATATTGATTTTTGCCTTCCCTGCCCATGACCCTGCGCCTGTACGATTCCCTCACCCGAGCCAAACAAGCCCTGCAACCGCTCCACTCTGGCCTGGTGACTATGTACTGTTGCGGCATCACTGTTTATGATTACTGCCACCTCGGCCATGCCCGCACCTGTATCACCTGGGATTTAGTGCGTCGTTATCTGCAATGGTCTGGTTATGAAGTGCGCTATGTGCAAAATTTCACCGACATTGATGACAAAATCCTCAAACGGGCAGTGGACGAAGGCTCCACCATGGAGGCGGTGTCAGAAAAATTTATCGCCGCCTATTTTGAAGACATGGAAGCGTTGGGGGTGCAACCAGCGGACCTCTACCCCAGGGCTACCCACACCTTAGATGGCATTAAAAGATTAATTGCTGAGTTGGAAGCTAAGGGCTACGCCTATCCCAGTGGCGGCGATGTCTATTACTCGGTGCATAATTTTGAGGGCTACGGCAAGCTCTCTGGCCGTAAGCTGGAAGATTTACAGGCAGGGGCCAGCGGTCGGGTGACGGTGGCCGATCCAGATGGGGCACAAAAACAGGACCCGTTTGATTTTGCTTTATGGAAAAGTGCTAAACCGGGGGAACCAGCTTGGGAATCTCCTTGGGGTAAGGGGCGGCCCGGCTGGCACATTGAATGTTCCGCCATGGTGCGGGAATTTTTAGGGGAAACCATTGATCTGCATGTGGGGGGCAATGATTTAATTTTTCCCCATCATGAAAACGAAATTGCCCAATCCGAGGCGGTGACAGGGCAACCCCTAGCCCAGTATTGGCTCCATAACGGCATGGTGAAAGTGGACGGGGAAAAGATGTCCAAGTCCCTGGGGAATTTCACCACCATTCGGGCTTTGCTAGAAACCGTTGACCCTATGGCAATTAGACTTTTAGTGCTTCAGGGCCATTACCGTAAGCCTTTGGATTTTACTGACACGGCGATCGCCGCCGCCACCAATGGCTGGCACACCCTCAGGGAAGGTTTGCAATTCGGCTATGACTACGGTGGTGATTTTAGCTGGGATTTGGAATTTGTCTCCCTAGGCCCCGACGCTAATCAATGGACAGGGGCATTTCAAGCGGCGGTGGACGATGACTTTAACTTTGCAGGCGGTTTGGCCGTACTGTTTGAATTGGCCAAACATCTACGATCCGAAGGGAACAAATTAAAATTCGAGGGCTCAACCCCAGCCGACCCGGATTTGTTGCAAACCCAGTGGATTACTTTAGTCAGTTTGGCGGAAATTTTGGGTTTAGGCATTAATCCAGAGTCCCAATCCACTGACGATAATGGTCTAACCGATGCGGCCATTGAACAATTGGTGGCCCAACGCACCCAGGCTAGGAAAGATAAAAATTGGGCCGAGGGCGATCGCCTCAGGGATCTATTGCAGGAGGCGGGGATCACATTGGTGGATAAACCCGGTGGGGTAACGGAATGGTTCCGCTAGTTCACTTGCTTTAGTTTAACTTTGCCAAAAGTCGGCCAAAGAGTAGCCCAACCGTTGCAACAATGACCGCAAAATAGGCAAACTTAGGCCAATCACGTTGCTGGAGCAACCATCCAGTTTATTAATCAACATTCCCCCTTTGCCTTCCAGGGCAAACGCCCCGGCGCATTGGAGGGGCTCCCCACTGTCCACGTAGGCTTGGATGGTGTCGTCGTCCACATCTGCAAAATGAACTTTGGTTAACCCAGTTTGGCAGAGGCAACGGTTTTGGGTGCGGTCAATCAGAGCATGGCCCGTATACAATTCCCCCACCTGGCCCCGCATGGTTTGCCAACGGGCGATCGCCACGGCCGGGGACTCCGGTTTGCCGTAGGTTTGACCATTAACCAATAGGAGAGAATCACAGCCGAGGATGAGGGCATCGGCAAATTTGCTGGCCACTGTCTCCGCCTTAGCTTTGGCCAGAGCTTCCACCAAGGCCACTGTGTTGTCAGCGGTTAAGGAAGATTCATCGAAATGACTCACGGCCACCAGAGGGGCAATGCCGGCCATTTCTAGTAAACGCTTGCGGGCGGGGGAGGCAGAAGCAAGGACAAAAGTTGGGCGCATAATTGTTGAATTTTTAAAGCTTTTTTCAAGACTATGGTGGTTGGCCGTGGGGTAGATCCGCCCTAGACCAGGCAATTTTAGGGGCAAGTAATGACTAGGAGATGGCAAAGAACTGGTGCCAAATTTTAATTTCCCCCCAAAATTTCTCCATACTGGGAGTCTTTGAGTTAGTTTTCCACCAAAGTAGGCGATCGCCAGGGGGAGTCAAACCCACTGCCAATATTTCAGCGGCATTATCAACCATTACTGTACTACAAAAATTATTCCCTCTGAGCGGGATCACCGCCCTGGCCCAAAGATGACGATGGGTTATGCTACTTTGATTAACACAGCCGTCCCGAAGCCAAGGACGGGGTTTTAGACCCAGTTTTTTTGATGAAGCGAATTATCCTCGCCCTGTTGACGGTTATTTCCCTCGTGCCCTTTTTGCTTTCCCTAGTGGGAAGTTTAGAGGAGCCCCAAGTACAGTCTCAACTACAGCTTTCCCAAACCAATCTGTTATTGCAAGCTTCAGCTTGGCAGGGGAAGGGTGAATCGGGCACATGGGGGGAAACCCTGCAAAAAGCCCTCTTGGAAAGCCAGCCCCAACAGGGGGGGTTAAAACAGTACGAAATAGCAGTCCAGGAATTGATTGACCATCTGGACCGTCTCAAAACGCAACAAGCAGTCTTGGAAGCCAGTTCCAATAGCGATCCAGCGCCGATCCAAGCGGTCATTGCCAAAAATCAAAAGACCCTCAACCAACTCCAAATTAATTTGGGGCTGCTGCAATACGCCGAAAATCAGCCGGAACAAGCCCTGAGCACCTGGGAATCCGTGGTGAGCAACGGTGGGCAAAATCAGCAAAAAATCGCCACAGTGTTAATTGCCCTAGAACAATCCCAGCCCATTCCCCCCCATGCGGAAGCGCTGATTAATGATCAATTAAAGGGATGGTTTCGTTGGCAAGGGTTGACCCAGCTTTATCGTCGCCAGGGCAATATCGAAAAACCAGATCAAATCTGTGATACCCCTGCCTGTGGAGCGTTACAAACGGAAGTGGAAAAGGCCAGTCAGCGGGCCTTGGTGAAACTAGCCCTACTCAATAGTTTGCCTTTGCTGGGAGGCGGCATCGGTGTCTTACTGATCGTGGGGCTGCTATTACAGTGGGCCCTGGGTCGGGAGAAGGCGATTCTAGCTACTAACGCCAAAACCAAATGGGACACTCCCTGGAATTGGGAAACCACTTGGCAAGTGTTGGTGGTGGGCTTCTTTTTCCCCAGTCAGATCGTTTTGCCTCTGGTGGTAGGTGTGTTACCTCTGCCCATGGCGGATTTGTCGTTGATGGGTAAGGCTTTTTATGTATTGGCCACCTATGGGGCGATCGCCACGGTGGGCTTGGGGGTGTTGTTCCTCTCCCTCAAAGATTTCCGTCCCCTACCCGAGGGGTGGTTTACCCTGCGTCCTAATCTAAAAGCGGTGTTGTGGGGCTTGGGGGGGTACCTGGTGGCATTGCCTTTGGTGGTATTGGTATCCCTGGTCAATCAGGAAATTTGGCAGGGTCAGGGGGGTAGTAATCCCCTGCTTTCCCTCGCCTTAGATTCCCAAAATTGGTTGGTGCTCGGGATTTTCTTTTTTACCGCGGCCATTTTAGCGCCAGTGTTTGAAGAAATCATCTTCCGAGGCTTTCTTCTGCCGGCCCTAACCCGTTACTTTCCGGTTAGTGTGGCGATTATTCTCAGCAGTTTACTGTTTGCCATTGCCCATTTGAACGTGTCGGAAATTTTGCCCCTATTTGTCTTGGGCTCGGTTCTCGGGCTAGTTTACAGCCGTTCCCGCAATCTTTTATCCTCCATGATTCTCCATAGTTTATGGAATAGTGGAACTTTGTTAAGCCTATTCATTTTGGGTGGCGGTTGAATACTCATAGTGGCCTGATTTTGAAAGTAAGATTCTAGAATGGTGCTGGTAGACTGCATTTTCCTCTAGCCCGTTAACCTGTGGTGAGTCGCCAGTGAACTGGTGAGTTTTTATGGACTGGCTTTTTTATTTATTCTTAACAGCCATTTTTTACGTTTACCGTTTAGTCAGCCTGAAATCGAGAACAGAACAGGAACGCATCGGTTCAACACCGGTATTTTTCTCTACCCTCGGTTTTTTCGCCATTTTTGAATTTGTTTTTGCCGACTCCCTGTTTAGACTGCCCCTGTTCCATATCTTGGGGCTAATTTTTTCCTTTGTTTACGCTTTCACCATCTATATTTACCTGCGGAATTTAAAAAAGGAAGTGGAGGTAATTTTCGAAAAATTAGTCAAACAAAGCCAGGGCAAAGTGAGCGTACTGACTTTTATGCAACGTACTAATATGACAAAGGACGAAGCCATGGATTATCTGGACGGCAAACTCCGCCAACTTCCTGGCATCACCTACGAAACCTTGGGCAATATTTACTACGAATTTGATCGTTGGTAGGGGCATGGTGGCCATGCTCTAGCCGCCTCCACGATTAGGATAGGACCGGGGAAAAAAGCCTGACCAGCTTTGCCTATAAAGCTTTTTGTTCTAAACCCTGCCCCATTTTTAGTTAAATCAAACCCTAGAATTAGACCTTAGCCCAGGAACCATGGAGGGGATAGGGAATGTGGTGCTTTAACTTCAACGTGGCGATCGCCGGTTGACTAATATCCTGAGCATTAAGAATTACTAGCTGGGAACGGTGTAGCTGAGCGTTATAAACCAGACAAAGCAGCCAACCATCATCTTCAGTCACGCCACCGGGTCTGGGTACGAAAATCGGTTCCCCCGCAAAACCATGGGGGGCAAAGGAAAGGAGAGTTTCAGTGCCCGACTCTAGGTCAACTTTGAGAATGGCCTGGAGGGGAGCATTGCCGGTGCTGTGGTGGGCGGCCCCCATGTAAACATAGCGATATGCCCGGCCAACCTGCTGGGGATGGACGACGGGAAACTCGCAACAACGGCTAATCATTAAGTGTTTTTCCACCGTCGCCGTCGCGGGATCAATGGTGAAACGCCATAGCTGTCCTGGGTCTAAATTGTCAAAATCCGTACTACGAAAATCCACATCGGGGCCCACCTGGGGCAGAGAGTTGTAACAAATGGAATCGAGGATTATTTTGCCACCTTGCTCAAAGGCATTGGCGTGGTGAAAAACAAAACCAGCCTGCACTGGAATTCTTTGAATTTCGCCGTTGCCCCTGGGCACCAGAATAATTTGGGCCGTTTTTTCAGGATGAAATTCCACACATTCCCCCGCTCCCCGCCAACCCAAAACGTAGGGCAAAGCGTTGAAGGTCACATTATTTTGTAAAAAAATGGCGTAATGGGGCGTGATGGCAAAGTCATGGATAAAAGCAAAACCGGGAAATGTGTCGGTTTTTTGTCGTAACAGTTGGCCCTGGGGGTCTAGTTCCAACAGAGTTAGGGTACTGCTTAAGCCCGATTTGATTGAAAAAGTGACGTAACAGGATTGGCCTGCGTCAAAAATACAGGCTGGATCAATGCGGGGATGGGCCGACAGGGGTTGCCCTTCGGCAAGAATGCCCCCCAAATCATCCAAGCCGATGGTTGCTAAGCTTGAGGGTTCTAACCGATGGGGTTGTCCCCCTTCCCACAGGGCCAAGAGGCGATCGCCCCAGAAGGTAATGTTGGTGTTGGCAATGTTTTTGAGCCGTAAATCAAAGATATTTTTGAGCCAGCCCCCGGCTGGTTGGGAGCCAAAAACGCCCCGGTAGATCATTTTTCCCGCCGCTTGCTCTTCCACATAGCCCTGGGTGCGCACAAATCGGTTTTGGAAATGTACCCGCCCATCCCCAGGAAACTTAAAAGCCGTTACCATGCCGTCCCCGTCAAAGGGATGCTTCAAAGGGCGATCGCCAATTTCCAACAATCCGGGGCCATTGCGATAGAGGGTGCCCTGGAGATCTGGGGGCACGGTGCCTTCCACATCATCAATCCAGTAATCCCACTCCTGGGGCTGGGATTGGTAGCCCTTCAACCAATCCTGGGGACTGTAGGACCGCTGGCGGGGGGAACTGGTGGTGGGGGAAGTAACCATGGGCAATGGGAAAAATATTTGTTACATTTCTTTACTTTTTCTATTGTAGCCTTCTCAGCTCTTGGGGACTGGAGGTTACAATCTATACGTAATAGAATCTGAAGTTTCTCCACTTTCGCCCAGGGAGGTAAATGATGGCGACCGAAGTTTTAAACAAGCCCAGCAATAGCACAATCCGCAAGCACGCTCCCCGTTACCGGGTTTTACTGCACAACGATGACTTCAATTCCATGGAGCATGTGGTGCAGACCTTGATCCAAACGGTGGCGGGCATGACCCAGCCCCAAGCAGTGGACATTATGATGGAAGCCCACGTTAACGGTATGTCTTTGGTCATCACCTGTGAGTTGGAGCACGCTGAGTTTTACTGTGAAACCCTGCGCAGTCATGGGCTGTCCAGCACCATCGAACCGGACGAATAGGCTCTAGGGTGTTAGGGCCAAACTTTTTCTCCATGGCAATGGTTGCTCCGATGAAACTTCAGCGGCTGAAGGCATTAACATCTGTGACTCGCCAACTAAGTTTGAGGTTGAACCAAAAGTTCCAGATGGTCACTAGGGCGATCGCCAGGGCGTTGGCTAGGTAGCGGTTGAAGTGGGAAAAGTTAAAGAAGAAATTCAACAGTGCCAGGTTAATGCCCAGGCCGGCCCAGCAGATCAGATTAAATTTGAGCAGACGTTTGCTTACTTGGGAGGGACTGTTTTGTCCCTGGGTTAGATCTTGGAAAGTCCAACGGTCATTCCAGAAAAAGTTATTAAGGATGGCCAATTGGGCGGCGATGATCTTGCTGCGACTCAGGGGCAAATCCCCCAGGGATGGTTCCGTGAGGATAAATAAAAAGGCCATGTCCACCGCCACTCCGGTTAACCCCACAGCGCAAAATTGCAAAAACCGGGAAGAAAGGGACAATCTTAGTTTGCATAAATGCTGGAGATACTCCACGTATTGCCGCCAGGTGACCTTACTGTGCCCCGATCGCCGTTCTTGAAAGACGTAACCGACTTCCGCTAACCAACGGATCTGCCCCCGGGCCGCCACTTCAATGAGGATTTTGTACCCCACCGGGCTGAGCGGACAATCGGCGATCGCCAAACGCCTCACCATGAAAAAACCACTCATGGGATCCGACAAACGACCAATGACCTCCGGCAAAATTAATAAACCCAGCATCTGGGCCCCCCGAGAAAGGAACCGCCGCACCAAACTCCATTGACTGACCCCCCCTCCTGATTGATGGCGACTGGCCACCGCTAAATCTGCCCCCCGTTCCATTTCCGCCAACAAGGCCAAAAGTACCTGGGGAGGATGCTGTAAATCCGCATCAATAACCGCCAAAATCTCCCCCCGGGCCTGCTGCCAACCCCTAATCACCGCCGTGGATAAGCCCCGCCCCTCCGTTCTCCGAATCACCCGCAATTGGGGATAGGTTTTGCTTAAATTAAAAGCCTTTTGCCAAGTTAAATCGGGACTGTCATCGTCCACCACAATCAATTCATACCGGCCAGCCCAACAGTGTTCCAGCAATTCCACCAGAGCAGTCACCATGGCTTGGATATTTTCTCCTTCGTTATAGGTGGGCAACACCAAGGAAAGGAAAATACCGTCGGTTTCCCCCAGCTTGGGCACTGTTAGGGCCGTGGCTTGGGATGGCAGGGGCGAATGGACCATGGGCAGGGGCAGAAAAAATGGATAATGACCGCCCTAATTATGGCCTGTGGAGAGCCCAAGGGAAATTCCCTTCAGTAAGGCTAGGTACAAGGGGAGCCCACCGAGTAAAATGCGATCGGGTTTCGAGCCCGTTTTGTTGTGACTCTTTTGTACTTCGTTGGAGAAAAATTGTGGACCTAAGCCGTATTCCTGCCCAGCCCAAAGCCGGTTTGATCAATGTGTTGATCGAAATTCCCGCAGGGAGCAAAAATAAATACGAGTTTGACAAAGACATGAATTGCTTTGCCCTCGACCGGGTACTGTATTCCTCTGTGCAATATCCCTACGACTACGGTTTTATTCCCAATACCCTCGCTGACGACGGTGATCCCCTCGACGGCATGGTGATCATGGATCAACCCACTTTTCCCGGCTGTGTCATTACCGCCCGGCCCATTGGTATGTTGGAAATGATTGACGGCGGCGATCGGGACGAAAAAATTCTTTGTGTTCCCGCCAAAGATCCCCGTTACACCTACGTTAAATCCATCAATGACTTGGCAGGGCACCGCTTGGATGAAATTGCCGAGTTCTTCCGCTCCTACAAAAATCTGGAGAAAAAGGTGACGGAAATTCTTGGTTGGAAAGATGTGGATGCAGTGCTCCCCCTGGTGGAAGAGTGCGTTAAGAACTATAAGTAATACGCCATCAAATCCGAGAGCAACTGTAAACCATCGGTCTTTGCCCAAATTAGTGATTTTTGAGGTTGGCGATGGGATTTTATGTTAGCTCCCATCAATTGCAATCCACCTCCTGAACTGTGGCCGACCTGGGAAATTGTGGCTCAATCTATAACGTGGGGGCCATGGACTGTACCAATAAGTTCTTGGATAGCCTAGTCCCCACCCCTGGCGAAATTTGTTTACAATGCTCTGTGATCCCCAACGGCTTAGCTAACTGCCATGCTTGTCAAATCCACTACCCGTCACGTCCGTATTTTTACCGCTGAAGTGCAAGGCAATGAACTGATTCCTAGCAATAGTGTCTTGACCATGGATGTGGACCCTGATAACGAGTTTGTTTGGAATGAAGACGCTCTCCAACAGGTTTATCGTCGCTTTGACGAGTTGGTAGAGTCCTACGGCGGCGAAGATTTGACCGACTACAATTTACGGCGCATTGGCTCGGATTTGGAGCATTTTATCCGTGACCTGTTGCAGGAGGGTAAAGTTAGTTACAACCTGGACTGTCGTGTCTTGAATTACAGCATGGGGTTACCCAAAGTGGAAAATGCGGAGACCGCTGGCAAATATTGGCTAGAAAAATAACCCCAATCAACAATTGTGGGAGGGAGGCTTAACACTGTGTTCGATCGCCATTGGCAGAATCAAGGTAATTACCGGCCCAGATATAGGTCTTATCTGACCAAAGTTCTGACGGTATTTCTACTGGCGATCGCCATTGGTTTGGGGGGCTGTCAATCTTTATCGGCATCACCCCCACCCCCATTGGTCAAAGCTAGCGAACCGGTGCAATTGGGCAACCTGCGGGAAGTATCTCCCCCTAAAGCAGTGCAGACCCTAGCCCCCAGCTTTAATCAATACCAACCCCAGCTAAAAATCCTCTCCCCTGCCCCCGATACGGTGCTCAAAAAGACCACAGTGGCGGTGCAACTCCAGGCGGAAGACCTTCCCCTGAACGAGGATGATAGTGTGCCCCTGCGAGCCCATGTCCATTTAATTTTGGATAACGAGCCCTATCGAGCGATTTATAACCTAGACCAACTCATCATCCTAGAAGATTTGGAGCCGGGCACCCACACCCTGCGGGCCTTCCCCGTCCGCCCCTGGCATGAAAGTTACAAAAACGATGGGGCCTATGCCCAGGTTACTTTCCATGTTCTCACCAAAACCGACAGCAATAACCCCGACCCCGGCTTGCCCCTGTTGACCTACAGCCGTCCCAAGGGAGATTATGGGGCTGAACCAATTCTTTTGGACTACTATTTGACCAATGCCCCCCTCCACATTGCGGCGGAAAATGATGCGGGTCTAAGTGATTGGCGCATCCGGGTCACCGTCAATGATGAAAGTTTTTTGGTGGATCAATGGCAACCCATTTATCTGGAAGGATTTGAGAATGGGGAAAATTGGCTCAAGTTGGAGTTCATTGACGAAGCGGGGAACCTGGTGGCTAACCGTTTTAACAACACAGTGCGGGTGATTAATTATCAACCCGATGGGCAGGATGCCTTTTCCCGTTTAATGCGGGGAGATGTCCCCTTGGCGGAGGCCTATACCCTGGTTGGTTTAGAGCTACCCTTTGGCGTGGAACCCTTAGAGGAATTGGTCGAAACAGAGGAATTGGTGGAAACTGCACCGGAACCTTCCATTCAGCCAGAAGTAATGGAATCGGTTCAACCCGATGACCAAATTGAAGTGGAAGAAACAGAAGTAGTAGTGGAAGAAATGCCCCTTGCTGATCCAGGGGAGCCCATGACGGATTTGACCACGGCCCCAGAGAGCGCTGCAGAGGATAAAACTTCCGAGTTAACCCCGCCATTATCACCAGAGACCCAACAACCTGAGGGGCAAGAGGTGGAGGAATTGGAGGTAGTAGTTGAAGTTGAGACAATTGAGGAGGAAAGGGTTGTTGAGGAGGAAATGACCGAGATCCAGCCAGAACCTTTGAATGAGTTGAACGATCTAACCTCAAATTCCTCAGAAAGTTGAGTGAGGATTACGGGCGTTATGGGCTCTCGTAGTATTTCCTGAGCCTTCCCTGGGAAATTAAGTGGTAAAAATTCCATCTTGAATGCTGTGGTCAGATAAATCCTGCCAACCGAATAATTGATCAATGGCGATCGCCTGGGCTTGGGACATTTGGCCATGGGAAAAGGTCCACGGTAAATGGGGACAGAGTTCTACCATTTGGCTTTGGAACCAAGCTAAAACGTAGGGACTGCCGTAGACGATTAATCCTTGCAAGGATGGATGGGCTAAACATTGGCGATACAAAGCTTGGTTTAGGGGAGTTAATCCCGCAGTGCCCCGGAAAGGATTGCCCCGGATAAATACCTGGAGTACATAAGGATGTTGACCAATGGGATAGTGCTCCAACCAATCGGCAGTTAAAATTTTGGCGCTGTATCCTCCCCGGAGAGGAAAAGTTAAGGCAGGACAAGCTCGGTCGAGGTAATCAGCGGTGAGTAAATCATCTACGACAACTAAATTTTTTCCTTGCCGATCGCCTAGGTTGGGGACAGGTAAATCTCCGCCGCTTTGCAGTGCCGCAGTGATAATTTGATCCACTAATTTACGGCCGGACTGGGGTTGTAAGTTAATGGTGAAATGGCTGGGGTCAGGGCCGGGGGCCAATTTTTCCTTGGCCGTTAACACCCGTTGCAAAGATTGTTCAATTCTCTCCTCTGTCAAACGACCCGACTCCACCGCCTGGGCGATCGCCGTGATTACTGGTATGGGATCCGGCGGCATTAGCAGAATATCAACCCCCGCTTCCAAAGCCCGGACGGCCACTTCCCCAGGGCTAGCAATGTCCGTAATGCCTCCCATAATCAGCGCATCGGTGACAATGATGCCCTCAAAACCTAGTTTTTGCCTTAACTGTCCAGTCAAAATAGCTGGGGATAGAGTTGCCGGATTGCTGTGGTCCCAGGCCGGCACAAGAATATGGGCAGTCATCACACTATCCACCCCCTGGGCGATCGCCTGCTGAAAAGGTGGGATCTCCACAGTTTCTAGCCGATCAATGGTGTGGGGCATGACGGGCAAATGTAGATGGGAATCGGTGTTAGTGTCCCCGTGGCCAGGGAAATGTTTGGCAGAAGTGAGAACGGCAAATGGCTGGGTTCCCGCAATAAATTCCCCCACCAAAGTCCCCACAATTTCCGGAGTTTCCCCAAAGGCCCGCACATTAATCACCGGATTGTCAGGATTATTATTCACATCGGCGATCGGGGCCAAAATCCAATTCAGCCCCACCGCTAGGGCCTCCTGGGCAATCACTTCCCCCATTTGATGGGCATATCGTTTAGCTAAGTCTAGGTTTTTCTCGGCAATACTACCCAAGGCCATGGGCGGGGGAAACCAAGTGGCACCAGAGAATCTTTGCCCCACCCCTTCTTCAATGTCAGCGGCCAAAAGTAACGGCGTAGAAGCCCAACTTTGTAACTGAGCAGTGCGTAAAGCCAATTCCGCCCCACTGCCTCCCAAGAGAATTACTCCGCCCAAATTAAGGTTAGTTAACCAATTTTGCAGGGTTTGATTAGGCGCTTCCCAAGCAGGGTAACGAATTTGATGATCAAACAAAAATCCTGAGGCCCGCACCACAATTAATTGGCCAATTTTTTCTTGTAAAGTCCAATTGCTGGGGGTGATAGCCGCCATAATTTTTGATTTGTTTATTATTTAAATGCTTGAAAATTAACTGTTAATTAGATTTAGTATTAATCAGTTGCGTATATTGCCAATGTAAAAATAGATTTTGGCAACCATTAAACCCTAATAAAACGTTGCTGATAATCTTCCAAAAGTAACTTAGTAAAACTGTTGAGGGGAAAATCAAATGCCTCTAGGGGGGTGACCCATTGCCATTCCACAATTTCTTCATTGGGAGTCACCTGAGTAGATTCACAACGGGCGTAGTAGTTTAATAAAACAAAATGGGCTGGGCAATGGAATTGTTGGTCATTCACCGCTTCCTGTACCAAGGCAAACTTGATTTCCAGCAAATCCAACCCCACTTCTTCTTGAAATTCCCGTTTTAGGGCGGTTTCTAGCGTTTCTCCCCACTCCACCTTTCCCCCTGGCACCCCCCAGGTACCCCGCCATTTCGTGGTTTTGACAATTAAAACTCGGCCGTCCGGGGCAGTAACCAGCGCACCAACCGTAGCTAAGGGAAATTGGGGAGGCATGGCAGGGAAAAATTATGGCAATTTTTGACTGGGTGATCATACCATGGTTAGCTGGGGAACCTGTCGTTCTTAGTTCAATATCTGGTAGTTAGTTGGTACTTAGTCAATTTATGGATACGTTAAATGTTAAGGGCATTCGCGCCTATGGTTACACTGGCTACTTTGATGCGGAACAGTTCTTGGGGCAATGGTTTGAGGTTGATTTAACCATCTGGATCGATTTGGCTAAGGCTGGGCAGAGCGATGACCTGAACGATACCCTCAACTATGCTGATGCAGTGGCGATCGTACAAAAGCTCATCCGTGAGTCCAAGTTTAAAATGATTGAAAAACTAGCCGAGGCGATCGCCGATGCCATTTTGGGAACGGGTAAAACCCAGCAAGTCAAAGTGGCCCTGACTAAATGCCAGGCTCCCATTCCAGATTTTGACGGGGATGTGACTTTGGAAATTCTCCGGAGTCGCTAGGTTATTCAAAGTGTTAACCATGGATTGGTCTAACATACTCAGTTTATTTGGGGCAATGTTGATCCTGGCTGCTGTTCCCAGTTTGAGTGTGTTGACTGTTTCAAGTAAAAGTGCCAGCGGTGGTTTTATCCATGGTTTTTTTGCTACCCTTGGCGTTGTTTTAGGCGATATTATTTTTATTCTTATTGCTCTCTGGGGCTTAGCTTTTTTACAGGGGGCGATGGGAGATATTTTTGTCGTTTTTAAATATATCGGTGGCATTTATTTAATCTGGCTGGGAATCAATACCCTCCGAGCCAAAGTTAACAATCAAAACCTGACTAAGGTTGATGCCAAATCCCTCTCTTCTAGTTTTTCCGCCGGATTGCTAATAACCCTAGCAGATCAAAAAGCTGTCATTTTTTATCTGGGCTTTTTACCAACTTTTGTTGACGTTAATAATATTGTCTATCTTGATACCGTAGTCATAATTTTAACCGCCATTCTTACGGTGGGAGGGATGAAGTTGTTTTATGCTTTTCTTGCCCACCGATCAGGGCTATTAATCAGCAGAAAGAATAAGCGATTAATAAACTATCTGGCCGGCACTTTGATGATTTCGGTTGGTGTATTTTTGCTTACTTCGAGCTAATCAAAGCCAATCAATCGGGCAAATGTAATAAAAAAGTGATCGCCATCTCCACTATCAGGAAAACGGCGATCGCCAAAATTATTCAGGGCTATAGTCCAGGGAAAAAGTTAATACTGGGTGACACTGGGGTCAACTTCCTGACTCCAAGCGGTGATGCCCCCTTTAACATTTATGCCTTCAATACCCGCTTGTTTAAGCAGAGTCAGAGCCTTAGCGGAACGTCCTCCCAATTTACAGTGGGCAATTAAACGGTGACCATTGACCAAATCCCGTACTTTTTCTATGCCGGGGCCCTCTTCAATATCGGGTAAAGGCACCAATACCGCCCCCGGAATGCGGGCAATGTCATACTCATTGGGATTACGCACATCTATGAGCACATAGTCATCGGCATCACTATCCAGCAAGGCTTTTAATTCTGTCACAGTCATTTCCGCTAAGGCCTGGGCATCGGCGGCTTCAGCGGCTTTGGCTTGGGGAATGCCACAAAACTGGTCGTAATCAATTAACTTTTCAATTACCGGCCGCACAGGGTTGGGACGCAATTTCAGTTCCCGGAATTTCATTTCCCAGGCGTTGAACAGCAGTAGGCGACCACTGAGGGTGTCGGGGGCACCAAGCATAATCTTGAGCGCTTCCGTGGCTTGAATCGTACCCACAATGCCCGGTAACACGCCTAAAACCCCTCCCTCAGAACAGGAAGGGACCATGCCCGGCGGCGGCGGTTCTGGATAGAGGTCACGGTAGTTTGGCCCTCCCTGGTAGTTAAACACCGTAGCTTGCCCTTCAAAGCGGAAAATGGA
This sequence comes from Synechocystis sp. FACHB-383, assembly GCF_014698605.1. Lineage (NCBI taxonomy): Bacteria > Bacillati > Cyanobacteriota > Cyanophyceae > Synechococcales > Merismopediaceae > Synechocystis > Synechocystis sp. FACHB-383. Next base: position 17,912 of record NZ_JACJTJ010000035.1, on the reverse strand, counting down.
GCCGTAAACGTTGGGCTTATTCAACAACACACAGGCATCGTTGGTGAGGTACCGGGTGGGAAAATTATCCGTTCCGTCAATGACAATGTCGTAGGGGGCAATGATGTCCAAGGCATTGGCCGAAGAAATCTGAGTTTCGTAGAGGTCCACCTGACAGAAGGGATTAATTTCTAGGATACGGTGCTTGGCGGACTCAATTTTGGGCTTACCAATCCACGAAGTACCATGGATAATTTGCCGTTGCAGGTTGGAAGTATCGACAATGTCAAAATCAACTAAACCGATCCGTCCTACCCCCGCCGCGGCCAAGTAGAGCAGTAACGGAGAACCTAGACCCCCGGAACCAATACAGAGTACACTGGCGGCTTTGATGCGTTTTTGGCCATCGAGGCCCACCTCCGGCAGAATGATGTGGCGGGAATACCGTTGGTAGTCGTCTTGAGAGAGTTCAATCTCTGCTAGGTTTGGGTTAAGCATTGCTGTTGTTCACGGAAAATCATCGTCGGGATCACTACCACAACGAAGTTAACATTTTAATCTTTTTGGCGGCGGCACTACCATGGTTTTGGTGTGAAGATTGTTAAATAGCATTCTCATTTTTGTTTGGTTAACGATATGGCTACTATGCAGGATTCCCAGGATAAAAATGTGTTGGGCGGTGACCTCAAATGTTGTTGTAAGTCACCTTTAACCGGGTTTTACCGCAATGGCTACTGCCAAACAGGACCGACGGATTTTGGTCGCCATGTGGTCTGTGCCCAAGTGACAGCGGAATTTTTGGAATTTTCCAAAGCCCGGGGCAACGATCTTTCCACGCCCCAACCGGCTTACCAATTTCCAGGGCTAAAACCAGGGGATAAATGGTGTCTATGTGCGGCCCGCTGGCAAGAAGCCAAGGATGCGGGCATGGCCCCCTTGGTGGATTTGAGTGCCACCCATGCTTCGGCGTTGGAGGTGATCAGCTTAGATGCCCTGATTCCCCATGCTTTGCCTGGACAATTTACCCCGGAAGAATAGATGGTTGAGCAAATTATCGCAGAAGTTACGGCTTGGGATGCTTCTCCTGAGTTGATGGTCACCGCCCATGGGGAGCGACTAGACAAGTGGCTGGCGGAAAATTTACCCCAGTTGTCCCGGGCCCGATGTCAAAAATTAATCGAGTCGGGGCAGGTTTGGTGTAACGGGGTGATTTGCCAAAACAAAAAACAAATTCTCAAAGTTGGCGATCGCCTTTTGGTCAATATTCCCGATTTGGTCCCTTTGGATCTGGTGCCCCAGGCCATTCCCCTGGATATTTTGTATGAGGATGACCAACTGATCATTATCAATAAACCGGCGGGTTTGGTGGTGCATCCTGGCCCTGGCCATCCTGACGGCACTGTGGTTAACGCTCTACTGGCCCATTGTCCTGATTTGGCCGGCATTGGCGGTGTGCAAAGACCGGGCATTGTCCATCGCTTGGATAAGGACACTACTGGGGCCATGGTGATCGCCAAAACGGAATTAGCTCTGCATCATCTACAGGCTCAACTAAAAGAAAAAACTGCCCGCCGCCTATATTGGGGCATTGTGTATGGGGCTCCGAGGGAAATTCAGGGTACGGTAGCTCTGCCCATCGGTCGTCACCCTGGCGATCGCCTAAAAATGGGCATTGTGCCGCCAGAAAAAGGCGGTAGGAGTGCTGTCACCCATTGGCGGCTATTGGAACGGTTGGGCAACCATAGCTGGCTAGAATTTCAACTGGAAACGGGACGTACCCATCAAATCCGGGTCCATAGTAAACAAATGGGCCACCCTTTGGTGGGGGATAACCTCTACACTTCCCCCGGTAATCTCAATGTTAATCTGCCCGGCCAGGCCCTCCACGCCCACCAACTATCCCTCATTCATCCAGTGAGCGGGGAAACCATTACGGCGATCGCCCCGATGCCGGCCCATTTTGAAAAATTATTGGTCTACCTTAGGCAGAGAATCCCCTAAAAATTAGCCCGCACTCTCTTGGGAACATGGGGAAATTTATTACGGGGGCATAATTCTAGCCATGGACAGCCAAGCTAGACACCGGGGCATGGTGTTAGTAAGCGCCGTTATTGTTGGGGAAAAGCATTACCCCTAGGGTTTTGGCAATAATGAGCAAATCTAGAGTCATGGTGCGGTAGTAAACGTAATAGACATCAATTTGCACCCGTTCAGGATAGGGAATGTCATTGCGACCGGACACCTGCCACAGTCCCGTTAGCCCAGGCTTAATACTCAACACTTGGTTGATTTGTCGCCCATACTTGTGCAACTCCTCCGGCACCAAGGGACGGGGGCCCACCAAGCTCATATCCCCCTTGAGCACATTCCAGAACTGGGGAAATTCATCAAGGCTAGTCAGCCGTAAAAATTTGCCAATCCAGGTAATGCGGGGGTCATTACGGAGTTTAAAATTCTTTTCAAATTCCTCCCTGGTTTGGGGACAACCGGCCATCAGTTTCTCCAACACCTCATCGGCATTGGTGACCATGGTGCGGAACTTAATGCATTTGAAACGTTTAAACTTGCGCCCTACCCTTTCTTGCACATAGAAAATGGGCCCCGGTGAACTGACCGCAATCATCAAGGCGATCGCCAGGTAAAGGGGGGAACAGAGAATCAATACCGACAGGGAGAAACAGATATCGAATACCCTTTTGGCCACGGTTCCGGTGAGGGAACTGGAGCGGGAACCTTGATACCTTCTCGGAGAGACCGTTGGATAAAATCCGCGTCTCATCAAAGCACGGAGGGCTTTTACAGAGATCGGCGAGCTATTAGCAGTCATCGTACTCCATCACACATCACACCATATCGTCCTAATCATAAAGCCTGAATCGACAATTGTTACGATTCTTTGCTAAATAACTGAGGACTCCCACCGCCACTAAGTCCGATGAGGAACCTGATGACAGTACTTTTCCAGCAACGCCAAATATGACGTTTGAAACATTCTAGAAGAAAAACGGTTTGCTTGCAGGAAACAGTTCTCTGCACTGATCTGATGACTAAGATTGGAAAAAGTTTCCACTGCTTGCACTAAAGACGGCACCGTTTGTTGGTCAAACCAAAGCCCCGTCGCAGTTTGGGGATTTTTTTGATAATCCACCACCGTTTCCAAAGCTCCCCCCCGGCCAAAGGCAATGACCGGCGTGCCGCAGGCCTGGGCTTCCACTAGGGCAATGCCAAAATCCTCACAGGCCCCGTAAACAAAGGCTTTGGCCCGGGCCATGTAATCTTCCACTACGGCATTAGGTTGGGCCCCAAGAATTTGCACATTGGGCTGGGCTAGTTCCTGTAAAAGAAGTAAATCGGGGCCATCGCCGATCACCACTAGGGGTAACTGCAACTGGTTAAAGGCCTGCACAATCAACTTGACTTGTTTGTAACTGACGAGGCGACAGACCGTTAAGAAAAAGTCATCCTTCTTTTCTTGGTAGGTAAAGCGCTCCAAATTCACTGGGGGATAGACCACATCTGCTTCCCGCCGATAACAACGCCAAATGCGCCGGGCTGTGTGGTGAGAATTGGCCAAGAAATAATCCACTCGATTGGCGGAAAGCACGTCCCATTGCCGCAATTGATGGAGCAGGTAACGGGTTAAAATTCCCGGTAGTCCCCGGCCCATGGAACTGTTATTCAAGTAGTCAAAGGTTAAATCCCAGGCATAGCGCATGGGAGTATGGCAATAGCAGATGTGGATTTGGTGGGGAGCAGTCAGCACCCCCTTGGCCACCGCATGGGAAGAGGAAAGAATGACATCATATTCCCCTAAATCCAACTGTTCGATCGCCAGGGGCAAAAGGGGTAAATATTTCTGCACCCCCTGTTCCGCCCGGGGAAACCCCTGCAAAAAAGTGGTGCCAATGGAGCGGCCATAGAGGTAGCTCTGGGGATTGGTGGACTCAAAATCAATCAGGGCATACAGATCCGCCGTTACGTGGCTTAAAATCTCCTGCACCACCAACTCTGACCCCCCCGTTGCCTTTGGGGTGAGCCACTCGTGGACTAGGGCATATTTCATTCCTGAGATTCCTTAGGTTCTCCCTCTGAGTTTCATGGCCATTTCGTTGCGGGCGGGTGCTAACTCCAAGGCGGTTTCCTCCGTAATTCTGCCTTCTTGGTAGAGAGCAAATAGGGATTGGCTAGCGGTGACCATACCGTCGTACTCACCATCCTGCATTAACTCGGCAATTTCATCGTACTTACCTTGGCGGATATAGTCCTTCACTGTCTCTGTGTTAATGAGAATGTCATGGAAGCCGGCCCGTTTACCGTCGGTGGTGCGACATAAACCCTGGGCAATGATTGCTACCAGTGATTCGGCGATCGCCGTTCGCATGGCGGGCTGTTCTTCCGCAGTGTAGAGGGTCAAAATCCTTTCCAAGGTTTTAATGGCGCTGTTGGTGTGGAGAGTTCCCATTACCAAGTGACCGGTTTGGGCGGCTTTGAGGGCGGTATTGACCGTGCTCCGGTCCCGCATCTCCCCAATCAGGATAATATCCGGATCTTCCCGCAGAGAAGCCTTGAGAGCATGGTCAAATTCCAAAGTGTGCATACCCACTTCCCTTTGGCGGATCAAGGAGCGACGACTTTGGTGCACAAACTCAATCGGATCCTCGATGGAAATGATGTGTTTAGCATGTTCTCTGTTGATGTAGTCCACCATCGCCGCCATGGTGGTGGATTTACCGGAACCGGTGGGCCCCGTCACGAGAATTAGGCCTTTGTGGGAGTTAGACACGGTGCGCAAAACTTCCGGCAACCGTAACTGTTCCAGGGTCAAGATCTTGAGGGGAATAATCCGCAGCACCATGGCGGAGCCCAACAAACTTTCCAGGACGTTAATCCGCACCCTGGCAAAATCGTATTGTTTAGCCCCGTCAAATTCCAATTCCCGTTTGAACCGTTGAATTTCATCCTCGGTGAGAATTTCCCTGAGCCAACTCATAAAGGTCTGGTGATCCGTTGGCTCATAACGCAGGGGCAGCATTTCCCCCCGGTCCCGCATGCGGGGCACTTCTCCTACCCCGACGTGAACATCGGAGAAACCTTGGTCAAAGGCACTGCGGATTAACTCCTCTAGACTGGGCTGCCCTGGCGATCGCCCTGGAGCAGCATGGCCAGGCGCCCGAGGACTAGTGGGCAGATTGGTGTTGGCAGAAAGTTGTTGTGGTTGGGGCTGGCTAATGCTGGGGGGGGCTGGCACAAACTGCGTTTCTGGAGCCATACTTTCCTGGCGAATGGAAGGTGCAGTCCGCCCAGGGGGATTGTTGGGCAGAGGGGGCAATGGAGGCACAGAGGGGCGGGGAGGTTGGTTCATGACGTTTTTTCACCGGATTTTGCACTTTTGCACAGCGGCCCCTGGTAAAACGTTGGTGCAGATGGGGGTAGCAACAACGAATATGACCGGTCGGACTCAGTGGGGATACTCCTAATAGATTAAAGAATTTTTTCTATTTTTCGTTAGTCCTTTAACAAATCGACTTAATTGTCGCCACCGTCGGCCCATTTCGTTCCTTTCCCATTGATGAGATTTCCAAGGACAATTGTTAACAAATGTAAAATAAGCTGAGTCTCCTAATAACTAACTTTTTTGTTCCTTGGACACCACTGGCAAACCAAATGTAGGGATCAGAGTTAAACGACAAATTGCCCATGGAATTACAGCTAAAGCCTAGATAAATGGAACTAGGACAAATACCAGCCCTTGAATCTAAGATTGTCATTTATAAAAATAATCAGTAAATGTCAACGATTGAATGTAAATAATTATAAAGAAATCTCAGTTTCCTGGAGTCATTGCCTATACTAGATTCAACAGCCCCCCGGTGGGAGCCTGAGATTTGGGCACCGCTAGTTTGGGTCTGCCTCACCAGATTGTTGTTGTTGGAGTTAATAGTTATGGAGCTTTCGTCAAGGGAAGGAGCAGGAATGAGCTATATGCTCGTCCTCATGAAGAGTTTTTCCGTCTGGACTTTCACCCTATTGGTGTGCTTGTTGGTGGTTGGTTTCCCTCTGGTCTTTCTTGTCGCCACAGTGGGGGTTTTAGCGACGGTGGTATTGCAGTCAGTTTTGCCCATGAGTGCAGTGCTCTTGGTGGCTAGCAGCTTACTGGGAGGAACAGTTTTATTGGTGCTCTCCGGAGCGGCAACCCTAACTGCGAAAGGGATTCATCCCCAGGAAGTACGTTGGCTGAGTTGGCTCCATGGGGAGACTAATCTAATTCATAAACCGATGTTTGCTTCTTGCCCATTGACCTGCAGTCTTATTCAGTAATTAATTTTTGTTTAGTTTTTGTTTGATTTCATTTTTTAGCTTTTCTGAAGCCGCAATGGTTTCATTCCATATCTGCCTGTTCTCAATGCCCCCGTCTGAGGCTCCTACGCCTAAGTCGGGGGTTTATTATTTTGGGGCTTAATCAAGGCATTAACAACTGGGCATCCCCTGGTTGGGATAGTCCCGGTTGATTAGGCGTTGTCACCGCCGGTGTTGGGCTTTGACTGTCTTCTTCCTGGTTTCCCGCACCAGACTCTCCCCCATTGACTGAGGTTTGAGGCCGATAAATTTCCGCCAGGAAATCCACCAATGCTTGTCTTTGTTCTCGGTTTAACTGTGCAATCAACTGGCGATCGCCATCGAGGGGGGTTTCCTGGAGAGTGGAAAAACCAGGGTAACGCTCTGGTTCCATCTGCTCATTGGCATCAAGATAATCCGCTAGGGTCAAACGCCAATCGAAACGATAGCGGGTTGGCCTTTTTTTGATGTCCCGATGGTAACGAATCATGCGACTGATTAAGGTATTTTCCGGATCTGGGCTGCCATCACTCTGACGGCGGTAGTCGTTGCCCTTGGGCAGATCGGGAAAACGGGCGTAAACTTGCTGGGCAATTATTTCCACTACCACTGTATATCCTCCGGCGGGCACCCCCTGGGCTGGCTGGGCCTGGGACACCGCTCCCCACTGTCCGGGACTATGGAGTAGCATGGTGAGCAAAAAGCTCAGACAACCCAATAGCAATGACAGGGGGAAAAGGGGCTTAAACATGGAACTGGGGGTTTAGTTATCGCTAATAATTTCTGGACGGGTAAGTTCGTCGGACATTTCAATGATCGCCCGGATAGCAGGCTTCATGTTGGGATCATCAATGCTGTCAAAATCCTCGGAGCGATTTTCCTTGGCCCGCTTAGCTACCCTGACAGTAATGTTGTAACGGTTTGATGCGGCCCCCAGCAGTTCTTCGGAACGATAAATAATGTGGTTGGAATCCAAATTGCTACGCTTGGTCATGGTAAACAGGGTAAGGGGGACAATATGGCGATCGCCATTCAAAAACGAAAAAAGCAGAAACCGGGTGAAGGAAAAATTCGCGGAACACGCTTCCCAGTCTAGCGGAAAATTACCCCACCTCCAGCCCGACCGACCTAGATTGACCCTTTGCCCTAATGACGGCACATACATTAACCATGGACGCAAACATCGGCCTAGGCCTAGGCATCGAACAATTTAACCAGCAAGATTTTTATGCCTGCCATGACACCCTCGAAGCAGTGTGGTTAGAAGCTAACCCAACGGAAAAAAACTTTTATCAAGGCATTTTGCAAATCGCCGTAGCCCACTATCATCTTTCCAATCACAATTGGCAGGGGGCTGTGATTCTTTTGGGAGAAGGTATCCGTCGCTTAAAGGCTTTTCGTCCGGCCCACCAAGGAATAGAGACAGAAAACCTGTTGCAAACTAGTGCGGCTCTGTTAGCAGAGCTACAAACCATTAGCCCAGATCATTTACCCCAATGGTTGCGGGATGTGGAACCAGAAAAATTAGCTCCCCGAATTCACATACAGCAAAAATAGTGCCGAAAAGATCCAATCCCTGTGTTATCATCATTAATGCCTAAAGCAAAACGGCGAGCGTAGCCAAGGGGTTAAGGCAGAGGTTTGTGGTACCTCCATGCGTGGGTTCGAATCCCATCGTTCGCCCTTCTAAATCTTGTCAGAGATCAGAATAAGGTTGTTGTGCATTTATAGACCTTGGCCTGGATGCCCGAGCCAATGCTCCGCACTCCATACCCATAGGAAAATTTAAACATTTGTGGCATGAATCTTTAGTATATTTAATAATAGATTGAATGAATTATGCTCGGCCACAGCCAGTACTTTCTTTGGTAACCATGCTTGAAACTAGTCACATCAGGGGAGTTGGGCAGTGCAAAATTTTCAGTTCCTTAAGTGTCCACTTAGGTAGGAGTTATTGCCCCAGATTTTTGGGTAATTGTTTACCCCAGCCAGTTTGATAGCTTTTTACAAAACTTTGCCTGAGCCGCTATAGTGGAGGGTAATGCCAGTGATTAAACGGTCAGTCCGGAGTTAGGGAGTAATAATGGAATTTAACTTTGACTTTCATACGTCTGAACAGGAAGAACAACGGGTCAACACTCTGCTCCAGTATTTGCAAAAACAACACCCTGAAACCTTGGCCTGGATCGCCCAGTCCGCCAGCCCTGAAATCAAAGAGATTATTTATCAGAATGTGCAGGGCTTAGTGGGTATGTTGCCCATGGATGATTTTGATGTGCAAATCACTACCGACCGGGAAGATTTCGCTAATCTGTTGGCTTCGGCCATGATGACGGGTTATTTTCTCAGCCGTATGGAACAAAGGAAAAATCTTGAGTCTTCCTTTTCCGGCTCGGATTGCCTTTAGAAAATTACAGCACGGATTGCCAGGGGCCATGGGTGACAGTGAGTTCCTGGCAATGTCGGCAGGGCAAGCTTTTCAATCCACAAGAGCAACATTCAACAGATATATTACGGATACATTACTGACGGTTCATGGCTAAGGAAAAAGAAAGGATAAAAGTTGTCAGCGATAATCGCCAGGCTCGTTTTCTGTACGAAATCTTAGAGACCTATGAAGCGGGCATCGAACTACAGGGTACCGAGGTCAAGTCAATACGGGCGGGGAAGGTTAATTTACGGGATGGCTTTGCCCTGTTGCGGGATGGGGAAGTTTGGCTGATGAACGTACATATTTCTCCCTACGATAAAAGTAGTCAGTTTTTCAACCATGACCCCCGTCGTACCAGGCGCTTGCTAATGCATAACTGGGAAATCCGCAAATTAATTGGTCAAGTTGAACAAAAAGGTCTAACTCTAGTGCCGCTGAAAATGTATTTCAAGGGTAGTTGGGTGAAAATTGCCCTGGGCTTAGGTAAAGGCAAAAAACTCCACGATAAGCGGGAGACTTTAAAGCGTCGTCAAGATGACCGGGATATGGCCCGGGCCCTGAAGCGCTGATTTTAGACACTTTCAAAGAAGCTGTGCCGGAGATTAGTAGGATGTTAGGCGATCGCCGATGGCCTATTAACGAAGAATTTTTAACCCTTCACATTTATCCTTCATCCTTTCATCCTCGAGGTTAAATTCTGCTCGCACTGAATAATCCCGCCCGGGATGAAAATAGGAATTGTAAAAGAAACTAAAGGGTGCTTTTTCCACAATGCAAACCTGATCGCCGTCTTCAATTTGACTAAAGATTTCTTTCTTAACCATCCAATCCGCGGTCTCTAGCTGTTGTGTCAGGGGCTGAAATGCTGGATAAGTGAAGAATTTGTTGGTTTTATGGATGAAGATGATCATAAACATAAAAGCAACTAAGCCAAAATATTGGGGCTTAATAATATTCTTCGGGCGGGGGTCCTGCTCAGCCAAACGAGTGACTAGGTAAGCATTGAGGCTGACAAAAACAATCATCCAATACATGTAATAACGCAGCTCATAGGACTGGGGTAGCCACATGGTTACCGCCGACATAACTAGCATGAATGCCAGGGCCACTTTGGTTGATTTTTGCCAGTTTTTCCAACAAAGAAATGCCAAAAGTACGACATTGAAAATTACATAGCCACCAAAATATCCCCCCATGCCAAAGCGCTCTTCATTCCAGGAAATGAAATCCATGGCCAAGGTCCAACGCCAGGGTCGGCGATCGTCAAAGGCATTAATTTCCAGCAAAGACCTTCCCCAACGCACTGGTGGCGGCAAGCGACGAATATTTTCGTGCATGAAGTTGGGAGATTCTTCTGTGTGATTAAGCACCTGGCCTGCGATGGTAATTTTGACGGGGTAGGCAGGATTTTGGTAGACAATAATATTTTTGAGCGGGTTGTAGAAAATAATCAAACTGGCTAAGGTTCCCAGGGCAAATACCTGAGCTAATTTGAGTAGATTATCTTGACGGGTTTTATCCGATCGCCAATAGTTAGTGACAAAAAGAGGCAGTGAAGCAAGTATTAAGAGGAAAACAACCGGAATTAGTTGCAGTTTGATATTAGCCGCCACAAATGCCGACAAAAACAGGATTAGGAGAGTTTTAAAATCCAGTTTTATCTTATCTATGTAAAGCAAATATAGGGTTAAAATGCAGATGCTGACTCCCACATTGCCGGGCAGATCAATGTAGCTCCTGGCGGCATGCATGTGGACCATGGGTACCGCGAGGAGAGAAAGGCTAGCTAAGTAGAAAGGGATTTTTGGAACCTTAACCAGGTAAAAGATCAGAATTATTAAGCTAAAATAGGCGACTAGGTTTGTGGCTTCAATGCGACTAAAAGCTACCCAAAATAATCCCTGGAGCCAATTTGCCAGCAGGGGAAAACCAAGAAAGCGATTTTCTGTAAAATATTCAAAAGTATACTGTTCCGGGGGGATAATGCCCCAAATTCTGGCGGCGAAGGGAATATGATACATAAAAGCATCACCGCCATAGTTATAGTCAAAAAAAGCAATACCAAAAATGGAAATTAAAGTTAAAACTGCCGCTCCACTGAGGATGTAACCAATAATATTTAAAACGCCAATTTGGTTTATTTTTTCACCAACAGCAAATTTTTTTAGAGGATGGTCAACGCCCAAGGTTTCCAGCATCGACCAAATGGTGGCTGTTATGCCAACAATCAACAAAACAATTCTCCCTAGCCGTAGATCGTCCCCTTGAAATACGTTCCAATAGCCAGCAATACCTAACATGGCCGCTAGGGAAATGGAAATGTTGCCCCAAATAAAAAGTACGTTATTTTCAAATTTGCTTAGGAAAGCATAGCGGTGGACAACGGGAACTCCTTTATAAACAAAAAGACTGAAAGTCAACAGGAGGAGCCCGATCGCCAAACCAAGGAGGGGAACTAACATTGGGGGTTAAACACTAGAAATAAAGGGCGGCAGGAAGATGGTCAAAGTTGGCGATTTTGGTGATTTTGGCACTGTTGATGGTTAGGGTTGGATCCTGGGTGCCATGCTGGAATTCAAAATAAAGTTGGATTTCACTAGTTTCGGGCAAATTAATCACCCAATCCCGATAGCTAGAGGCTAATAGCTGACTGAAGGCATGGTAACGAAATATTACTTTATCGTTAACTTTTACTCCACACATTAAATCATTTTGGGTGCCTTCAGCAGTGAAGTCCCAATCGATTAAATAGCGGCCTTTCGGTAAAATTAGATTATTTTTTAGGCAAGCAGAACCATCCTTAGTCCGCTTAAAATGATCGGCATCTAACAGGCTATGGCTCTCAAACTGGAATGGGGCTTGATAGGGAGTTTCCCCCAGGCGATCGCCATGGATATAGAGATTATTACGAATGTCCGCCCCCACCGGATAATCGTCAGCGGTTTTAACTTCCCGATAGGTATTAACGTCGATGGCAATGTAGCCTAAATTGCGCAGAAAATCTAAACAGCGGGTATCATCCCGTTGGGTTTCTAAGACCAAATGGGGCTTGGCGGCAACTAGGGTTTTTTCCATGCCTTTAATGGCATCAAATTCTGCCCCTTCAATGTCCATTTTGAGCAAATTAGGCACTAGTTTAGTGTGCTCAACAAAGTCATCTAGGGCAATGGTTTTGACTTCATAGGCGGAACCCACCCCGTTTTCACTGTAAATGCTGTCATTGAGATGGCTACCCAGGTAAATTTTTACGGTTTCATGGGAGGTGGAGTAAACTGCATGGTGAAAAAGCTGGACATTATTACAGCCGCTCAACACTAAGTTTCGTTGGGTTTTATCAATAATGCGGGGGCTAGCTTCAAAGGCACAAACCACGCCCCTAGGGCCCACCATCCTCGACATTACTGTGGTTAAACCAGCGAAATTTGCCCCCACATCAAAAACAGTATCCCCCGGTTTACAGAGGTCCCGCAAAACTATTTGCACTGGTGGTTCCCAAAGGTTCTCCTGATACCAAGGGGCAATGCCAAATAATTGCACAGAAGCTAGTTTTTCGTCCACTGCTAGCTTTTTATCAATTTCTGGGGCAAGAACTTTTGCCAGTTTGAATTTGAGCTTATCTTTGATTTTGTTAAACATAATTATTTTTTAGAAGCGGTGATATCCGTAAACCAAAGGAAAGAATGTTGTTCGTGGCGATTATCGTTAAAAATTGAGTAATGGGGAGCAAAAAGTCTATCTTTTGGCCAATGCTGTTGGTGTTCCTGCTGCCATTGCTTAGTGAGTTTGCGGGCCGTCAGCATGGAGTTAAGGGGAGAAAATTTAGATAATTTGGGCAACCAATCCAGGGAGCGATAGGTTCCTAGCAAAGCTTTAATGCCCGGAGCGTACTGCAAAGCTTCAGCATGGGGATTAACTTTTTCTAGATAAAGGGCCAAATTATAGGCATGGTCAAAATCGGTACTAGTATGCTTACAGTAAGATTTGCGATAGCCCAGGCAATGGTAGAGTAAATTTTCCACTTCCTCAGGCGATCGCCGTTGGAAAGCATATTTAACACCGGCCAGGGTGCGATGTAAATACCAAGCCCGCATATCTTCAATTTCCGTAGCGGGGCTTTGGGTGGTGCGTTCGTCGGGGTAATTCCAAAACAGGCCCAACATTTTATCCACTACCTTACTCTTGATGAAGGGCATGACCCGGTTTTTAAATTCCGTATCCCCCGCCCCCCGGAAGCTTTGGTCATAGTAACCAAAACGTTCGTGAATTGATTTGCGATACAGTGCTCCCACCCAGGATAGGTAACAGGTTTCCAGATAAACCAAATCCTGTTCATAGCCAGTGCGGTCGTAGGGCATAATGTCACTGACCCAGCCCCCCTGCATATCCACATTGGTGACTAAACTGTGGCCAATGGCCCAATCCAGCTCTGGATCTTGGTCCAATTCCCCCGCCAGAATTTCTAAACAATCGGGCAAAATGGTTTCATCCACCCCCAGAAAGGCCAGGTAGGGAGATTTGGCCAATTTAATGCCCCGGTTCCAGGCACTTTGGATGGTTTCCCGTTGCGGCGATCGGGCATACAGCAGGGGATAACCCAAGGTGGGGGCTAAATCTTTGAAGACTTCATACTCATTTCCCGGTGAACCGCTGTCCACTAGCACCACTTCCGCTTCTCCACGCTTAATTAGGGTTTGATGCTGTAGGGTCTTTAAAAATAGGGGTAATTTGGCTGCCGCATTGTAAAGGGAAACAATAATGGTGGCCCGGTATGGCCCATCCCCCCGGCGATCGTCCCAAATTTCGTACTCATCCCCCGCCGGATTAGTCAGATTGTCCAAACGGGCCTGTTCAATCAAGCTATGGCAACGTTCCTCCCGTTCCGAAGGTTGGCCGTAGAGAGCAGATATCGCCGCCATTTCCTTGGGAAAGCCATATTCTGTCAGGGTCCGCAACACAAAGGGTAAATCGCCAAACTGATCCGCCCCCAAGGCCCGCATGGCCCGGAGTTTGTAGGTGGCAGAAACTAAGGTGTTGCTCCGTAGTTCTTCAATGCGAGCTAGTTCCCGCCAGAGTCGTACCCGGTCGATGCGATAATTGGTGGCTAATTTACCCCGCACTCCTTGGAATTCTGATTCATAGCCGGACCCCAAACGCCATCCCATTTGGATTTTTTCCGCCAAATCCTTCGCTGTTTGCTCTGTGGCATTGAAGGTTTCTTTGTATTTTTTGAGTAAATTAGGGGCTTTAACTAGCTGGGCATTGCGGTCATCCCCCAGGGGTTGCAAAACTCTGCCTTTTAATTGTCCCGCCGTACTTTTTAAATTATTTTTAATTTGCTTGAGAGTTGGTTTTAATTGGACTTTCAGGGGTTGTAAAAAGGAGACATTCTCCTGGGTACTTACCCAATAACCCATTAACTGGGCATACCAATTTTGCAGTTCATCTCTGATTTCTTGTTCATACTGACTATTTTGTTGATAAATATCAGCTAAAACAGGGCTATCAGCTATGGCTGCTGAATTTTTAACGCAATCCACTAGTTGACGACGGTAACCAGCATAGTCGCGTAAAATATGCTCAATGGCTGGCAAACAACTGTAAATATTTTCTAAATCAATTTCTACAAAAGGAACATCGGGAAAGTCTTCTTTCAGTAGACGACATACCCCAGCCCCGCCACCAATGACGGTGGGACAACCAGAAAATAAGGATTCCAGGGCTACTAAATTGAGGGTATCGTAGCGCGAAGGCACAAAGGTGACCGTTTTACGGGCGAATAAGCCCATTAATTCCTGTTGAGGTTTGGGAGGTAAAAATTTAACGGGACTCTGGCGATCGCCAAGCATACTCCGGAGATAACTTTCCGAGGAAATGGTGCCGGTATCATTAAAACTATGGGGGCCAATGATATTAGCTTCGTTATAGAGATCTTTGTCCAACCACCAAGCGATATCAATAAAAATATCTGGGCCTTTCCGTCTTTCGGTGCGACCAATAAAGTTCAAATCGGGGCGATCGCCACTGGCAATTGCTTCTAGGGGCTGGGGTAATGCAAAGAAATGAAGGGGATGGTAATAGTGGGCAGAAAATGGGCTTAGGCATTGCCATTCATCAATGTAGCTTTTACTAATGCCGTAGCGGAGATCGACGGTGGCATATTGCTTCCATTCTTCTAGTTCTAGGGGGATATTTTCCTTACCTTTATTGAACCAATCTAACTTTAAAGTGGTGGAAATTTTGCCATGGAGAGAAAGGGCAATCTTCGCAAATTTTACCCGGTGGTAATCTAGGGCTGGACGCAGAAAAATAGCCCACTGTTCATAATCAGGGGAATCAACCAAGTCGAATTCCATGCCAGCTACCGATGCGGCAATGTTACTGGCTCTGACGAAGGAACGGTAAACCCATTTGGGGGGATTGACGTCAAAGAAGTTATTTAAATCGGCGAGGAAATATTTTTCCTGAAAGGGGACTCCGTGGGCGTTATCGGGACGTTTAGTGGCACGCTCTTCTTTGTCAATCAGGTAATAAAAATCAATATCGGGGTTTTTACGAATTAAACTGCGGTAAAAAGTTTGCCCGCCACCTACTTTGGCAAATAGGTCAAAATCTGTGATTAATACCTTCATGAAAGCAAATCTAGGTAGGTTTGATAAAGCTGACGATAGTCATAGTTTTGGGCAAAATTACGGGCAGAATTACCCAACTGCTCATATTGGTGGGGGTGCTGGATAATATCTTCAATTACCCCAACATAAGTGGCTAAATTATTGTTAATTAAACAATTCACCCCCGACTCCACCGGATAACCCCGAAAGGCGATCGCCGTGCCGAGGATTACCTTACCACAGGCCATTGCCTCCAGGGTTTTGACAGACATACCAGTGCCCGCTTCGAGGGGAATCAGCACCAGCGCTGAACGTTGATAAAGGGCTTGGAGGACGGAATCGGAGACTTTACCCAGGGCAAAAAAGTTTCGTTGCTGGGTCGGCGGACAACAACTACCCACGGCGATCGCCTGCCAATGGCTGTCACCAGCTTGGGCCAGGGCTTGAATTTGCGCCACTGCTTTGAGATTGGGGAGATGTTGACTGCCCACAAATAAACAGAAGGGTTTGCGCCAATCCATGGAGGGGTCGAAGGCTTGTAACTCCGCCAGGGCCTTTTCCGGGGCGGGTAAATTTACAGCGGCTTGGGTATCTAGACCAATGGGGATGCAATGGCTGGCAATGTTATGACTTTGGAAAAATGCTTGATCATCGGGGGCAAGGGTCACCACTGCATCGGCTTCCCGCAATGCTTGTAATTCCTCCGCCAGGGCAACCTGGGCTAACCAAGTATCAGTGGGTAACTGTTTGGCTAACACGTCATGGGCTGTAAGAATTAATTTAACCCCCCGACGACGACATATCGGCCCGGCGATCGCCGCCCAAAAAGGATATTCCAGCAGCACCGCATCGGCTCCATCAATGATTCGCTCCAACGTTTGTTGAAATTTGTGGTCAAAGCGGCTGCCATAGTAAATCCAAGGTAGCCAATTTTCTGTTAGTTCCTGATAAGACAATGGGGAAAAATTAATGTTACCAGCCATGGCAATATCCAGCATTTTCTGCCAACTGACAAAGGCTTCTTGGTAAATTTTTTGCACCAAATCTCCCTGGGCAAAGGTTGACCTGAAATAAAGGTAATGAATTTGTCCTTGCCAATTACTCTGGCGATCGCCGATGGTGAAAACAGTTACATCTAAACCTTGACTAGCGAGAAAATCTGCCACCTTACCAGACCGCTGACTAGCCCCACTACGCCGTTCTTCCATGTCTCCCCAGGGGTAAAGCATGACAACGTTTTTGATAGCACTTTTACCTGTATTGAGAACCTGAACTTTCTCCCCAAGAATATAGGTCGTAGCTTGGTTTAGTTGTCTATAATCAATGTCCTGATCAATAGTTGTAAGTGAATAAACCGTTGCTTGGGGTTGTAGCTCCTGGAGCTTAAAAGCTAAAGGTTCAACAGGAGTGAGTAAAACCGCAAATAATTTCAGTTGCTCAATTTCCCATTGAAAATCCTGCTGTACAATTTCCCTTTTTCGGCGGAGCGCATCATCATAGGAGTGAAATCTATCCACTTCTAGTATGGTCCTAGTTGGATCCAAGCCTAATTTTGGTAGGTAATGTTGACAAAAGAACGAATCTGCATAAACTAAATCGATATTCTCCGCCAATTTATTTTGTAGTTCCAGGGGAATAATCAAGCCTGCCGATTGCACCCAATCCGTAATTAATGTTGATTTACGGGCATAATAATCCTGTAAGTATTGTTCTCGCTGCGCTGGGGATAAATTAGTGGAACTTTTGGCAAAACTATCGTAAAAATCATCATGCGGATAATAGTCTTGCAAAATCCAATATTGTTTTAAGCCAAGATGCTGTAAATCATCGCTAAGATAATCCCATTCCGACGGGTCAGCCTGTCCTAAACGGCGGTAAAAAATGCCATAAACTTCATAGCCACAGCGACAAAAATATCTGACTTTGTTAAGATTATCTCTCTCACTTAATTTATCCAGAGCCATCATCACTAGTATCGAAGCAATAGCTGAATTTTGAGGCTGAATTTCAACCGTTTCTACAGGGGATATTTCCAGTGGCCGAAGCAGGCATTCTAAAAAGTAATTCGGGGATTGCATAGACTGCCAATGGCGGCTAAAGTCTTTGGCTTTTTCCGTCAGACTAGCTAGATTTTCCAACACATAGCGAACGGACTTAGGCAAGTCTTGAGGATTGGGATAAATGCCAGCCCTCGTGTTGTCAACCTGCTCCGCTAACCAACTACCCTGGGGTACTACCACCGGCTTACCCGCCGCTAAAGCTTCTGTTAATACCCCCGAGGTGCGCTGATAATTCATTGGGTTATAGGGCAATACCACCATATCTGCTGAAGCTAATAAACGATACGGCGGATTCTATGACGAGGTGGTACAATGAGGGACAAATATTCAGGGGAGTTCATCGAAAAGTAAAATGCCAGCTCTATCAGTTGATCTAAGAGAAAGGATAGTCAAGACCTATGAAGGTGGTGGAACCTCAATTAGAAAAGTAGCAGAGCAGTTTCAAGTAAGCAAAACGACCGTTCAGGATTTGCTTAAATTGAAACGAGAAACGGGACA
>NZ_JACJTJ010000034.1:0-14292 GCF_014698605.1 Synechocystis sp. FACHB-383 | reverse complement strand
CGATTTAGACCTAAAGATAAAGAATCTGTTGAAAAGTTAGCAGAAATTGGTGTTATGCTGAATTCTGCTACAACTAGACAGAACTATTTTACTCATTGTTGTTACTGTGCCAGTTAGATGCGGAATCCGCCGTAAACAATAACTTCATTAAGTATGTTCTTACAAAGAAACAAAAAAATCCCTCCAATCCCTAAGGAAAGGAGGTTTGACAAATTTCAAATGGTGACTGCCCCAGCCAGGGAGATGGGACTATTAAGACAATTGAACTTTCACTACTTTATTTTTTGCTTCTTCCACTTTGGGTAAAGTGAGAGTTAAGATACCAGCATCATAGTTTGCTTTAACTTCTGAATTTTGAATTGGTCCAGGCACAGGAATGACTCGGTGGAAACTGCCATAGTGAAACTCGGTACGCCGCACACCATCTTTTTCCGTGCTGTGGGTATCCTGGCGATCGCCGCTGACGGTCACCGCATCCCTGGTGGCTTGGATGTCTAAATTATCGGGGCTGATGCCGGGTAATTCGAGCTTGAGCACATAGGCTTCTTCGGTTTCAGTTAATTCTGCTTTAGGGCTAAATTCTTGGCGTTCCGAAGGCACAAAAACTTCATCAAACAGTTGATTCATTTGCCGTTGGAAGCTATCCATTTCCCGCAGGGGATTGTAAAGAATGAGAGACATAATGTTAACTCCTAGTGTATAGGAGGGATTGATTAACCTTTGATGGTTCCATCTTAAAATTTCCCCTCCTAGGCTAGATTCGGTTTACAGGAAAGATGTTGGTGGGATTGCCGAAATTCCACTTCTGGCCGCAACTTTCAGCAAAAAAAAGATGTGCTTGCACACATCCCTGAGTAAATATTTGAATTGCAAGAGCGGCCGGTAAAGGTGTCAGCGTTTCCACTGCCCTATAGGTTTTTGGAAGGAAGCCTAGATTGTAAAAGAATTACAGAAACCAACCGTAGGAATGGAGACCTTTACCCAATAAATTGACCCCCAGGTAACAAATCCAAACCACTGTAAAACCGCTGGCGGCCAAAATAGCGGGTTTGCGGCCCTGCCAACCTTTAGTGATGCGGGCATGGAGATAGGCGGCAAACACTAACCAGGTTATTAGCGCCCAGGTTTCCTTGGGATCCCAACTCCAGTAGGAACCCCAGGCTTCGTTGGCCCATACGGCTCCGGCAATAATGCCAATAGTGAGGAGGGGAAAGCCTAGACCAATAATGCGGTAACTAATATTGTCTAAAGTATCCGCCAGGGTAAGCCGTTGGGGAGAAAGGGTGATGGTGGGAACGGCAGTGGTTTTTTCCAGCACCGCCACATTGCCAGAGTTACTGTTTACCCCTTCCAGGGCAGGACTTAGACCACTCACTGTATTGAGGTTATTGCCTTTCACCAATCCTTGCCGGAACCCCCCCGTACCAACGGAACTACCCCGGAGCTCCACTGCCTGACCCCTGGTAACAAACAAAAAGGCGATCGCCAAGAGGGAGCCCACCATGAGGGTGGCATAGCTGACCATCATCACACTGACGTGCATCATCAACCAGTTGGATTTCAGCGCCGGTACCAGGGGAGCAGACTGTTGCATATCCACCGGCAAGGTCAAGGCGGCAAAGGCCACAATACCCAAGGCGATCGGACTGGTGACTGCTCCGACAAAACGGCTTTGGCTCATGCGCTCAGCAATGAAATGGACCGCCGTAATGCCCCAGGCCAGGAAAAATAGGGATTCGTAAAGATTACTAATGGGAAAATAGCCCGCCTCTAGCCACCGAGCCCCCAAAAGGGCCGTAATGGTCAAATTGGCGATCGCCATGGCTCCACTGGCCCCCTGCATTAACCATGGTTTAGGAAACACCACCGCCACCCAGTAGGCGAACATGGTCAGCAAAAGCACAAGGAAGGCAGTATTGTCTAAAAAATTTTCGAGGCTGACTAGATTCATGGCGATGCACTCTCAACAAGATTAAGCAAATGGGCTTTTTAATATCCTAGCGGCTGTTGAGTTCCCGACAACGGCGATCGCCAGTCTGGCATTTGCTTAGGCCACCACTGTCTAGGTTTGTCTAGGTTGGGTCTAACCAGGATTACCATCTCCCTAGCTCCTAGCAATGCCCAAGGCCAAAAGAATTGCGTTTGGTCATGGTTAGAGTGGGAAGATTGAGTTAATGCAACAGCGGAGCCAAGCAGAAACTCTGGTCATAGTGCAGAGTTGACCCCAGAGAGAAAACCTTGCAGGGCGTATCAGTTGGCCCCCTCGCCGGTCACAATACTGCATTCACAGGATTCTTGCTCTAGCCAGTCGGAGCCCAGTTTGTGCATGGCAATCAGCACTGGCTGAATTTCCCTACCCCTAGCAGTGAGGGAATACTCCACCCTGGGGGGGATTTCTGGATACACATCCCGATTGATGATGCCGTGGGTTTCCAGTTGCCTAAGTCTTAGGGTCAGGGTTTTGGTACTGCAACCGGGCAAAGCATCCAACAACTGCCCCGTGCGTCGTTGTCCCTTGAACAGTTCTCGCAACACCAAAATGGACCATTTATTGTCCAGTAAATCCACCACATGCTGAATGGGGCAAATATGTCCGGTTTCAAAACAGGGATCAGCATTGGCTTGTGTCATGGCGGTATGGGGAAAACCTTGTCCGTCAACCATTCTAACTTTTAGGGTTGGTTTGCCAACTTTATCCTGGGAGCTAAATTTACCGGCAAACTCAGGTAGTTTTAGGGTTTCGGACCTTGACCATGAATGGAGAGATGGAACAAAGTTTTCAGCCGTCAATCTAAATTTCCCCGTTTGCCTGGGTCGGTGGAGCAGAAATCTTCCCTTGTCCCCCAGGTGCGGAGAAAGGCTGTTAAGAATTTTTGGTACAATCGGATCTCCCATAGCAGGAGAGATTGGACGTGACCGTCAAACCGGATTGGCTCCGAGTCAAAGCACCCCAATGGCAGAGGGTGGGCAGTGTTAAGGATATTCTACGGGATTTGCAATTAAACACCGTATGTGAAGAAGCTTCCTGTCCCAACATTGGGGAGTGTTTCCAGGCCGGGACGGCTACCTTTTTGATTATGGGCCCTGCTTGCACAAGGGCTTGCCCCTATTGTGACATCGACTTTGAAAAGCGACCCCAGCCCCTCGACCCGACGGAACCGGAAAGATTAGCGGCCGCGGTGAAAAGGCTAAATCTCAAGCATGTGGTGATTACCGCGGTTAATCGGGATGATTTACCCGATGGAGGAGCCTCCCAGTTTGTGGGTTGTCTTGAAGCAACTCGCAGGATTTCCCCAGGCACCACCATTGAGGTTTTAATTCCGGATCTATGCGGCAATTGGGCGGCTTTGGCAACATTATTGGAGGCGGCTCCAGAAGTGTTAAATCACAATATGGAAACAGTACCCAGACTTTATAAACGGGTACGACCCCAGGCGGATTATGGCCAGTCCTTAGAGCTATTCAACCAAGCTAAGCAAATTTTACCCAAGGTTTACACCAAATCCGGCATTATGGTGGGGCTGGGGGAAACGGACGCCGAAGTACGACAGGTGATGGAAGATCTACGAGGGGTGGACTGCGATATTTTAACCATTGGTCAGTATCTCCAACCTAGCCAAAAACATTTAGGGGTTAAGGAATTTGTCACTCCGGAACAATTCGATGCTTGGCGAGTTTACGGTGAGTCCATTGGCTTTTTGCAGGTGGTGGCTTCCCCTTTGACCCGCAGTTCCTACCATGCGGAACAGGTGCAAGCTTTGATGACCCGTTTCCCCCGTTAAAGTTCTGGCGCTTTGGGTCTAGAGTTATATTTTTGCCTGGGAAAAATCCTCATGCCAAAAGGAATATAACTCCCATCGGCGATCGCCACTCCGGGGCTAAGGCCTACCTCCGCACTGATAAAAACATTATTGCCAACGGTGATCCGGTCAACGTAAAGCAGGAGATTATGTTGTTTTGGTTTGATAGCATGGCTCACGAAGGTAACTTGATGACCAAATATCACCTGGTTGCCAATGTGTAACATCCCCCGGTCTAGGATTTGTATGCTGGGAGTCCAGAGCACTTTTTGCCCGATGGTGGAGCCCCATAACCGGAGCCAAAGAGAAAATAAGCCTGGGACAAAGTGCAGTAATTTTTCGAGGGCAGGAAAGGCGCTATAAATCAGTTGGATTTGATAGGTCCCCCACCAAGGACTATATTGTTTGCCGACAAGATAGCTAAACCCTGGTTGGAGGGGATAAAACAATTGATGAATTCGATAGGTTAATAAAGGTAAGCCGTAAATGGTTAGTATTAGCAATATTAACCACCACCAATCCTGAGTCATGACCCAAGCAATAAAACAAATCAAGGCTAAAGTGACTACTAAGCCTGGAAATAAAGCTAGGAGTTTACTTAACAGAGTCATGGAGTAACGAAGTTATAAGTTATTTGATGACATAATCATTGTGCTGAATCCACCCAGTTTGAAGTATTAAAAAATCACTATTTTTTTCAATCGAGCTAACTTTCTTGTCCATTCTTGGCAAAGGGCCAAACAAGTTGTTGCCATAGAGTTAAGTTAAGTTTAATGGGCACAGGTTGTAAACTATTGGACTGATTAACTACTTCAGGTGATGTATCCTTTAAGTAAGTGCCATGAAGTTTATCCCAAATTTTTAAATTAGCACTAAAATTTCCTCCGACAGCTTGTTGATGATGTAGGTTATGGTCTTGGGGCAAAATCAACCAACTATTTAGGCAATGGTGTAACAAAAAATCTTTATTGATGTTCAGAGAACTGTGTCGCCACAAATCCAGTAAATAGGTGCAACTAATGGCCAAAATATATCCCCTAGCGTCCTGCAAAAAATAAATTATGAAGCTATTTAACCAAACGTAGGGTAAAAACAAACTAGACCAGAGGGTATTGCGAGCACAGCTAACCATATCCATTTGACTAACGGTATGGTGGACTTGGTGAATGGTAAATAGTAATTTGCCGTGCAGTGCTCGGTGGGCCCAATAGTAAACGTAATCAATGGCCACAAAGCCCAGTAAAAATTGACCCCCGAAGAACAGATTAAAGCTATGTTGCCACTGGGGGATAATGAGGGAATAAAAATTGATTATCAATAACAATTGCAGTAAGGGAATGATTGCCCCCTGCACTACTAAGCCTGCGCTATCTAACAACCAGTCTTGCCAAGGTTTACTAGCTAAAAACTGTCTTTGTTGAGGTTGCAGTAAACTGAAGGCAAAAAATAGCCAGAAGCTGATTAATGATACCATTTGCCAAACCTAAATTGAACCCCTAAATCAAGCATGGTTTCCCTGAAAATATCTTTAAAACTCCGTTTATAAAATTTTAATTTGTCCCTATTAAAACTCTCACAATACCAGGGGGTGTATGTATTTTTACTCTCAACTTGGCAGAAAGATTTTTTAAACGCCTCCCTAGGAACCCAATTTGAAAGCTTCCAAAAATAAACTGTAAGAAACTCCCATTTTAAAAATATTCAATATGTCAGCCCGCAATTCTCCCATTTTCACCCCCCGGCGATAGAACCAACGATTGACAAATTCACAAAAAAGCAGAATAAAGGCAGCACAAACCACGTCCCATTGAGCATTCTGACCAGCGGTGGTGGCTACGGCAGTGCCAACAAAAAAACCGAACAAAAAGGCTAATAAACTCAGGGAAATACGTCGCCAGGGATTCCTGAAAAATTGGGAAAGTTGCTGGCCACGAACTTCAACAATGGTATTTAATCGGGTGCGCTGCATGACAAATTACCTAGGGGGCGGGACGGTGCAGAAACAGCAATGCTCAATTCTAGGCCGTCTTTGGCTGTGGGGGTGTGGGAAAATGTATTGTTGGTTAACTGTCATCGTTGGCGATCGCCGTTTCGCCGTTAGCCATTGACCCAGTAGACTTTTCCATGGTTTTTGCCCCATTCCCCCCACTAAATTGCTTGGCCTTGTTTAATATTTCCTCCCCCTGGCCCTGGTTGACCCCCAGCCATGGCATTATTGCCGCCTATCTTCTCTTATTCGCAGTGGCCCATAGTGGTTTAGCGGCCCTACGACCCTGGGGAGAAAGCAAAATTGGCGCTAGGGGCTATCGAGTCCTATTTGCCTTGGTGAGTATTCCCCTGGCCACGGGTCTAATTATTTATTTTTTCAACCATCGCTACGACGGCCTCCAACTCTGGCAAGTGCAGGGAGTCACGGGAGTCAAACCTCTGGTGTGGATTTTGTCTGCCCTCTCCTTTTTCTTCCTTTTCCCCGCTACTTTTAACCTCTTGGAAATTGCCGCTATCCAAAAGCCGGAAATCCATCTCTATGAGACGGGCATTATTCGCATTTGTCGCCATCCCCAAATGGTCGGCCAGGTAATTTGGTGTATTGCCCATACCCTCTGGTTAGGAACTACTTTTACTTTAGTCACCAGTCTGGGGCTAATTGCCCACCATTGTTTTGCGGTCTGGCATGGCGATCGCCGTTGGTACGAGAAATATGGCGAAGCTTTTTTGCAAGTCAAGCAAAGGACTTCCATTATTCCCTTTCAAGCGATTTGGGAAGGAAAGCAGACTCTGGTATGGCAAGAATTTATCAAACCAGCCTATGTGGGGGTAATGGGCTTTATTGCCCTGCTGTGGTGGGGGCACCCTTGGTTGATGGTGATGACCTCTAGGGTCAATTGGTAGGGCTTCTAGCTTGGTTTAACCGCACTGGGGAGATATTCTGGGGATGCACTGCAATGTAACCCTTTCCCTAGTTTTAGGTTTAATTCAATTTATGGACGATACTAACAACACATTACTGCTCAAGCGTCCCGTCACCCTCAAGGTAATTGTTACCCCCCGCTGGAAAGAGGAGATGCAACAACAACTCCAAGCCCAGGTGGGTCAGATGGATAATCAGGTGCAACAACTCGATGCCCAAAGTCAACGGGCGATCGCCGAGATTAAAAAACAAAGCTTGGTGCCCCTGCCCCCCAATGTCAGCCAGCAAATTGAAAACATTCAAATGCAGGTTAATCAACAAAAGAGCGAAATCCTCGAGCAAAAAAACCAAGCTCTGCAACAAATGCAACAGGTGCAGTTATTAGAACTCAACCAGGAAGTGATCCAGGGCCAGATGGAGAGCTTTTTCCGTCTGCAAAAAGGGGATAACCTGGTGCAAAAAATGGGGGTCGAATTGGTGCTGCGGGATGGCGTGGTGGAAGAAATCCGGGGAGAACTCTAGCCCAGACTAGGTTATCCGGTTGGCCACCCTGGGGATAGGAGTTGGGTAAGTATCGAGTTTTCTAAAGACTTGTAACAACTTGTTTCCCAAAACTGCCCCCATATTGCAAAGTGTTGTTAATGTTTCTCACGATCTGTTTTTATCTAGGAGTTAACTATCCATGGCATTATCTGACACCCAAATTTTGGCAGCCTTAGTGGTTGCTCTCCTGCCTGCTTTCCTAGCTTTCCGTCTCTCCACGGAACTTTATAAGTAGACTAACGTCGGCCGTATAATCCGATCCTTGGGGCGCGATGCGTTGCGCCCTATTGATTTTTAGGGGAAATGCTGGCATCTTTAGAGTCCGGTGTGAGTTGTCAGACCTCTTGCTATCTCCGGCTCAAAAATTACCCGCCATGACTGCCCAAACGTTCAAACCCACTAGTGCCCGTCGCCCCCGTTCCAGAAGTCGTAAGCGTCCTGAACAAAAGTTTCAGCCTGAGCATAAGTGGCTAGTGTGGGAAATTCTTTTCAAGCTGGGCCTCAATGGTATTTTTGTCGTGGTTTCCATAATGGCGATCGCCAGGTTGTTGCCCCATCAACAAACCCAACAGGCAAAACTGAACGAAATTCAGATGCAGGTAGAAGAAACTGAGGCCAGGGTTAAGCAACTCCGCAGCGACTTCCACCGCAGTTTTGACCCTAGCCAGAGCCGCAAAATTATGGAGGAATTAAGCCCCCGTCACGATCCCCAACAACGGAAAATTATTCTGACCGAACCGAAGGCCCCCTAAAAGCTTGTTAGCAAAGTTCTGGTTTGCCCCCTAAATCGACCCTGATATTGAGGCACTTTTGTCGGATTTCCCCCCAAGCTTGGGTAAGCAAAGGGGCATTGTGAACAGTCTTCAAAAATCAAAAAAAGTTAGCAAGAATTTAAGTAAACCGGTTTCTCCCATGCCTGGGCATTGAGCGTTCCCGGCAAACGCCTTTTTTAACCATAGGTGTCGGCAATTTTTTGCGCCAACTGGGTATGGAGTTTGTGGCTAGCTTTGTAGGCGACAAAATGGGCTTGGGGAATTTTCCCCAGTAGACTTAAGTCCCCCAGCAAATCCAAGAGCTTATGGCGCACCGGCTCATCGGGGAAACGTAAAGGTGGATTGAGCCATTTCTCTTTGTCGCACACCAAGGCATTTTCTAAACTGCCCCCCTTAATTAGTCCGGCCTGGCGCAATTTTTCAATCTGATCCGCAAAACCAAAAGTCCGAGCTGGGGCGATCGCCGTGGCAAATTTTTCCTGGGCCGGTTCCCAGGTGTACCACTGTTTACCAATGGGCAGATAGGGATAATCCACACCGTAGCTGAAGCGGGTAGTTGCACAGGGAAAAGCCGCTACAAACGCATCTTTTATTTGGCAGGTCAAAGGGGTCGTAATCACAATGGGTTGCCCTTGCTTTTTCTTTGATTGGGGCCTGAGCCCCACCCTGGTGATCGCCGTTAACCAACTCAGGGCAGAACCATCTAGCAGAGGCACTTCCGGACCGTTAACTTCAATGCGTAAATCACCAATGTCCAAGGCCACTAGGGTTGCCAGTAAATGTTCCACTGTTCTAATCGTTGCCCCGGGTTCCCCTAGCTCCGTCGAAAGCATGGCTTCCCGCACCCAGGTCAAATCCGCTGGAATAATTGGCTTTTTTGGCAAATCAACCCGCTGAAAATAGCGACCCTTCCCCGCTATCACTGGACAGAGGGTAACGGTGGTTTCCACTCCAGAGTGCAGTCCAACTCCCTGGATAGTCAGAGGTGCTTTGATAGTGTTTCCCATGGCATTGATCAAGATGGTTGATGGGGATACTATAGCTAGATTTAGACCACTTCAGTAAATTTAAACGATTTAAAAACAAAAACACTAAACTAAACTAGCTGATCTCACCGGCATTGCTATTGAGCAAGGACAACCAATTGCGGCATTTTTGCTTGGTTGAATTAATATCAGAGAAAAGAAACTTTGTTTTTTCCATGCCACCTCAAGGGAAATGTCCCCCGATAGTGCTTGAAATGTGTGAGAAAGTTCCTGGCGACATGGGAGAATTTCAATCCGAATTCTACTCAAAGTTACGACCAGGGAAGGCGTTTAAATACGTTTCCAAAATGTTCTTAACACCGATAAAAAAAATTACCCAATATTCCAACAATCTACATTTACACAAAGCCTTAGATTGCTTGCTCAGAGTGGGGTTGATAACTTCTCTTCAATCCAATTTTTTAGCATTATATTCAATGGAAGGTTGCTCCGCTGACTCTCTGCTTTTAATGCAAGAATCATGGACGAAGGCAATGCCAGCGCAATAATTTCTTCTTCGTTTTCGTGATTATTCCCTCTTTGAATTTGGGATAAATCCAAGTATTCAAGAATTGACTCTCCTGCGTCAAACTTACGATCAAAATTCTCAGCCTTCATAGAGCGTCATCTCCTCTCTTCTGGAACGACAAACCGAAATAATCCTAATTTTTTTACCACGATAGGTAATCACCGCTGACCAGTGCTTATCTTCGATTATACCAATTACGAGAAAGCGAGGCTCATCATCGGTGCGGGCTGGAATCTGAATTCTCTGATTGTCTGACCATAAAAATTGAGCTTCAGTAAAGCTTATTCCATGCTTGATTTTATTAGATTTGCTTTTTCTGGGATCAAACTCAAATTGCGGCCCACTCATTTGTCCAAATCATTAACAAATAACACGGTAAGTCATCAAAATAAATTGGCTATGGCCGGGTTAAGCAGAAAATAAGAAAAATTAAACCAAAGCAAAAGTATCTACAATTATTAGGGATTTGAGGAAATGGGAAAAGTCAGAGTTCGACTAAAAAGGTAGCCGACCCAACAACGCAGTCAGCCCTTCCACTTGTTGATACAGTTCCATCAGGCGATCGCCGTTGACGTGGAGTTCCGGGGTGGGGTAATTTTCCAGCACTTCGATGAGCCTTACCTGATTATCTTTTTCCGCAGAAGTGATAATGGCACCCCGCAGGGCTTCTTTATTGTCCCGCTTGGAAGGAGTGTGGATTACCTGACCCACCTGATTGAGCACATATTCTCCGGCAAAACTGTTAAGCACCCGGGAGAGGGTAACCGGATCTGCCTGAAACGGTTGATTGAGCCAACCCCGCAATTCCTCTGGGTCCTTGTTGGCCATTTTCAAATAGGCTTTAAGGGAAGGGGATACTTTTCCTGTGCGACTCAATTCTCCCAACTCTTCAATGGAGACTGATTCTCGCAAAACGCTATAGGTCAGCACCACCCGTTCCGCTGCAGCTAGGGGGAGAGTTCCAGATCCAGCTACCAAGCTAGCAAACATTAAGCCCAAATAAAAGTGAGGAAAACGCACATTCATAACCACTAAACCTATATATCGACAGAAAATCTTCTCTCTATACTAGAAGAATAATTTTAATGATTGTCACGTCCGAGGGCAGTGGAATGAGTGTCGCCTTTAATCCCCAAATTATGACCGCCGTGGAGCAGTTAGACTATGTGGTCACGGTGGGGGACGTGGCCAGTCAGGCTGGACTAGAAATTAACCAAACCCAACAGGGGTTACTGACCTTGGCGTCGGAGGTGGAGGGCCATCTCCAAGTGGCGGAATCCGGCGAGATTGTGTTTGCTTTTCCCAAGCAATTCCGTAATATTCTCCGTAATAAATATTGGCGCTTGCGGTTTCAGAGTTGGCTCCAGAGTATTTGGCAGGTGTTGTTTTACCTGATCCGCATTTCCTTTGGTATTATCCTTATCCTTTCGATCCTGTTGATGTTGGTGGCCATTATTGCCATTGTCATCGCTGTCAATTCCAAGTCTGACAATGATAACGATGGGGGCTTTAACTTTTCCGGGGGAAGCAATCGCAGTGGCGGTGGTGGTGGTGGAATATTTTTCTGGCCGGGGGATATTTTTTGGCTGCTCAGTCCCGATGGTGGCCGGCAAAAACGGGACAAGAAAAAGTCTGATAAAAATAAAAACGAGCTGAACTTCCTCGAAGCGATTTTCTCGTTCCTCTTTGGGGATGGCGACCCCAATGAAGATTTGGAGGAAAGACGCTGGCAAACCCTGGGTAGTTTAATTCGCAATAATGGCGGGGCGATCGCCGCCGAACAGGCCGCCCCCTATTTGGATAATGTGACCAAGTTCAACCGGGAAAATGAGGACTACATGATTCCTGTCTTGGCCCGCTTTAATGGCTACCCCCAGGTTTCCCCCAACGGTGAATTAATCTACACTTTCCCCGACCTCCAAGTCAGTGCCCAGGAGCGCCAATCCACCACCCTAGCTTCCTACCTGCGGGAAAAACCCTGGAAATTTAGTCAGGCTTCTGCGGGACAAAAAATAGCGGCGATCGCCTTAGGGGGAGTCAACCTAGTTTTGGCCTTGAGTTTGGGGGTCATGCTAAAAACCTACGGGGCTGAGCTTGATTTGGGAGAACTGGTTTATTTTGTCCAGAGCATTTACGGCCTCTTGGTGGCCTATGCAGTGGGCTTCCTAGCCATTCCCTTGGTGAGGTACTTCTGGTTACAACAACGTAATCAAAAACTGGAACAGCGCAACGGCGATCGGCAACAGCGGGCCAAACTTCTACAACCGCCCTCCCCCCCCCTCAAAGCTAAACTAGAATTTGCCCAGGATTGGGCCACTAGCACCGTCATCACCCAGGCGGACATCACCTACCGCACCGACCAGGATTCCCTGGAGCAGGAGTTTAAACGCTTTACCCCAACCCAGGGGGACTGACAGTAACATAGCCCGTACCTCTAGCATTTTTTCGGTGCAGTGGCCAATTGTTTCTGAGAAGCGTTAACATAAGTTAACAACTGTTTATTCTCCACCACATCCATTGCTAGCTGGTGGAATATGATAACTACACTCACTATTGGAGAGTTCTAGCGTGAGCAAAAATAATAAAAAATGGCGTAACGCGGGCCTATATGCCTTGCTGTTGATTGTCGTTTTAGCGTTGGCATCGGCCTTTTTCGACCGTCCAACCCAAACTAGAGAAACCCTCAGCTACAGCGATTTCGTCAATCGGGTAGAAGCTAATCAGATCGAACGGGTTAACCTCAGCGCCGACCGCACCCAAGCCCAAGTGCCCAACCCCAGCGGTGGCCCTCCCTACTTGGTTAATCTGCCCAACGATCCAGACTTGATCAATATCCTCACCCAACACAACGTGGATATTGCCGTCCAGCCCCAGAGTGACGAAGGCTTCTGGTTCCGCATCGCCAGCACTCTATTTTTGCCCATCTTGCTCCTGGTGGGGATTTTCTTCCTCTTCCGCCGGGCCCAGAGTGGCCCTGGTTCCCAAGCCATGAACTTTGGTAAATCCAAAGCGCGGGTGCAAATGGAACCCCAAACCCAAGTTACCTTCGGGGACGTGGCCGGCATTGAGCAAGCCAAACTAGAACTCACCGAAGTGGTGGACTTCCTGAAAAACGCCGACCGCTTTACCGAATTGGGAGCCAAGATTCCCAAAGGTGTGCTCCTGGTGGGCCCTCCCGGTACCGGTAAAACCCTGTTAGCCAAAGCCGTTGCGGGGGAAGCTGGAGTACCGTTCTTTTCCATCTCCGGCTCAGAATTTGTGGAAATGTTTGTCGGTGTGGGAGCCTCCCGGGTGCGGGATTTATTTGAGCAAGCCAAAGCCAATGCTCCCTGTATTGTCTTCATCGATGAAATTGATGCCGTTGGTCGTCAACGGGGCGCTGGTCTCGGTGGTGGTAACGATGAGCGGGAACAGACCCTCAACCAATTACTAACGGAAATGGACGGCTTTGAAGGCAACACTGGCATCATTATTGTGGCTGCCACTAACCGCCCCGACGTACTGGACTCCGCTTTGATGCGTCCCGGTCGTTTCGATCGCCAAGTGGTGGTAGACCGTCCTGACTATGCTGGTCGTCGAGAAATCCTCAATGTCCATGCCCGGGGCAAAACCCTTTCCCAAGATGTGGATTTGGATAAAATTGCCCGCCGTACCCCCGGATTTACCGGTGCTGACCTGTCCAATCTGTTGAACGAAGCCGCTATTTTAGCCGCCCGTCGCAACTTGACCGAAATTTCCATGGACGAAGTCAACGATGCCATCGACCGGGTGTTGGCTGGCCCCGAGAAGAAAAATCGGGTAATGAGCGAAAAACGCAAAACCTTGGTGGCCTACCACGAAGCTGGCCATGCCTTGGTAGGAGCTTTAATGCCGGATTACGATCCAGTGCAAAAAATTAGCATCATTCCCCGGGGCCGGGCCGGTGGTTTAACCTGGTTCACCCCCAGTGAAGACCGCATGGAATCAGGTTTATACTCCCGCTCCTATCTGCAAAATCAGATGGCCGTTGCCCTGGGAGGCCGCATTGCCGAAGAAATTATTTTTGGCGAAGAAGAAGTCACCACCGGTGCTTCCAATGACCTGCAACAGGTAGCTCGGGTGGCCCGCCAGATGGTAACTCGTTTTGGCATGAGTGATCGCCTCGGGCCTGTGGCCTTAGGTCGCCAAGGTGGGGGGATCTTCATGGGAAGGGACATTGCTTCGGACCGGGACTTCTCCGATGAAACTGCCGCTAGCATTGACGCTGAAGTAAGTCGATTGGTGGATCAAGCCTACCAACGAGCCAAGGAGGTATTAGTGGAAAACCGGGGCATCCTTGACCAACTAGCGGAAATGTTAGTGGAGAAAGAAACCGTTGATTCTGAAGAGTTGCAAACTCTCCTAGCCAGCAACAATGCCAAATTAGCTTTGCTCGTTTAGTAATTAAACCCCAGCAAATCATTAAAGCTTAGGCGACCATATAGCCCCCTTTCTGAGTAGTGGAGAGGGGGTTTTTATTGGGGCATAAAATAGGTCGCAGTGCAGAAGTGTTGAACGATAGTTATAAAGAAGGAAAAAGCCCTTTAAAATGATAGAATAAAGGGCAGAAACATTAAAATAATTGAAGCAATGATATCAAATTTTGGACATATTGTCAAAACTCATCTATCTAATTTTCCTAAAGATGACTACCCAGTGTTAGACACATTTAAGTTTGTGAGTATCTGGTTAG
>NZ_JACJTJ010000033.1:0-67204 GCF_014698605.1 Synechocystis sp. FACHB-383 | reverse complement strand
TAAATCAAGATCGTAAGTCATGACTGATTTATTTATGGATTCTTGTGTTATTCTTCCAACATGTTACCATACAACTCCAGCAAAACGTCTCAAAACTAAATAAATCAGCTATAGTATCGATGCAACAAGAACCAACGGATCGAAATCTCAGGGCAATAGGATGGATTGGGGCTTTCCTGCTGGCAGTTTGCGGTATCCCCCAGGCTTACGAATGCTGGCTTAATGGTAATGCTAACGGTCTTTCTCCCTTATTTTTGGGCTCGTGGTTTGTGGGGGAAGTACTCACGCTGGTGTTTATTCTTTACGAACAGAGGAGGACTGATGCTAATATGTGGCCCCTTTTGTTTAACTATGCAACCAATATCTTAACTATTTTTGTGATGATTTATTACAAACTATTTCCTGTTATTTGACGTTAGGAAATTTCTGCCAAAAAGTCAACTTATACCTTTGATAAACATCTAGGATCAAAAAAATAATTTAAAATGTGTAAACGGTAAATAAAGCGGTTGGGACATCTGAGGGACGCAGTAAATTCCCTACAGAATAAGCGTTACAGCTGTCATGTGTGTATCAAATTAATTCGGAGTTTGCTGTAATAAAAAAATGTACTTATTCTCCCAAAATCAGCTTGCATTTGGTATTTTGTACCCATAGTTGATCCTCCATTTCAGGTTGGGGAGAATACCCGACTAATCTATTTCTGGATCTAGCACTTCCACTATGGGTTTTTCCGCCTCTTTTTCTAGAATTAAAGGGGCTTCTATTTTTTCTTGCATGGGTAATGGTTCCGCTTGGCGTTGGGGCACTACGGCCTTTTCTAATTCCGGTAGGGCCACCAATTGCCGTTGTTTTTCCCGCACTTGATTGGGCAGTAACATTGGTAGGGGTTCGTTTTCGTCTAGCCAATAGGTGGCTACGGGCAAAGTATGTTCTAAATCTTCCAAAAGCCGAGGAATAATCATCACAGCATGGAGTTCGCCAATACGTTCCGCTTCTTGCATGCCCACCTCGATCGCCATGGCCACATTGGCCACCGTTCCCCGCACAATGGCGGTACAAAGACCATCCCCAATAATTTCGTAGGAAGCCAGTTGCACATCGGCGGACTTGAGCATGGCATCGGCGGCCCCCACCATGGCGGGAAAACCCCTAGTTTCCAACAGACCAATGGAGCGATTGCTCAAACGACTGTAACCCCGTTGCTGTTGGGCAATTTCCACCAGATGACTGCCAATGGGGAACACCGCCTGTAGGTTAGGCATCGGTCGGGGAATGACCAATTTTGATACCAACTGGCCAAACTGTTCTGCTGTTCTAGCCCCTTCTTCCACTGCTAGGCGCACATCGGCCACCTTGCCCCGCACCACTGCAGTACAGTAGCCACTGCCAATTTTTTCGTAGCCCACTAGGGTCACTTGGGAAGATTTCAGCATCATGTCCGCCGTCCCCACGATCGCCGGAAAGCTCCTGGTGGAAACCAACCCTAGGGCACTATCACTGGGCTGGTGCTGATTTATTTGCTGATAACTGGTGCGGGGGGAACGGGCAATGGGGACGCTGGTCATTGTTAGGAAAGTCGGCACAACCGGAGAGGATCAGGGCCGCTGTGGCGATCGCCTTCTATGATAACTCACTGAGTTGGAAGCACCCAAATGACCCCAAAGCACCGAACAAACTGGCCAACCACGTTAGGGTTTAATCCACATCAGAGTTTGACCGTATTCCACCGGCTCCCCATTTTCCACCACAATTTCCATTACCTGCCCCGCCACTTCCGCTTCAATTTCATTCATTAACTTCATTGCTTCAATAATGCAGACCCCCTGGCCTTTGCTGACTGCATCTCCCACTTCCACGAAGGGCGGCTCATCGGGGGCTGGGGCCCGGTAAAAAGTGCCCACCATGGGGGAAACGATCGCCGTCCACTTTTGATCCGCCGGGGATGGGGCCGCAACTTCGGGGGAGGGAGCCGGAGCAGAAACTACAGGGGAAGATGGGGGGGTGATGGCCTGGGGGGCAATGGAAACACCGCCGGCCACGGTATCCTTCCGCACCGAAACCTCAAAATCGCCGCTTTTGAGACTGAACTCGGTGATATTACTTTGGGAAATTACCCCCAACAATTCCCGTAGTTCCGTAAAGTTAATAGCCACGAATCACCCACCCCCCAATACAACAAAATACGATTATTAAAGCTT
Organism: Synechocystis sp. FACHB-383; assembly: GCF_014698605.1. Taxonomy (NCBI): domain Bacteria; kingdom Bacillati; phylum Cyanobacteriota; class Cyanophyceae; order Synechococcales; family Merismopediaceae; genus Synechocystis; species Synechocystis sp. FACHB-383. Next base: position 65,003 of record NZ_JACJTJ010000033.1, on the reverse strand, counting down.
GAGCTGACCAATGGGCCTACGGGTTAAAATCCATCTACCCAATTGATCAAGTTAACCACAGCTTAGGCATTGTCCCGTCCCAGGTAGGAACCATCCCTGGTATCGACCTTAATCTTTTCTCCCTGGGCAATGAATAGGGGCACCATCACCTGGGCACCGGTTTCCAAAATTGCCGGCTTGGTGCCGCCGGTGGCCGTATCCCCCTTCACACCGGGGTCAGTTTCAACAATTTCCAACACCACACTGGTGGGCAATTCAACGTCAAGGATAGTGCCATCCCAGGTGACCACACTAACTTCCATCTCTTCTTTGATGAATTTGGCCTTGTCTCCCAGGGTATCTGGGGCAATGCTCACCTCTTCAAAGGTTTCCATGTCCATAAAGACATATTGGTCCCCATCTTTATAGGTGTGTTGCATGACTGATTTTTCGATGTTGGCCTGGGGCACCGTTTCCCCCGCCCGGAAAGTTTTTTCCACTACATTGCCAGTTTGAACACTTTTGAGCTTGGTACGCACAAAGGCGGAACCCTTGCCTGGTTTAACGTGGAGGAATTCCACCACCTTCCAGACTGCGCCGTCCATCACAATACTTGTACCTGTGCGAAAATCGTTACTGGATATCATGGAAGCCAAGAAAGACTCAAAAGTTCACCCAACATTCTACTAGGGGATGGGGGCGTTGAAGTGGGAAAATTTTGCTGTTGCCCCCTATGCTGGAGAACAAACCACAATCATTATGATGCAAATTATTAAAATTCCCCTGGGGATAATTACCCGACAGGGCCTGCGGTTTGGCTTGATGTCCCTGGTACTTACACTACTATCCCTGACTTGGGCGATGCCGGGGTGGAGCTTACCTTTGGGCCAGCCGATGCTGTTGGGTGCTTTGGCCCAGGGCAATGCCATTACGGATCCCAATGCCATTTTGCGCTACGCTCTGCCCATCGATAATCCAGAGGTGCGGCGCTTGCAGGATAGCTTGGAAGATATTTCTAACCATATCCGGGCAAAGCGTTGGCCGGCGATTAAAAAAGATGTGCGGGCTGCTAATCTGACCATCACCCTGAAGGAAGATAAAATTCTCGCTGGGGTACCGGCCGATCGCCAAGCAGAGGCGGAAACCTTATTGGACACTGTCAAAACTGATTTAACTGATTTGGCCGCAGCGGTGGATGCGAAAGATAAGGAAGAGGTGATTGGCCTGCGTCAATCGGCCCTGACGGCGATCGGAGATTTGGAAGCTCTGATGGTGACGGATTTCCCCTTTGCTATTCCCGAAGAATTTGCCAACCTGCCCCAACTGAACGGCCGGGCCACGGTGGAAATGACCACCAATAAAGGACCCCTAACCATTGTGGTGGATGGCTATAGCGCCCCCATTAACGCCGGTAACTTTGTGGATTTGGTGCAACGCAAATTCTATGACGGTTTACCTTTCATCCGTTCAGAAGATTTCTTTGTGACCCAAGCGGGGGATCCCCCAGGGCCAGAAGCGGGCTTTATTGACCCCCAAACCAAACAATATCGCGCCATTCCCCTGGAAATTTTAGTTAAAGGGGAAGAAGGGCCCATCTATGGCATGACCTTGGAAGATGCCGGTATGTACTTACCGGAACTAGCTTTGCCTTTCAATGCCTACGGGGCGATCGCCTTAGCCCGGCCGGAAACGGAACCCAATGGTGGTTCTTCCCAATTTTTCTTCTTTAAATTTGATACGGAACTAACTCCACCGGGATTTAATTTGATGGACGGCCGTTATTCTGTCTTCGGTTACGTAGTGGATGGCAAAGAAACCTTGGAACAGTTAAGCGAAGGGGACAAAATTGTCTCGGCCAAGGTGGTTGACGGTGCTGACAATTTAGTCAACGGTAATAGTTAGTTAATCGGTGAACTGTTGTTAGAAATTTTATCAAGGGAGGTAAAAACACCTCTCTTTTCTTTATTTTTTCAGATTAATAGAGCCCTTGAACCCAGCCTGCTCCATGGGGGAATCCTATCAAGTCAACTTTTATTCTTACAATTTTTCCCTGCCTAACCCAGTGGTGACAGCCCATGGCTATTGGGAACGGCGACAGGGTTTGATTGTGGAGTTAACTGACCAAAGGGGAAACAGGGGCCGGGGAGAAATTGCCCCCTTACCGTGGTTTGGTACGGAGGATTTGGCCAGCGCTACGGATTTTTGCCATGGTTTGAAAGGTCAGATTACGCCAGAGCAGATTAGGGAAATTGGCGATCGCCTACCCTGTTGCCAGTTTGCGTTTGGGGCGGCGGAGTTAGAATTAAGCTCTGAAAGTTTGGTTGAAACCAATCCACAAAATATTAATTATTGTCAGCTATTGCCAACGGGAAAAAGAGCCCTGGATTACCTCAATTCAGGGAAAAAGTTAACTGCCAATACCGTCAAGTGGAAAATTGCAGTCGATGATTTCCTGACAGAACAGGATTTGTATTTACAACTGCTAGCAGCATTGGAGAAATTACCCAGACAAATAAATTTACGTTTGGATGCCAACGGAGGTTTGAGTGTGGACACGGCCCAAGAATGGTTAACCCTGCTCGATCGCCAAAGGGAAGATTCTCCGCCCAAAGTCCAATACCTGGAGCAACCCCTACCCCCTGGGCAAATTGCTGAAATGTTTAGACTGCAACGAAATTTTGTCACCCCCATTGCCCTAGACGAAGCGGTGTGTAGCTTACCTCAACTGCAAAAACTCTACGATGAGGGTTGGCCGGGGCTTTACATCCTCAAAGCCGCCATCATGGGAGACCCCAGGGTCCTGAATAATTGGCTAAAAAACCATCCCATTCCAGCCATTTTTTCCTCCGTGTTTGAAACGGCGATCGCCAGGGGCCAAGTGTTAGCCCTGGCCCAAAAGTGGAACTTACCAGACCATGCCGTTGGCTTTGCTCCCCCAAGGGAACCGATAACAGAGGCTACCCCAGACTAGGTATGATGGGGATCAGCTTTGTTTAACGGCCCCTTTAGATTGACTGTGAGTGATTCCCCAAAGCCTCAATTACCCCCAAGCCCCCCAGGAGACCATTGCCTAGTTCCCCGACCGGAACTGGAGGCTGTGACCGAAAAGTGGTTTGAGATTATGGTCCGGGTGCAGCCCCACCACACTGATTACGGCGGCGTTGTTTGGCATGGCACCTACCTAACCTGGTTGGAAACCGCCCGAGTTGAATGTTTGCGGTCCATTGGAGTGGATTTTGCCGATTTGGTCAAGCTGGGCTGTGATTTACCGGTGGTGAACCTGGCCCTACGCTACCACCGGGCCATCCGCCTGGGGCAAACCGCAGTGATTAAAGTGCAAATGCAAGAAATCCAGAAAGTACGGTTGGAATGGCAAAATCAAATTGTTTGCCTAGAAACCGGGGAACTCTGTGTGACTGGCAAAATTACCCTAGTGGCGATCGATCCGGCCAAGGGCAAAATTATGCGCCGTTTACCGCCGGTGGTGCAGGAAAATTTATTAAAGCTGAGACAGTGATCTTCGATTTTCAATTGCGGGATTTATTACTTTGGGAAGGAGGGGTAAAACTTGTGTTTGCACTGATGAGAAACCTTAGTTTTTCTTCCTTCTCACCCTGGTCTGGCCAAGATTATGATCCTCTGAATCCTGTTCAGTCTGGGCTGGGGATTGCCTTGCCTTGCCATTGATGATGATTAACTACTCCCTACTCCTCACCCTAGCTTTACCCCCCATTGCGGGGGGAATTATTGGCTATTTCACCAACGATTTAGCCATCAAAATGCTATTTCGTCCCTACAAACCCCTCTTTTTGGGGCCCTATCAACTGCCCTTCACCCCTGGATTAATTCCCCGCAACCAGGAACGTCTGGCCAAGAGGGTTTCCGACACTATTATGGGGTCTTTGCTGACCCCGGAGGAACTGCAACGGCTAGCCCGTAAACTACTGCAACGGGACCGGGTAGAGGGGGCCTTGGGGTGGCTATTGCAATTGGCCCTGAAACAAATTCGCGAAGATAAGCAACAAAAAACCGCCCAAATTCTCGCCAATATTTTACGGGATTTATTTAGTGAATCTTTGCCCCGCTTACTAAAAGCCCTGGCCCGGCAGGATAATTTTCTATCGGATCAGATTAACCGGATTTTTGATCAAATTTTGCTGGAATTTCGATTGTCGGAACTGCAATCCCGTCAGTTCGCTGATTGGTTACTAGGTACGGTGTTGCCGCCGGATACCATTCGTTTGGCGTTGGTGGATTTTTTGAGCGATCGCAATATCCAGGTAATTGACGAGGGTTTTCGGGAAAAAACCAGTGGCACCTATTGGGTGGTGGCTAATTTATTTGGGGTGCGTAATTCCCTCACCCGTTTGCGGGCTTTTTGCCTGGAGGAAAAGGAAACGGCCAATTTGCGCCTGAAGGAATTATTACTTTCCTTGGAAATTCGGAATCGCCTCAAGGACTGGCTACAGCAATTATCCTTGGAAAATTTACCTGTTTCGACGGTGCGACAATTGCGGCGGACCACAGGGGAAGTGGTGCGGACCTATATTCGGGAGCGGGGGGAACCTTTTCTGAAGGATTTTGGTAACTCGGTGGATTGGGATAATGTGGCGGTGCTCATTGTCAATCGTCTGCAGTCTTCCACGGCGGTGACCGGCTCCCTGGGTTTGGTAAGTGAGGAGTTGGCGTCAATTTTGGAACGGTATTTGGAGGAGGATTTAGAAAAAATTGTCAAGCAAATTATTCCCATCCTGGCCATTGACCAGGTGATTATCAATCGTATTAATGAAACCCCCGCCGCCGAGTTGGAAACCGCTGTCCAGGCCATTGTCCGTAGTGAACTCCAGGCCATTGTTAATCTGGGGGGAGTGCTGGGGTTAATTATTGGTGCTTTGCAGAGTGGCTTTTTCTTGGTCAGCCGTGGTTTTTGATGGGAGTCTGACTCGATGCGATACCATGGTTTGCAGTGTCAAAATTTAGACTATGTTCTGGGTAGCCTTTGGGCTGCTCTGCTACGTTACCCAACTCAGCCTGTTAACTTTGCCCATGTCTGATGCCGCCGTTGTTGTTGAAGAACAGGCCGCTGTGCTAAAAACTTTGCCGGATTTTCCCCTCTCTAATCAGCGGTGTGCCAGTCAGTTACAGCAACGCCTTGATTTGCTCTTACTGGCGATCGAGGCTTTGGATGTGGGTTCGGCGTCGAAAATGCTGGCCAGTGCGGAAAGTTTGGGGCTACAGTCCATTGTTCCCCATGCCCTGGCTCTGTGGCGGTTACGCTGTACTAATCCCTGGCGACGTTCCTACAACCGCACCCTGCTCACCCTAGACCAAGCCAAGGCCCTGACGGCGATCGCCCATTACCAGGCCAAGCCGTTGAATGTAACTATGCGGCAATTGCTCATTGCAGAACGGCAAATGCGGGCCAAACAGTTACCGGTGGGTACTAATTTTTTACTGTCGGATTACCTAGACCAATTCCGTTCCCATTTTAGTAGCCGGATGAATCCCCGCCGGGCTAAAGTATCGGTGTTGTTGGCTTCGGAACCGGCCATGGACGATTTTGCCCTGGGTTTGCTCAACCAATTATTGTTTTGCACTGGCACCATCGGCATGGAACGTTTATGGATCAGCTTGTTTGACGGAGAAGTGGCTTGAATATTCAAAGACCCTATCGCTTACCCAACTGTACCCTCACCCTGGAGGGCATGGCCAGCGGCACTGATCCCAGTTCTAGCAACGAGGATTTGCAGATCATTCTCAATGCCCGTTGTCAGTTCCTCGGCACCAACCAAAGTTTGGAAGGTGGCCGCGCTTTTCTGGAGGCCTTGGCTAAAGCGGTCAACAGTTACGCCCAGGGTTGTCTGAGTGGTATTCCCCATCCCACAGAAACCAGGGGAGAAAATGGGGAATGGGCCGAGTTAACCCCCCTGCCGGATCAGGCCCTGCACCGTTTGGTGTGGCATCCCCCGGCTGATGAATCCTCCGAGGCGATCGCCGTTGATCTATCCACTGTGGAACTCTTTGACCTGGTGGAAGCTGTGGACCAATTTATTGGCGATCGCCATACTTTACCGGACTTTTCCCTTACCCTAGAACCCCTGTCCCGTCGCCACCGGCAACCGGACGAACCCTTTGTGCAACGGGCCATTCCCGCCAGCTTGGGAGCTTTGGGCTTAGCAGTTTTTGCCCTGGTGATCTACTGGTTGCCTATCCCTGAAATTAGGGAGCCGGAAGTGAACCCCGGCAATACTCCCGATTTGATTCAGCCCGACAATGGCAATCCCACGGATGGCCCGACGCCCTAGCAAAAATAATTAATAGGCAATTTCCAGGGTCACTGTGGCCTGTACTGTTTGGTCGCCGCTAATAATCGGGGTGGGCGCAGATTCCGCTACCGGGGAAGCGGCCAGGGCCCCCCTAAAAAGGGGCATGGGTTGCCCTGGACTGGGATTAATAACAATGCGGACAATGTTTTGGGGGGTTAAATTTAAACTGGACAGCACCACCCGAGCTTGGGCCTGGGCATCGGCGGTGGCGGCGACCAAGGCCTTTTGTTCTGCTGCCTTGAGGGTTTCAGGGGTAGCGATAAAGCGAATACCATCGATGCGACTGGCCCCGGCCCGCACAGCTTCGTCAAGGATTTTTCCCACTTGGTCGCTTGGGTACTGAAAACTGACGGTATTACTGCCAATGTAGCCTTCTAACCTTCTTTCATTGTTGCTATAGACATAGTTGGGCTGGAGTTGTAGCCCCTGGGTTTGTAACTTATCTACCCGTTGACTGCGTAGATATTCCACCAGACGGTTACTCCGTTCGGCGATCGCCGTTTGAACCTGGTTAGCAGTATCGGCTTGGACTTCCACCGTTAGCTGGGCTTCAGTTAGGGTGGTGGGGACAGATTCCGAAGCTTGGCCAGTGACAGTGAGCAGTTGTTGCATTTCGTTAGCCCAAAGGGGAGAGGGGGGCAAGGCAGTGAGAAGGGTACCGGATAAAAACAGCACCGATGCGGAAAATTGAGAAAGTCTAAATATGCCCATGGTTGGCCTCCTAGAAAAAATATTTAGTCGCACCCTTGGCGATGTTTAAGGGCAAAGTTCTAGCTCCCTGGCAGATAGCCCACAGAAGACAAAAACCAGTGCTTTAGAAGGGATTTGCCGGAGTGCGGACGCAAACCCTTGCCCCCTGTTGACAGGGCACAATGCAGGGTTGACAACAAGTTACCCACTGAATGCTATGGTTTGCACTAGATAGGGTTAATCTTAATTGACCGGCAGTCTCGGCAGCGGAAAAATTTTCGATGGTAGACAGTAATCAAGCCCAGGCGATTCTTAGTCAATACCAGGCAGGGGAGCGCCATTTTCCTAACTTAGCCCTGCGGCACATTGACCTCCACGGCTTCACCCTAGCTGGAGCAGATTTTAGTGGCTCAGACTTCAGCGAGGCCAACCTGCGGGGATCAGATTTACAAGGCTGTAAATTGCAGGGTTGCTATTTTAACAACGCCGATCTGTCCGGCGCTAATTTGGCTAGGGCTGACCTGGGGCAGGCATCCCTACTAAAAACCTTTTTGCTCAAAGTTAATCTCCAGGGAGCCCATTTAGACCAGGCCCTTTGTGCCGGAGCGTTACTGACCAGGGCTAATCTTGAAGAAGCCTGTTTGCACGGGGCTTTGCTAACGGGGGCAGATTTAACTGGGGCAAAGTTAACCAATGCCAAATATAATCAACAAACCCAGTTTGACGCCGGTTTTAAGCCCGAAAACTTCGGTCTGATCAAGGTGGCAGGGGATAGTGCTCCTAGTCCTCAAACCGAGGCTCAAACCCCGCTCAAAGAGGAACAGTCTGGCCAAGCTTCCCTCCCCACTAGCTTGACGGTGGAAGACCTGTTATTAACTTTTGAATATTTGGGTAGTTTAGGTAATCATTATTTAGGTAGTACCATGGCTAGTCGTTATCTCCAATCGACCCGGCCCAAGGAAGAATGGTTCGCCCAGTTTGAGGTGGATAAAAAAGCCGTTAAACTTAACTATCAAGGGCCAAAGCAGGAGCAGTTGACCCCAACCCAAATTGAGTTGGCTCAACAATGGGCTCAGCAGTATGTCAAATCCTGCGCAGTCATTTTTAAGACCTTTTCCACGATGATCGAAACTAATCGATGTGTTTTTAGTATTAGTGGTTAGCTCTTCTGGGCAGGACTTTTTCAGGGAGGAAATAAGTTAATGGTCGTGTCAACTCCGATCGCCGAGGCAAAGGAACCAATCCAGGGCCATGTGGTGGAAACCTGGGAGATTAGCAAGACCTACCGTACTGGCTTTTGGATGAATCAGAAGGTGGAATCCCTTAAACCTTTATCCATTGCGGTGCAACCGGGAGAAACCTTTGGCCTGCTTGGTCCCAATGGGGCGGGCAAAACTACCTTATTAAAAATTCTTTTGGGGGTTATCCGTGCCAGCGGCGGCCGGGGCACCCTCCTGGGCAAACCCATCGGCGATCGCCAGACTAAACAACGGGTAGGCTATCTGCCGGAAAATGCCTATTTTTATGACTTTTTAACCGCCTGGGAATTTTTGGATTACATTGGCAGCCTGTTTCAGATTGGCAAAAGGGAACGGCAGCGGCGCATTATGGCCATGTGCGATTTAGTGGGGCTGGCCCAAAAAACTGCCAAAAAGAAGCAATTGCGGCAATATTCTAAAGGTATGTTGCAACGGGTGGGCATGGCCCAGGCCCTCATTAATGATCCAGAAGTGGTATTCCTCGATGAACCCATGTCCGGTTTAGACCCCCTGGGGCGTTACCAGGTGCGGGAAATTATTCTCTCCCTCAAGGAACAGGGCAAAACCATCTTTTTCAACTCCCACATTTTGGCCGACGTGGAGCAAATTTGTGACCGCATTGCCATTTTGGCCCGGGGAGAATTGCTCTGTAGCGGTTCTTTAGCAGAAGTGTTGGGCACCGACGAAGGTTACCAAGTGATCCTACGGGGGGGACAAGTAGAGGAATTAAGCAAATATTTGGGCAACCTCAGTCAGGAACAGGATGTCTGGCATGGTGATTACCAAGGAGATCCCCAAACGCTAGTGGATGCTCTACCTAGTCTTGGAGCCAGTTTAATCAGCCTCAATTTGGCCAGGCCTTCCCTGGAAGATTATTTCATCCGGCAACTGCGGGAACGGGGCATCACCACCAGTCAGTAAGCAAAAAAATTCAGTATCTTAAGCGTCCCAAAGAACGGAAAACCGAACCTTGCCTGGCTTAGCACTCCACTGCCAAGAGTGCTAAAGTGCTTTATGGACTTGTCCGCCACCTTTGACGTTATTTGTAACTTTTTAGTCTATGTCTAAGCTTATTTCCTTTAAGGATGAATCCAGACGCTCCCTGGAAGCGGGGATTAATGCCCTGGCCGATGCAGTGCGGATTACCCTCGGCCCCAAAGGTCGCAACGTTTTATTAGAAAAGCAGTACGGTGCTCCCCAAATTGTCAACGATGGCATCACCGTCGCCAAAGAAATTGAACTGTCTAACCCGGAAGAAAATGCTGGAGCTAAGTTAATCCAGGAAGTTGCTTCCAAAACCAAGGAAATCGCCGGGGACGGCACCACCACCGCCACTATTATTGCCCAAGCTTTAGTACGGGAAGGTTTACGTAACGTGGCCGCTGGAGCTAACCCTGTAGCTCTCCGTCGGGGCATCGAAAAAGTTACCACTTTCCTCGTCCAAGAAATTGAGGCTTTGGCTAAACCCGTAGAAGGTTCGGCGATCGCCCAGGTGGCCACCGTATCCGCCGGTAACGATCCGGAAGTAGGGGCCATGATTGCCGATGCCATGGACAAAGTCACCAAAGATGGCGTCATCACCGTGGAAGAGTCCAAGTCTCTCAACACCGAGTTGGAAGTGGTAGAAGGGATGCAGATCGACCGGGGTTACATTTCCCCCTACTTCATCACCGATAGCGATCGCCAGTTGGTGGAGTTTGATAATCCTCTGATTTTAATTACCGACAAAAAAATCAGCGCCATTGCCGACTTGGTACCCGTGCTGGAAAGCGTTGCCCGGGCCGGTCGTCCCCTGTTGATTATTGCTGAAGATATTGAAGGAGAAGCCCTCGCTACCCTAGTGGTCAACAAAGCCCGGGGTGTGCTCAACGTGGCCGCCATTAAAGCCCCCGCCTTTGGCGATCGGCGTAAAGCGGTGTTGCAGGACATCGCCATCCTCACCGGTGGTAGTGTCATTTCTGAAGATATTGGCCTGAGCCTCGACAGCGTGAGCTTGGATCAATTGGGTCAAGCGGTTAAAGCCACTTTGGAAAAGGACAACACCATCCTCGTTGCTGGAGCGGACAAACGGGCCTCTGCCGGAGTTAAAGAACGCATTGAGCAACTCCGCAAAGAATACGCCGCGTCCGATTCTGACTACGACAAAGAAAAAATCCAAGAGCGCATCGCCAAACTAGCCGGTGGTGTGGCAGTGATTAAAGTCGGCGCCGCCACTGAAACGGAACTCAAAGACCGCAAACTCCGCATTGAAGATGCCCTCAACGCCACTAAAGCAGCGGTGGAAGAAGGTATTGTCCCTGGTGGTGGCACAACCCTAATCCGTTTAGCTGGCAAAATTCAAGCCTTTAAAGCCCAACTCAGCAACGATGAAGAACGGGTGGCGGCCGACATCATTGCCAAAGCTCTGGAAGCCCCCCTACACCAGTTGGGCAGCAATGCCGGGGTGGAAGGTTCTGTCATTGTCGAAAAAGTTAAAGAAGCCACTGGCAACCAAGGTTACAACGTCATCACCGGCAAAATTGAAGACCTAATTGCCGCTGGCATCATCGATCCCGCCAAAGTGGTGCGTTCTGCCCTGCAAAATGCCGCTTCCATTGCTGGTATGGTGCTAACCACCGAAGCCCTGGTAGTGGAAAAACCTGAACCAGCGGCCCCCGCTATGCCCGATATGGGTGGCATGGGCGGAATGGGTGGTATGGGCGGCATGGGTGGCATGGGCATGATGTAATTGCCCCATTCTTAACCATGATTGGAGCCTTAATCCATTCTTGTTAATCATCTGAAGGCTTTGTTGCCTGTTGTCCCCCTTCCTTTGTTAATTGGGAGGGGGATTTTTGTTACCTACAAAACAGCTAAAATTGTTCAACCATAAATTGTCTGACAAAAGTATTATTGATCTTAAATGATTCAGGGGGATCAATAGTAGGAATCAATATTTTTGCCTGCTAATTATGTAGAAGTTAAAGACTTTTTATCCCCAGAGTAAAATAAAAAATTTATCAGAGAAGCAATTAACAGACGACAGCAATATATGGAGTCAAACACTACCACTAAAGCAAATCAATATCGCCAATCCTATGTGCTTTTTCTAAAAAAATTCCGGTATTGTCAGCCCTAATAAGGGAAAGAATCACAAAGACGCTACTGAAATTACTGGAGCAATTAAAAATTCCCCCTTTCGAAATTGCAGAAATTGAAGTGCAGCTTACAGCCCATAATGATGGTTGTTATTACAAAATTCATAACGATGCCCGTAGTGAAAAAACAGCCAGCCGACAAATCACCTATGTCTATTATTTTTACCAAGAACCAAAGGCATTTTCTGGGGGGTAGTTAAAACTCTACGATACAGAACTTCAAAACAGCACTATTATTACCCATCCCAATTTTCAAACTATTACCCCCCACCAATAATTCCATTATCTTTTTTAATAGCCGTTGCCGCCATGAAGTAATGCCTGTGATTTGTCCTTCTAGAGAATTTGCCCACAGTCGATTTACGGTCAACGGCTGGATTCGCCGGACTATTGATGCTGATTAATTGAACTCTATCAAGGAATACTGATCAGCAATTATTGAGTTATTGAAAGTTGACTTTTTTGTGTTTTGTGCCATTGTGCCGCTTTCCTGTCTATTTCTCTAATAAATTGATCTTTACCATCCATATATTTATCGATATTTGTAGGATATTTTTTTGCCAACTTGCGTTTTAGTTCGCTATATTTCTGGGCGTCGTCAGCATGGGCAATCATGTAATCTCGAAATTTTAAGTGACGTTTTACTTGCTCTGAACCAACCTCGAAGATATGAATATGATGGGTTCTGAACCCCGCTTGGTTGTTCTTACGAAAGTATCGACGACCAGGAATGCCAAATTCTCCCATCACTTCGTAGCCAATTGATTCCATAGATGAGTTCTGCTCATCCACATTAAAAATATTTTTGACTTCAACCAACAGATCGATGATGGGTTTGGCATAGATGCCGGGAATAGCTGTGCTGCCAATATGGTGTACGGCGATAACATTTTCTCCCATTTCAGCGGCGACCCGTTCCGATTCAACTGCAAACGCCGTTCGCCATTTTTGGTTATGGGGGACAACTTCCACTTTTCTCATGATTTGGCTATCTTACTAATAGCTGGAGCAACCCAACATTCCCTGACAAATGAGGTCCTAGGAGCCCGTTTGCAAGGTTTTAGTTTGCCCCCTAACGCTTCAGCCAATAGGAAATGGATATCTAGTTTCTTTCCGAACTCGGAAGGTCAGAGGGACTTTTCAAATACATTCCATGGGAAAGTCCAACTAAACGGGAGAGACTACAAGAAAAGTGTTTTCTTCCCGATCGCCGGAATGATGATATTTAAACAAAAACCTGCAACTGTTGGATTAACTGGGCGGCCTGTTGTACGCCTTCAATGCGATGCACCGGTTGCCCCTGCTTGAATAACACCAACGTTGGTAAAGACTGGATTTGGTACTGGGTGGCGATCGCCGGGTATCTATCGGTGTCAATTTTCACCACTTGGAGTTGCTGACGGAGATGACTGCCCACTTGCTCAAGAATGGGGGCCATCATTTGACAGGGGCCGCACCAGGTAGCGTAAAAGTCCACTAACACCGGCTTGGGGGAACCGGCCAGCATTTCGGCAAAATTGGCAAACTGTTTTTTGACGGCCATGGTATTTTCCCTCGCAAAGGTATTAATCCAGTTCTAACAATTATTGGGGGCGATCGCCTATGGCCGACTCAATGGTTTGATCAAAACGCTTTTGTAGGAAGTGAAAGATAAAGTAGATGCCCACCATTCCCACCACAGCAGCTAGGGCAAACCAACTGAATTGGGTCGTCCAGGCAATAATTTGCTCAATGGTGACCACCCGCCCTAAAAAGTAGGCCAAACTGACAGTTATGGTGGCCCAAACGGAAGCACCGCCGATGTTGTAGAGCAAAAACTTGCCGTAGGGCATGCGGACAATGCCGGCCATGGGCCCAGCAAAAATCCTCAGCAGAGTGACAAAACGCCCCAAAAACACTGCCGCCGCCCCATTTTGGCTAAATTTATGCCGGGCTTGGTCTAGCTTTTCCTGGGGAATGTTAAACAGTTTGGCCGCCCTGGTCAGTAAGGGCCAACCGCCCCAACGTCCGACCCAGTAACCACAACTGTCCCCCAACACAGCCCCGGCGATCGCCGCAATTAATACACCGCCGTAACTTAAATCCCCACTGCCGGCCAAAAAGCCCCCCAACAGGGTTATGGTTTCTCCAGGGATGGGAATGCCCGCATTTTCCAAGGCAATGCCAAAGAATACGGCTCCGTAACCATATTGACGGGCCAATTCCTGCAATGTCTCTAGCGAAAAAAATTCCCAACCCATGGTGATGCTTATTTAATAATTCTTAATAATCTGCTTATTTTTAGTGTAACGGATGGGAGTGTTGGATGCTGCCGAAGATTTTACTGCTCAGCAATGGCCATGGGGAAGATGCGATCGCCGTTAGTATTGGCCAGGCTTGGAGTGCACTGGCGGGGATGGAGCCGGGGGAAATATTAGTGGGATTGCCCTTGGTGGGGGAAGGCAGTAGTTATCGACGCTTAAACATTCCCCTAATTGGCCCGGTGAAAACCATGCCCTCCGGTGGCTTTAACAACATGGATGCCAGGGAACTATGGCGGGATGTGCAGGGGGGGCTATGGGGGCTCACTAAAGCCCAGTTGGGGAGTTTGAAACAATGGACAGCCCAAGGGGGCAAAGTTCTGGCAGTGGGGGATATCGTGCCCCTAGCCCTAGCTTGGTTGGGTAAAGCTGAATATGCCTTTGTGGGCACAGCTAAGTCGGAATATTATCTCCGCTCCCCCGCTGGGGAATGGTTACCCAGTACCCAAGCTTGGGAAAAATGGCTTGGTTCCGCCTACTATCCTTGGGAGCGGTGGTTAATGACGAGGAAAAATTGCAGAGCGGTCTTTCCCCGCGATCGCCTCACCCATGCAAGTTTATTAAGCCAAGGTGTGGCTAGTTTCCCCGTGGGCAATCCGATGATGGACGGTTTAAACCCGCGAGATTGCCAACCCCAACCGTTACAGCCAGGGCAGAGTTTGACCGTTACCCTGTTACCCGGTTCCCGATCGCCAGAAATGGAACGCAATTGGGCCTTGATTGGACAAAGTTTAACCGCCGTGTTGGCCCATTTTCCCGATACTTCCGTAACTTTCCTGGCAGCGATCGCCCCTTCCCTGCCCTTAAAACCGTTAATGGCTGAAGTTGAAACCCAAGGTTGGCAACGACTGGAGGACAATAACGTGGAACTTTTGACCAACAAAGTTTCTTGCCTGATCAGGGGCCCCGTTTACCAAAAAAGCCAAGCCCGTCTGGTTTTTAGCCAACACCAGTTTGCCGATTGTTTACACCATGCCCAAGCGGCGATCGCCATGGCTGGTACCGCTACAGAACAATTTGTCGGCCTTGGAAAACCAGTGATTAGTTTTCCTGGATCTGGTCCCCAATACAATCCTTATTTTGCCCGCCGTCAAACCTGGCTTTTGGGGGAATCCTTAATCATGTTAGATAGTCCTGAACAAACTGGTGAAGCTTTGCGACGAGTTTTGCATGATAGTGATCGACTAGAGGCGATCGCCCGTAATGGTCGGGAACGATTGGGTGAAGCTGGAGCGGCCCGCCGCATCGCAGAAGTCCTCCGCCAACAATGGGGTTAGTTATTTGCCAGAAAAATTTCAGCGCTAACATCTACAAATGGATCTGGCTAACTGTTGGCGACAAACTCCGCCACAAATACCAACTAGCCAGACTGCGATAGGGTTGCCAGTTTTCGCCGTATTCAAACACTTGTTTAGGATTAGGGCGATCGGGCAATTGATACAATTTTTGAATCGCAATGCGGATTCCCAAATCTTGATTCGGTAAGATATCCTGGCGACGGAGACGAAATAAGAGAAAAAGCTGGGCCGTCCAAGGGCCAATGCCTTTAATAGCCGTTAACCGTTCAACAATGGCCAGATCATCCCAGGTTTCCAATTCAAATAAAGGGGGAAAATCATTTTGCAAGGCGATCGCCCAGATTTTTAAGTAGCGGGTTTTATAGCGAGAGATGCCCAGTGATCTGAACGATTCAGGATCAACATTAGCTAAATTTTCCGGTGTCCATCCCTTCGGTTGGGCATAATCTAAAAATCTTTGGAATAACATTTGGGCTGTATTGGTATTGATTTGCTGACCAATAATCCCCCAGGCGATCGCCTCCAAGAGTGTTGTTCGGGGTGGATGATGGGTCAATGAGCAAACTTCTAACCCATTAATTAAAGTGCCGAGTCGGGCATCTCGAGATTGTAAATATTCAATTCCTTGATTGAGATCAAGATCGTACAGGGTTTTTATCATCGATAATTGTTAAGCAGAGCGGTGCTTTCAATTTGACATGGCAAGGGGTAAAAATTAGTTTTAAATAGCCATTATTATGCCAAATATGGTCTAGATTAACTCAAAATTAAATTGCTTAATTGAGTATCTAATTTTGTCGTCTTATGCTTTGCCAAAATCCATCTAAATTTCACCATAAGCACGAATAATCGCTTGGGAACCCTGGTCTTCTCCCCCCAATAATTGAACAGATTCAAATAAACTTTCTGCCAATGTAACCCCTGGTAATTCCCCATTTTCAGCGGCTTCTCGGACAAGGCGTAGATCCTTAAGAAGATGTTTCACCATAAAACCTGGAGCAAAATCAGCTTTCGACATTTTCGGCCCCAAATTGGTTAAAGCCCAGGAACCGGCTGCCCCACTACCGCAAACATCAATCACTAAATTTGGTTCGATTCCCAACTGTTTGGAAAGTTGTATGGCCTCAGCAGCGGCGATCGCATGGAGACCACAAAGAACTTGATTACAGAGCTTAACCGCTTGACCACTGCCACTGAGACCACAATGAACTACTTTTTTCCCTATAGCTGTGAACACAGGCAAAGCTTCTTCAAAATCGGCAAGCTCTCCCCCCACCATGATGGTTAACGTACCGTTGACTGCACCAATATCGCCCCCGGTTACCGGTGCATCTAAAAAGCGCAAGCCCTTTGCTTTTAAAGTTGTGGCAAGCTCACAAGCCGCAGTTTTGCCAATAGTACTGCAATCAATTATTAAAGCTTGAGGTTTCGCATATTCAGCAATGCCCCCTGAACCTAAAATGAGTTGTTGAACATCTTTTTCGTCTCCAACACAGGTGAGAATAATATCCGCATTTTCCGCCGCTTCCGCAATGCTAGATACAACTTTAACTCCTGCTTTTGCCGCTTCTAGCGCAGAAGAACGATTCAAGCTGCGATTATAACCCATTGTTTGATAACCATGTTTGACCAGATTTTGAGCCATAGGACTGCCCATAACTCCTAAGCCAAAAACAGCAATTTTGAAAATTTTCATAATAACTCCATACAGTTGAAACAACGAAAACAATAAGTTTAATAAATTAAAATAATCTATTTTAAAATTCCAATAAAAAATGATGTTTTATCTCTGCAATTTATTTGAAAAACTAAAAATCAAGAAAATCAGCGAAATTCAATGGTTCTTGGTATTTTCATAGATATTCAAGAAGAAATTCATATAAAGAGCAATATATTAAATAAATTTGCAAAAAATAAAGGACGAAAGATTCCAGTCCTGGGAAGGGTAAAAACTGGTTAAAACAAGACAAGCTTATTATAGGGTAAAAGATTGCAATTTAGATCCTGGCACTGAACATTGTATTGTCAATTTAACTTAGAAGCGAGAGATTTGAACAACATTTTTTCGACAATGATTGTAAACTCATTATCTAGGTGGTTAATCACCGGCAAGGAATTCTCGAGATCACAACATAAAACTGCAGGATATACCTCCGAAAAAAGACTGAGCGAAGAATTTGGCATAATTGTCAGATATATCCAAATTTCATGGGCTATTTTGGGGATATTTTTCCTACAATGCATTAATAAGGCAAAAATTTAGTTTGATGGAGATACGGAATAATCATGAAGTTAGTGGGAAGAAAATAAATCGGGGTTGGACTCTCAGAACGGACAGGTAGGAAAAATGAATTTTTGTGATGAACTAGTCAGATATTTGCCGATATTTAGAGTATCGTAAAGAAGAAGTCTTTCTTTATGGCTTTTTCATATTTGAATGGTATCCAAGCTTAGAATGCTCTTTTTTGCCATTAATTAGCGCTGTGTAAGCTTTTCAGATCTCAGATATTTTTCTCGGTTTTTCCTGGTCAGCTTATAGGTGTTTTGCTCTATTGAATAGACATATTGTCCATTCTCAAAATCCTCATGGCCTAACTTTTTGTTTCCATGGCAGGTTTACTCATCAGCAAGTCCAAAAAACAATAAAACTTATAGCTAATTCAACTAAAAATACGGCAATATAAATAATTAAGGTACTTTTAATACAAGCCTTGTAGAAATCTCTACTGTCTTAATTTTATTTCAAGCAGCTATATCCGCTAAGGAGTTTACAGCAAATTCCGAATCAACTTGACACACACAGGATAGTCGTAATGATTATTCTGTAACGGTTTTGCTGTGCCACTCAAATACCGTAACCATTGTAACTTTTCTAAAATTATTCTCTTTCTTGGTTAATGCAATGACTCCAACCCTCAAAATCTCGGCTTTTAAAGATATTTCAGCTTTTTTATTGAGCACCCTCCAGCCGCAGTTAGATATTAACTTAGAAATTAAATATGTCAAAAATGCTGATGAAGCCCATCAAGATTTGTTCGACAATAATGCCGATATAGTTTTAATGTCCTATGACGATACTTTGTCCCTATCATTAGAGGATAAATATTCTGCAATTTTGGCCCTTTTCCCCATTCACGGAGGCATTTTAGACCTGTGTGGCGAGATTGATCCAGAAGCGAATAAAAATAGAATTGGAATTGATACAAACACCGGTTACGCTAGGGCTTTACGTTCTTATTTAAGCCAAAAGCTCACGCCAGAAGAATACCAAAACTTAGATTTTATCAAGGCAGGTGCCACTAATTTACGCTATGACGAACTAATTAACAATCAAATCGATGCTACTTTACTCAATCCTCCCTATTCTTACTTAGAAGGTGCCCAAGCTGATCCAGGTTTTCAGCTTTTTTTAGGGGACTATCAAGGGGTTGTAGCTAATACGAATAAATATGTTTGGCAGGACCTCGACAAACGAGCTTTGCTAAAGGATTTTATGGTCAGTTATCAAGCTATGTTGCAAAATCTAGAAATGAATTCACAATCAACTATTCAAAGCTTATCCGATTACTATAGCATTTCTACAGACATAGCAACTAATATCTATAATCGTCTATGGATGCCCAATGGCTTGAATGTCAATTTTCAGTTTAACGACCTCCAATTACAAGGGACGGAGTCTATTTTTTCCCAAGACACTAATGTCTTTGTTCCTTTGAAACGTTATTGGATCCTGAATCAAGACTTGAATAGCTTTTATCTTGATCCCAATGCAACTGATGCTTTTAATTTTCAGCCTAATACGGACAATTTAGGAAGTTTAGTCTACGATATTAGCTCTGTCTCCGGAGAAATTAAAGGCGAAATTGATGATGGTGCGTTGTCCCAAACCAATGCTCTATTTCATAACCTGGTGGGGTTTTATGCGGTGAAAAACACAAGCGGAAGCATTCTCGATGTGGATGATCTTAATGATAATGGTCTGGTAGATGACTTGCTAAATCCAGGGGATAAAGGCTATGCCCAAACTGCGCTTCGTCAACACGTCAATAATTTTTTTCTGGAAGCTGGGGCCAATGGTGATCCCAGTAAAAATACCACTGCAAGTGAATTTGGAGAAGTGGTTTTGGCCGGAGGACGTTTTTATGCTCCTTTTTTAATCGCCAATGGGGGAGATTTATTAACGAAGTCAGGCAGTTTTGAGCAGGCGATCGCCGCTTTTTTAGCGCTCAATCCCGGGAATACAGGAGCCAGCCTGGAAGATTTTCAAACTAAGGCTGTTGCTTATTTTAGTTTTGGTGCCGCCAATCCTGATGCTTCTGAACATCTGCGCCGCCTGGAAAATAACACTTTTGGCTTTGAAGACCTGCCCAGTATTGCTGGGGTCAGTGACTATGACTTTAATGACAGTGTGTTTAGCTTTTTTTATCGCACCTAGATTTTTGTTTTTTAGAAATTATTCTGGCCGGACGGCAGGACTACTTTATGCAAACCCACCATAATCCAGACCCCGGCGATCGCCCAGCCAACGTCCATATCTTCGCAATCAGTGCCTGGAGAATGTCAGAATAGGGGCAACTTGTTGTCCTTGCCGTTAAACCATGCCGACCCAGCTTGATAACATCACTTCCCCGGAAACTTCCCCTGATTATTTGGACGAAGTGCCTAATGACATGGAAATGTCTTTGTTTGATCACCTTGATGAACTTAGAACTCGCATTTTTCTGTCCTTGGGGGCAGCCTTGGTCGGAGTGGTGGCCTGCTTTATCTTTGTCAAACCCTTGGTGCAATGGCTCCAGGTACCGGCGGGCACAGTAAAATTTTTGCAGCTTTCCCCTGGGGAGTTTTTTTTCGTTTCCGTTAAGGTAGCGGGCTACAGCGGCATCCTCGTGATGAGTCCCTTTATCCTCTACCAAATTATTCAATTCGTTTTACCTGGTTTAACCCGTCGGGAACGTCGATTGCTAGGGCCGGTGGTGCTGGGCTCCAGCGTGCTTTTTTTTGCCGGTCTAGGCTTTGCCTACTATGCCCTCATCCCCGCTGCGCTCAAATTTTTTGTCAGCTACGGGGCAGATGTGGTGGAGCAACTATGGTCCATTGATAAATATTTTGAGTTTGTGCTTCTGTTGATGTTTAGCACGGGGCTAGCCTTTCAAATTCCGATTATTCAAGTGGTTCTGGGCTTTTTGGGCATTGTCTCCTCCGAGCAAATGCTCAAGGGTTGGCGCTTTGTGATTTTGGGGGCGATGGTGCTGGGGGCAGTCCTCACCCCTTCCACGGATCCCCTCACCCAATCTCTTTTAGCTGGAGCAGTGCTGGGGCTTTATTTTGGGGGCATCGGTTGCGTGCGCTTACTGGGTAAATAGTCCCCAATCCTTTATCATTTGAAGTACGTTGCTTAACATTAAGAAATATTAAGATGGCATCCTCCGTTGCAATTAGGGAACTTCCTATTTTTCCACTGCCTGAAGTTGTGCTTTTCCCTGGGCGGCCCCTGCCCCTGCACATTTTCGAGTACCGCTACCGGATGATGATGAACACCATTTTGGAAGACGATCGCCGTTTTGGGGTGTTGATGATTGATCCCAGCACAGGGGAAATTTCCGATGTGGGTTGCTGTGCAGAGGTGTTGCGCTACCAAAGATTACCCGATGACCGGATGAAGGTTTTAACCCTGGGACAGCAGCGTTTTCGGGTGCTGGAATATGTGCGGGAAAAGCCCTACCGAGTCGGTTTAGTGGAATGGATTGATGATAAATACACGGGGCAGGATCTCCATGGCTTGGCCAAAGAAGTCGATCGCCTGTTGCATGACGTGGTTAATCTCTCCGCCAAGTTGACCGACCAGAATTTGGAATTGCCCGATGATTTACCCGTGTTGCCGGTGGAATTGTCCTACTGGGTAGCAGGAAATCTTTATGGCGTTGCCAGTGAGCAACAGAGTTTGCTGGAATTACAGGACACCGCCGAGCGCTTGCAACGGGAAGCGGAAATTCTCATGTCCACCCGCAACCATCTCGCCGCCCGCACAGCGTTAAAGGATGTTTTGGGTACAGAGGGAGAAGAATAGAATATTGTTTAAAAAAAGCTAAAAAAAAGCCCTGTTCCGGAGAATCAGGGCCTTACTGACCAAACTAATTTGCTAGAGAAGAGAAATTTTACAGTTGGGGAATTAATTGTTCCTTAACGGGAACCTCGGCGTATTCCGCCACAATTTGCCGAAATTCTTCCCCGTCAATGGTTTCTTTCTCAATTAAAAGATCCACGAGGCGATCGACTACTTCCCGTTGTTCTTGAACGATTTTGCGGGCCATTTGGTGACCCTGTTCGGCCAACTGCCGCACCTGGACATCAATACGGGTGGCTACTTCTTCGGAGTATTCAGAACGGTTCATCAAGCCACCGCCGAGAAATACTTCCCCACCTGAACTCTCCAAAGAGATGGGGCCAAGGTTGCTCATGCCAAAACGAGTTACCATCTGGCGGGCCATTTCGGTTACCTGTTGTAGGTCACCACCGGCACCAGTGGTTACTTCGTCATCGCCAAAGACTTCTTCTTCCGCAGCTCGACCGCCCATGGCACCGGCAATGCGGGCCATCAGTTGGGATTTGGTGGTCAGGCCTTGTTCCTCATTGGGGGTGAACCAGGTCAAACCTTGGGCTTGGCCCCGGGGAATGAGGGTGACTTTTTGCACCGGATCATGATCTTTTAACAACGTGCCGACAATGGCGTGGCCGACTTCGTGATAGGCAATTAAGCGCTTACTTTTGCTGTCCACCAAGGGAGTGCCTTCCATCCCGGCCACAACCCGGTCTACGGCATCGTCAATTTCCAACAGGGTAATGGCAGATTTACGACGGCGGGCGGTGAGGATAGCGGCTTCATTCAACAAGTTGGCCAAATCAGCTCCACTGAAACCAGGGGTACGGCGGGCAATGGAGTCGATGGAAACTTCCGGCGCTAGTTTTTTGTTGCGGGCGTGGACCTCTAAAATTTCCTTACGACCGGCGTAATCGGGAGCATCCACCATCACTTGGCGATCGAAACGACCGGGACGCATGAGGGCGGAATCGAGCACGTCGGGACGGTTAGTGGCGGCAATGATAATAATCCCCGTATTGCCTTCAAAACCATCCATTTCCGTCAGCAATTGGTTGAGGGTTTGTTCCCGCTCATCGTTACCACCACCGATGCCAGCGCCCCGTTGCCGACCCACTGCATCAATTTCATCGATGAAGATCAAACAGGGGGCATTCTCTTTGGCTTTTTTGAACAGATCCCGCACCCGGGAAGCACCAACCCCCACAAACATTTCTACGAATTCAGAACCGGAAATACTAAAGAAGGGAACTCCCGCTTCCCCGGCGATCGCCTTGGCGAGGAGGGTTTTACCTGTACCGGGAGGGCCCACTAGGAGCACGCCTTTGGGAATTTTGGCCCCTACAGCGGTAAAGCGTTCGGGCTGTTTGAGAAAAGTTACTACCTCTTGCAGTTCTTCTTTAGCTTCGTCAATGCCGGCCACATCATCAAACATGACACCGGTTTTGGCATCCATTTGAAAGCGGGCTTTGGATTTACCAAAGTTCATGGCTTGGCCGGGGCCGCCGGGCATATTGCTGGAACGGCGGAAGAGAAAAAAGAGGGAAGCAATTAAAAGGACAGGGAAAATTAAATTACCTACAAAGCCCCAAACCATGCCATTGTTGCGGACAGGGTGGGAATCAAGGCGAATGTCGGCATCCCGTAAACGGGCAATCAATTCCGGGGCATTGGTGGGGAGGTCAACCCGGGAACGGAGGGTCCGGTCTACTTCTGGATCACTAACTTGCACGATCGCCGTGCGGCCATTTTCATATAAATCCACACTGGTAATGCGGCCAGCATCCACATATTCTAGGAAGCGGCCATAGGTCATGCGGGTGTTAGCAGTGTTGGAACCGAGGTTGGCATCTGCCCCTCCAAAGCTCCCCTGCCAGAAGAAAAAGCCGACTACCAACAGGGGTAGGGACCAAAGTAGGGCAGTTCTCCAGGAAAATTTCATATGTTAGCTCACTTTAAAAGTTAAGACGGTCGTAGGATTTAGTGTAATCGGTTAATCGTGGAACGGAGACTGAACCCCGCTATGGAGGACTAGCTCCCCGACGCCGTGGAATTGATTAATCTTGTTGACAATGGACTTTTGTAACAAAATCTTAACTAAATGTAACGTAATTCTCATAATTACGACAACCCCCTAGCCCTGGGCGGATTACCGCAGGGTCTACCGAGTGGGGAATTTGCTAGCTTGGAAAGTAATCGTTGGGGGCAAGCCACCATGGGTCAGACCGTCACAGACAAGAACCTAACTCTGGAAGAATTTTCTCAGCTCCCAGAGGGGGAAGTTAATTACGAATTCCAGGACGGCACGGCGATCGCCAAAATGTCACCAAAACGCATTCATTCCTGCCTTCAACGGGCATTACTCTTCCTACTATCTGATTGGGGCAATCGGGAAGGTTGTGCTTTACCTGGGGAAGCTTACCCGGAATGGGCTATTTGTCTGCAAAAAGATGAGCAAGATTGGGCCCCTGTGCCGGATGTGACCTACATTTCCGACGGCAAACTAGCGCCCTTTAACCTAGAAAATGACCTTTGCCCGGTGGCACCGGAATTGGTGGTGGAAATTGTTTCCCCTGGTCAGTCCTTTGAAGTCATGGCCAAAAAAGCTGTGGACTACCTGGCCGCTGGAGTAGAAAGGGTCTGGATTATCGGCGATGCTGAAGGCACACTGCGTGCCCGCCACCGTAGTTTGACTATTTTTGCCCCCGATCGCCCCCCCATTACCTACCAAGGCGATCGGCTAGTGGAAGACGACCTATTGCCCCAGTTGAGTTTTACTGTTAATGAACTATTTGCCAAAGCTAAGGTTGAGATAAAAAATCAGCCCCAAACCTTTGTAATTCAGGGCTTAATCTGAGGCGACACGAAAACTTTTAGAGAAACAACTAGTTAATTCGTCGGTTTGGTTGACCAACTAGAAATCGGATTTAGATTTGGTGCGGATGGAGGAGCCTTAATGGTGTTTACCAGTTCCTCCCAAGTTAATCCAGAAATGTCGCATCTGGTTAGAACTAGAAGAATTAATTACTTTTTTAATAATTAATGAACCGGTCACCCCACCATCATTACCACCACCATTAACTCCGTAAACATAGTCTGGAGCCAAAATAAAAGCTTCAATGTTATTTCCCCCAGAGGCCAATATCCGCGGCGGACTAGAAGAATGAGCCGCTTCTCCGTAACCAAAAATATTCAAATCCGTCGGCTTATAATTAGTACATGTTCCAGAGCAAGAGTGGTTTAAATGGGTGTTGCCGCTCACATTCATGTCGCCCTTGACGTGCATCATCACGAGAAATCTTTGACCAGTAGTGGGATTAACGGTTTTTACATTGACGGTATCGTTTCCACCCAGAGCTATTTTGTTGATGCAGTAAACATAGGCAGGAAGAGTTGTTCCATCATTGAGGGTCATGTTCGTACTAGTGTCGCCACTTCTCGGCAAAGTCATACTCCCAGACAAGGTGGCAAAAGTATTAGAGGCTGGACAGGCAGGATAGGGGGGCAAATCCGGCTGGGGCACATTACTGTACATCGCTTCATAGGTACCAATGGCAACCTCACTGTTGGGGAAATCAGCAGGGTCAACGGAAGCATTGCAGTCATTAACAATGATGTCGGAATAGACATCTTGATTGCCCGCAACGATTTCATTACCGGTGGCGGTTTCCGTAACCCATAAACTTGAAACCGAGGCATTATTGGGGAGACGGGTAATGGGGATTTTTACTTCTAACCGTGACCGGGCCTCATTGGCGGCATTGCGGTTAATGGCTCCTTCCATAACTAAGGTTCCTGTGCCCGGCCCAAGACCGATCGCCCCTCCATTGGCGGTATCTGGAGTGTATTGATAGCTAACTAAGCGAAATTCACCTTGGGGCAAAGTTTTCCAAGCCCGATTACTGGCAGTTGCCGTTATATCGGTGGTGGTGGTTACTCGTGGCTGACAGGCCGCACCGGGGGTGGTAATTGTCCAGCTTCCTAGGTTAGGGAGATTATGCCAACTGGGGGTACTATCGGTATCGCTGCAAGTACTACTGCCGGAATTCCAATTCTGACAATCTGGTAAGGCGGCGATGAAGCGATTGGCCGGGGTATTCATCAAGTTAATTAACTTGGTAATGCCTGCTTCAGCAGCATTTTGGGCTTGGTCGGTGGCCGCTTTGCTAGTGGAGTTATTTTGCTGAAACATTGACCTTTGCATGATCACGACGGCAATAATCGTCAGCACTAGGCCAACCATGATTGCCATTGGCAAGGCAAAACCACCGTTATCAGCAGGGCGGCGGTAAGAAAGAATTATGAAGCGGAAAAATTTGTGAGGATTCATAAGCGGTGCCCAACCTAACCCAGGGAGCTTTTTTAACCCACTAAAATTCTGATCGGGTTTACTGGGCTACTTTCCATTATCGTCTTGATTGAGGCAATGGCAAGCTAATTTTTATGACGGCGATCGCCAAAAATAAAGATAATTCAGCAATTACCACAGGCGGCTACAAATCCTAATTTAAAGTTCAGTAAATATAGCTAGAAAAACCAAGTATTTTTAGCAAAGTACTATTTGAATAGGACAAGGAATGGGCTTGTGCCCTCCGCTCAGGGTCGAGATGGAATGATCTACGACGAGCTGTCAAACATTGTGATACCATGGGCAAAAGAAAGGAAAAACGTCCCCGATCGCCTTTTGTGGCATGGAATAGGGCGTTGCCCCGACCCGTTCAACCACGAGTCCCTATAAATAAAATTGCCAAGAAGTATGTCTAAAAAATTCTTAACAATCCTCGCTGGCCTTTTGCTAGTGGTATCCAGTTTCTTTTTGTCCGTTAGCCCCGCTGCCGCTGCCAGTGCAACGGTAAAAATGGGTTCTGATAGTGGTGCCCTCGCCTTTGACCCCAGCACCGTCACCATTAAAGCTGGGGACGAAGTTAAATGGGTTAACAACAAGCTCTCTCCCCACAATGTTGTCTTTTCCGCCGCCGATGGTGTGGACGATGCCACCGCTGCTAAGCTCTCCCACAAAGGTTTGGCCTTTGCTGCTGGCGAAAGCTTCACCTCCACCTTCACCGAACCCGGCACCTACACCTACTACTGTGAACCCCACCGGGGCGCTGGCATGGTAGGCAAGGTTGTCGTTGAGTAATCCGACGGGTCCATTCTTCCGTTGTTGATTTAAGCTTAATGCTATGGGATCTGTCTCTAACTCCCTCAGTTTTCCCAAATGGTAGAGAAAAGTAAAATTTCTCTTGCTGATTGGGGGTTGCGGGGAACGGATCGAAAGTCTACAAAACAGATTCTTGACTAAGCCATCTACTTAGAAAAACTTCTGCGTTTTGGCGATCGCATCTTTTAACCGAGATGCGATTTTTTTATCCCAAATTTCCAGGGTACCAAGGCTCGAATTAGGACAATATCTAGAAAAAATTGACGAGGAAATAAATTTGATTTTTTCTGTTCACCATATCCGAAAATCTTTCAGCATCGTTATCTAAAATGACTACCTTTACACCGATTTCTTAACCAAACACCAGGTTATCAATGATCTGTTGTAGTTGGCCGTTATCCCTAAGCTCTAGAGCAATTCTATGATTTTTGGAAGGATATTCCACTAGCAGACAGGTTTCGCACTCAAGATATTCAGCATGTCTCCTATCAGCCCCATCACAGGCATGAGCAGGATAATGAATTTCAACCTGGGTTGCGTAGGGCTGTAAATTTTTTAAATCTAAACAATCGTGAAATGAAAACTCACCAAAAGTAAAATCTGTATTTGTTTTAAGCTGATTCAAATAGCGACAGGTATTATCGAAACGATTATCATGCAGAACTGAATTCTTAGTCTCATTTAAAACAGTCTGGGGCGCGAAACTGATCACTTTATCAAACTTGAGAAGATGACCAAATAAAATAACTGCATAGCCACCAGAGGAACAACCTATACCAACAATTTTTTTATATTTCTTCTGTCCAATTAATCCCTCTAGCCACGCTAGGGTCTCTTGCATCGTCTTCGTTTCGTTCTTGATGCCATCTAAATAGTATCGACATTGAATATCTCGAATAAATAGCTGATCAACCTGTGTATATTGTTGAAGAAAATTATGAAAAACAAAAGTCGGAATTGAATTCTTATCACCAAAGCCAGCAAAGGAAACCAGTAAAGTATCTGAATCTTGGTCTATATACCAATGGTTATCTGTGTCGGACCAAGGTTTTTGTTTCCGATCACTGTAATCTAGATCATAGTTGGGCTTATTGATCGATTTTTCTGATTCCTGGCTTAATAAATTGGGGATGTATTGTTTGAGTGAATCGGTTGATTGTAGTTTCTTTTTGCCGCCATCTTCATCAAACATAAATGATAGCAACGTATATCTTTTTCCAGAAATTACTGGTTTCACACCATGTAAAAGTTCTGGTTTAAAAATAATACAAGCGCCCTTCTTTAGCTTAAATTCTCGGTCGAGGGTAGGAAAATAAAGTTCCCCGCCTTCATAGGCTTCGGGGGCAGACAGAGCAATGACAAAACTTAGTTTTCTGTGCTCCATTTCCCCCTGGATGTCAGTATGTGGATTGTAGTGACTCTTATTTTGACCATCATAAAATCCAATTTTCCAACGCTCCCTATATTGAATTGCAATATCAAACTTTTCTTTGGCTAAGCCATCCACTGCATTAAAAATAAAGGTATCAACTGGGGCGCAATCAATCCTAGAAAGAAAGCAATCCTGTCTGATCTTTTGTTTAGGATCGACACGCATACCAACTTTAGATGATTGAAATTCGTATTTTTTCAAAGTTTCAAAAATATACGAGATCAAAGAATCGGGAAGTAAATTTTCTACGATGATATAGTCGATCATTGTTTAATTTAATCCTGAGCTCAGTCACAAAAGAGAAATAAAATCATAGCTTCTATCTCTCTAATTGATTTTAAATTAAATTACAGATGATGATTATGAAGGAGAGTAAGGGGGAAGTTATTTGTTTTTTGGCAGTACATCTACTCCGTCATTTCGTTTGTGATCCGTGGTGCCCATTATACTGAAGTGTACGTTAAATGCCCTCGGGTATAGCGTAGGACTTATGGCCCGCGGAACTCCCATTAGTTAAACTAGGGGATGGACCCAATCCAATTAAGTTAGTTATCAAAACTTTGCAGTTGCCATGACCCTTCGATCGCCAGTGGAATTCCAAGACCAATTTGATGTCATCGTGGTGGGGGCGGGCCATGCGGGCTGTGAAGCGGCCTTGGCTACGGCGCGGTTAGGCTGTCGCACCCTCCTGTTAACTCTCAATTTAGACCGCATTGCTTGGCAACCCTGTAACCCCGCCGTGGGGGGCCCGGCCAAATCCCAGTTGACCCACGAAGTAGATGCCTTGGGGGGGGAAATTGGTAAAATGGCTGACCGTACCTATCTGCAAAAACGGGTGTTGAATATTTCCCGGGGACCGGCGGTGTGGGCGTTGCGGGCCCAAACGGATAAACGAGAATATGCGGCGGTGATGAAAAATATTGTGGAAAATCAACCCAATCTATCCATTCGGGAAGGAATGGTGACGGATTTGGTGCTGGGGGAAAATGATGAAATCCAAGGTGTGCAAACCTACTTTGGCGCCTGCTTTGGGGCCCAGTCTGTGGTGATTACGACGGGGACTTTCCTGGGGGGCAAAATTTGGATTGGCAATAAGTCCATGCCAGCGGGGCGGGCCGGCGAGTTTGCCGCAGTGGGATTAACGGAAACATTGAACACCTTGGGCTTTGAAACTGGCAGATTAAAAACAGGGACTCCAGCCAGGGTAGACCGGCGATCGGTAGACTATGACAAATTAGAGCCCCAACCCCCCGACGACCAAGTAAGTTGGTTTAGCTTTGACCCAGCCCTGTGGGTGGAACGGGAGCAAATGAATTGTTACCTAACCAGAACAACAGCTAAAACCCATCAATTAATTAAAGATAATCTCCACCTCTCTCCTATTTATGGTGGCTTTATTGACTCCAAAGGGCCCCGTTATTGTCCTTCCATCGAAGACAAAATTGTGCGTTTTGCCGATAAAGAAAGCCATCAAATTTTTATCGAGCCGGAAGGTCGGGACATTCCCGAACTCTACATCCAAGGTTTTTCCACGGGGCTACCGGAAAATGTACAACTGGCCATGTTACAGACTTTGCCGGGGCTCGAAAATTGCGTCATGCTGCGGCCAGCCTATGCAGTGGAATATGACTTTTTACCAGCGACCCAATGCTACCCCAGCTTAATGACAAAAAAAGTGGCAGGGCTATTTTGTGCTGGACAAATTAATGGCACCACCGGCTATGAAGAAGCGGCGGCCCAAGGCTTAGTAGCCGGCATCAATGCGGCGCGTCATTGTCAAGGTAAATCCTTGGTCATCTTCTCCCGGGAGGAAAGTTATCTCGGTACCTTAATTGACGATTTATGCACCAAAGATTTGCGGGAACCCTACCGGATGCTCACCAGCCGTTCCGAGTACCGTTTAATTTTGCGTTCTGACAATGCCGATCAAAGGTTAACTCCCTTAGGACGGGAAATTGGCTTAATTGACGATCGCCGTTGGGACCTATTCCAGACTAAACAGGCTAACATTACAGCGGAAAAGGAAAGGCTGTACAGTACCCGCATTAAGGAACAGGACGAGGTGGGTAAAAGCATCGCCGACTATACCCAGCAAAGGATTAAAGGTTCTATTGTTTTGGCCGATTTATTAAGGCGGCCGGGATTCCATTATCCCGACTTGGAAAAATTTGCCTTGGGGGATGGCAGTTTAACCGCCGAGGAAAAACAGGGCGTGGAAATCGAAATCAAATACTCAGGCTACATTAAACGGCAACAAACCCAAATTGAACAGGTGAGCCGCCACAGCCAAAAACGTTTGCCCCCAAGCTTAAATTACATGGCCATTGAAACCCTATCCATGGAAGCGAGGGAAAAACTAACCCAGTTCCAACCCCTCACCATTGGCCAGGCTGGTCGCATTGGGGGCGTTAACCCCGCCGATATTAATGCCCTCTTGGTTTATCTGGAAAGTCAACTAAGGCGATCGGTTTCCCCCTGAGCAATTTGAATTATGGGGGCGGGGTTTAAGGGCAATTTGATCACCATTGTTGTCCCTTTTTCCGGCACCGATTCTACTTGTATTGTCCCTCCCTGGAATTCCACATAGCGTTTAACAATGCTCAGTCCCAAACCAGTGCCGGGAACGTCCCCCACATTACTGGCACGGTGGAAAGCTTCAAACAGTTTTTCTCGATCCTGGGGAGGAATGCCGATGCCTTCATCCTGTACTTGGAAAAGTAAATGATCTTCATCCCTACTAATGTCCAGGGTAACAGTACTGCCCGGGGCTGAATATTTAATTGCATTACTTAAAACATTTTCCAACGCATGGCGGAGCAGCCTCACATCCACCAATGAGCGTTCCTCCGGCTTGAGATGGTAGTTAAACTCCAGATTGTGTTCACTGCCTAGGCCACAGCTAAAATTCTCGATTACATCGTTACCCAAGTTTCTGAGGTTTGTGTTACCCAGCTCAATTTCTAGTTTATTGGCGTCGTAGCGGCTGATGGAAAGTACATCATCAATCAGTTGTTTTAGCCGTTGGCTAGCATTTTGAATATTATTAATGTAGTGCTGTTTCTTTTCTAGAGAAAGGCGGTCAAAATATTTGGATAACAACTCTCCAAATCCAATAATAGAAGTCAAAGGGGTACGAAATTCATGGGAAACAATATCGACAAATTGGCTTTTGGCTTCATTTAACTCCCGTTCTTTGACTAAGGATCTCAATATTTCGATTTCCGCCCGTTTAATGTCGGTAATATCCTGACCAAATACCACCACTCGAGCGGCTTCTGACAGATCATCCACTAAAAATTCTACTGTTTGTGCCCAAATTTGTGTGCCGTCTTTTTTCTCCATAGAAAAAATAGTCCACTCCCCTAGGTTAAAACGGGCTTGTTCTAAATTTTCTGCATGCTCTTCTCGGTGAATTTTCTGCCATAGCAGTGGATCTTCATACATTTCTTGGGGAGTGTAACCAGTTAAACTTTCAAAAGAAGGATTAATGTAATACCACTTGCTAAAATTCATCGTTCTCATACCGAAGAAAATTGGCAGGTTTTCCACAATACAACGTAGGGTAGCTTCGTTATCTTGAATAATTTGTAACTGTTTTCTTTGCTCCGTTATATCTTGAATTACCGCCAGCACATTGGTCTCATTTTTTGAAGTGATCAGGGCAGTGGAAATTTCAATTGTACGCAGAACTCCGTCCCGGCGGACGATTTGCCACTCCTCCTTGACCATGTCTACCCCAAAAGCCACCGCTTTCATTCTGGCTATCGCCCTTTGTCGAGATTGTTCATCGGGGTATAGGGTCTGATACCAGCCGCACTGATTAATTTCTTCCCGACTATAGCCCGTGATGGTTTCCATGATTGGATTCCAAACACTAAATTCCAGGAAAGGAAATTGGGTAACTGGCTGATAAACACATAACCCTTCCACCATTTTTTCCAATAATTGCTGACGAAAGTAATTTTCCCGTTGCAATTGAGCTTGAATCGTTTTTTGCAGAGTTATATCATGGACTATGCACTGAACAATCGAATGATTTTCATAGGTAATCACACTGGCAGAAATGTCGACGGAAATTAATTCTCCAGATTTTTTTACCAATTTGACATCGGTTAACTCGGCAATTTGTTCTCTTCTGAGGATGCGCCAAAAGTGTCTTTGTTGAGCCTGGAACTCTGAAGGCAATAGCCTGATGTCAAGCAAAGACCGTCCAATTAATTCTTCTTGGCTGTAACCACTTAACTCCACGGCCCGATAGTTTACTTCCAGGACAATGAAATCAATCGTAATTAAAATAATTGCGTCACTGGCATCCCGCACTAGGGCTCGATATTTTGCTTCTTGGGTAGCCAGGGTAATGCTCACCTGTTCTTTTTCAATAATTTCCTGTAATAATTGACTATTGCTAGTTTCCAACTCACTAGTTCTTTCTTCAATCAGCACTTCTAGATTTTCATTAATAGTTTTTAGTTGAATTTCCGCTTGCTTGCGTTCAGTAATGTCGGAAAAAGTCACCACCACTTCCTGGATGGTATTTTCATTGTAGGATTCAGGATAGGCATTAATATATGCCCAAAGTACTCGATCAATATCGGAACGGTAAATCCCCATTTCAAAGTTTCTGCAGGGCAATTGATTGGCTAAAACCTGGGCCACTGGAAACTCTTCTTTTTTCAGCTTTTTTCCTGTTCCATCAAAAAACATCCAGTATTCATCTTCTATATTTCTGCCTTCTAAATCCGTTAAACCCAGGAATTTTTCTGCCCGAGGATTAGCATAAACAATTTCGGTGTCGGCTTTATGAACTACCACGCCATTGTCGAGATTTTCTAATAGACGGTAATATTTATTTTGATTTTCCCGCAGTTCATTTTCCATGCGTTTGCGGTCACTAATATCCCGTAGGGAAACCAATTTTGCCAATTGTCCATACCAAGTAATCTCAGTTACACTAACATCAACGGTATAAACATTACCGTCGTCCACTGATAAGCTAAATTCCGTATTTTCCAATGGGCTACAAATGGTTCCCACTAGTTCTTCCAAAGTACAGTTGAGAAACTTAACTGCTTGGGCATTGGCATAACAAATATGATTATCTTGGTCTAATACCAATAGCCCGTCGTTAATACTGGCAAAAATATCTCGGAAATTGGCCTCGCTATTCCTGATAGCCTGCTCTGTTTGAGCCCATTCTGAAATATCCCGACAATTGTAAAGATAAACACCACCGTTAATGGCAACTTTCTTAAGATTGATGAGTAAGGAGTGAATTTTACCTCGCTTATCCTGAATGCTGTGCTGTAAATTTTGCAATTCTCCTTTCTCTTTTAGTTCATACTCGTTAAAACTAAAATCACCCAGAAGTATCTTAATATTTTCCATGGCGTTTACTTCTGCCACAGAATAACCAAAAATTGTATCAACTTTGGGACAAATAAAAGTAAATTTTCCGATTGAATCAGTAACAAAAACGGTATCAGAAATGTTAGCTAAGATTATTTGACTAAGTTGTTCTATCTGACTATTATTTTCGTCAACACAAACGGATTCAGTAAAATTTTCCAGATAGCTGTTATGGTATTCCAGGGTTTGCTTTTGCTGGAAAAATTGTAAATAAATTTTGACTTTGGTCTGGAGAAAAAATTCATTGGGCGGTTGCTCAAGAAAATCAACTACTCCCAAAATATCTATTTCGGCCATTGCCTTGGTAATAATTTCTTGCCGAGCCAGAAAAATAATTGGGGTTTGTTCCGCCAGGGGAAAAGAACGAATAATTTTAGCGGTATTTAACCCGTTTAACTCAGGCATTTCCTCCGCCAAAATCATTAAGGCAAACTCTGTGGTGGCGGCGGTGGCGATCGCCTCTCGGCCGGAGTTGGCTGTGATTATTTCCACCGGTAGGGAACCCAGGGCGTGGGACAGGGCAGCAAGACGTTCCTGGTGCTCATCCACTAACAGGACTTTGGGGCTAGGAATGATAGGCATGGGTTCCAAGGTCAGACATTAATTAAGACAGGGAAAATTCCATTTTTCGGGAGATGGGGGCCTTCCCCACGGGCGGTGGACTATCCCCTGCATTAAAATGTTAGTCTCTAACGATTTTTGAATTTTCAAAGTTCCCTATGACCACTTTAACGCCCATCCATGTCATCGGTGGAGGCTTAGCGGGTACGGAGGCTGCCTGGCAAATCGCCCAAGCAGGAGTTCCGGTTATTCTGACGGAAATGCGCCCCGAACGCCTGAGTCCAGCCCACCACAGTCAGGATTTGGCGGAGTTGGTTTGTAGCAATTCCTTTGGCGCTAAAGCTGGCGATCGGGCAGCAGGACTTTTACAAACAGAATTACGCCAGTTAAATTCTCTGATTATCACCACAGCGGATCGCCATGCGGTGCCAGCAGGGGGCGCTTTAGCGGTGGACCGGGGGGTCTTTAGCCGGTCTTTGACAGAACAAGTGGCCAGCCATCCCCTGGTGGAATTACGGCGGAGGGAAGTAACGGAAATTCCCAGGGAAGGTATTACGGTTCTGACTACAGGGCCCCTCACTAGTCCGGCGCTAACGGAGGATTTGCAACGATTCACCGGCATGGCGTACCTCAGCTTTTTTGATGCGGCCAGCCCCATTGTGGTGGGGGACTCCATCAATAAGGAAGTGGCATTTTTTGCTTCCCGCTATGACAAGGGGGAGGCGGCCTATCTCAACTGTCCCTTTAACCGAGGCCAGTATCTCCATTTTTGGCAGGCATTATGTGAGGCGGAACAGGCTGCCCTGAAGGACTTTGACCGGGAAACAGCCAAGTTTTTTGAGGGGTGTTTGCCCATAGAGGAATTGGCCCAGCGGGGGGAGGATACTATGCGTTACGGCCCCCTAAAGCCCGTTGGTCTATTTGATGCCCGTTTGGGCGACTTCCGAGATCCAGCTAATAGGGAGAAAAAACCCTACGCGGTGGTGCAATTACGCCAGGAAGATAAGGCGGGACAATTGTGGAACATGGTGGGCTTTCAAACTAATTTACGCTGGGGAGAACAGGGACGGGTTTTCCGTTTAATTCCTGGCTTAGAAAACGCCGAGTTTGTCCGCATGGGGGTAATGCATCGCAATACCTTTATTAATTCCCCTCAACTCCTGAGCGCTAGTCTTCATTTCGGCGATCGCCAAAGCCTATTTGCGGCGGGACAATTAGTGGGAACGGAGGGTTATGCCGCTGCTACGGCTGGAGGATGGTTAGCCGGCACCAATGCGGCCCGGTTGGCGTTGGGTTTACCGTTGCTCACATTGCCCGTCACCACCATGATGGGAGCCTTATTTAACTTCATCAGTTCCGCTTCCCCCAAACATTTCCAACCCATGCCGCCCAATTTTGGCATTTTACCGGAGTTGCCCCAACGTATTCGCAATAAGCAAGAACGTTACGGCCAATATCGAGACCGGGCTTTGGCCGATTTAGAAGCTTGGCAAATTAGCATCAAAGATTTAGCAACCTGTCGAGTTTAGGGCTGGCAACTACCAAAAAAGTCGGCTTGGAATTGATACAAAGTCAAAATTAAGGAGCAATCCCATGGCAGACAGAGCCCTAATGGAAAAAATCAATGCCCTGCCCGATGCCATGAAAATTGAAGTAGAACACTTTGTCGAGTTTCTGCTGACTAAGCAATCACCAGTCAGTCCAGCAAATGATGATGGACAAAAAAAATGCCGTCAAGCAGGTGTTCTAAAGGGGAAAATTTGGATGGCCGATGACTTTTGATTGCATGATTATCACTCAGGCCCAATGCCATAATTTGTCCATCATTAGCAAGGACGAGAATTGTAAAAAATATGACATTAATTTGCTTTGGGAGTGAGAACAATAACCTGTTAATAGGTTCTGTCCTCATTGCCCAAACTTATCGATTAAATACCTTTGACGATCGCCCCGAAATCTCCCAATATTAGGGCATAATTACGGATTAGTCCGAGCAAGTTAAGGCGATTTTGCCGTAATTCGTTGTTTTCCGCCATCACCAACACGCTATCGGGGCCGTCGAAAAACTCTGCTACGGTGGGGGCCAACTCATGCAGAGCATTTACCAAAGTTTCATAGTCACGACTTTCTTGCACTTCTACCGCTTTGGGATAAATGGCCAACAATGCTTGGTAAACTGCTTTTTCCGAATCCTGGACCAGTTGGGGGGCTTGGATCACGGGACGGGGGTCTAGTTGGTCTATGGGTAAAGTACCCTTACTAGCTAGCTTGGCAGAACGATTAACCGTGGGATAAATCGCGTCTAAATGACCGTTGTCCCGCAATTCTTGCAGATATTGAGCCCTTTCCCTCACATCCTGTAAATCCGCCAACAGACGGTCAGACAATGTACTTTCAGCATCGTTGGAGTTTGTTTCCCCACTGCCCAACACAGCGTTGACTAGATCATAATCAATGCCCTGTTCATCCTGCAGTAAGGTTTGTAATCTTTGCAGAAAAAATGACTTTAGCGCTGGCAGCGGAGAGGTTTTGTCCGGGTGGGAGGTGACAAAATCTTGGCAACCCTGGGTCAATAACTCCAGTAAATTGATTTCCAGGCCCGCCGCCCAGGCTACGTTAATCACGGCATTGGCGGCCCGCCGTAGGGCAAAGGGATCGGAAGAGCCGGTGGGAAGTAAACCCAGACCAAAAATACTCACCAGGGTATCAAGGCGATCGGCCATGCCCACCACTTGACCGGGTAAACCTTGGGGTAAATCATCATCCTGGTGCCGGGGGAGGTAATGCTCCACAATGCCCTGGGCCACCGCCGCCGATTCACCGCTCACGAGGGCATATTTTTCCCCCATAATGCCTTGCAATTCAGGAAATTCGTACACCATTTGGGTTACCAGATCCGCTTTGCATAGCATGGCGGTACTGTCGATTTCCCCCCGTTGTTGTTCCGTTGCTCCCAACTGATCGGCGATCGCCGCCGCCATTTCCATAATGCGGTCCACCTTATCCCGCATGGTGCCCAACTCTTCTTGGAAAGTAACCGTTTCTAGTTGAGGCAGGTAACTGTCGAGGCTGTCGTCACAGTCAGCTTGATAGAAAAATTTGGCATCGGCTAAGCGGGCCCGGATGACCCGGCCATTACCCGCCGCAATAATCTCCCCTTTGCTGGGATCACCGTTGGCGATGGTGATGAAATGGGGCAATAGCTGGCCATTTTTGTCCACCACGGGAAAGTAGCGTTGATGGGTGACCATGACGGTGGTAATCACCTCCCTGGGTAAATCCAGAAATTCCTGATCAAACTGTCCCAACACCGCGGTGGGATATTCCACCAACTGTTCCACTTCAGCGAGCAAATCATCATAAATAATTGCTTCGCCTTCTAGGGTGGCCACCTGGGCGGTAATTTGTTGCTCAATCATGGCCCGGCGTTCCTGGGGATCCACCACCACCCCGGCTTCTTTTAACTGGGACAAATAATTTTGCCCATGGTCTAAGCTGACTGCTTCTGGATGCAAAATGCGGTGCCCCCGGGAAAGGCGATCGCCGACTAGGGTAGTGGAGCCATTGTCAATTTGTAAGGGTAAAACTTGGTCATCCAACAGGCAAACCAACCAACGAATGGGCCGGGGAAAACGCCAATCTCCGTCTCCCCAGCGCATAAACCGTCGACCGTCTAGGGCTTTGAGCCAACCCAGGGCCAATGTGGGTAACAAATCTCGGCTCGCTTGGCCCTGCACTTGCTTATTGACAAAAATAAAATCCCCTTTGGGGGTGGAGCGGACTTCAAAATCCTCTGGGTTAACCCCCTGTTTTTTAGCAAAGCCCAACGCCGCGGGGGTGGGTTGGCCATCCTTGAAAGCGGCACTGGCCGGTGGCCCCTTAATTTCCTCTAGGCGATCGGGCTGGCATTCCGGTAAACCTTTGATCAACACCGCCAAACGCCGGGGCGTACCGTAAATTTCCACTGACCCCGGTTGTAAAAACTCCGCCGCCAAACCTGGGGGAATTAACCCTTGCCACTGGGCGATCGCACTACGAACAAAATCGGCGGGTAACTCTTCGGTTCCAATTTCAAATAGAAAAGTTTGCAGGGGCATAGGGCAAGGGGTCAATGGGTCGGTTAGGGAAGGCAAAAGCCACCACCAATAACCATATCAGGCAAGTTGAGGTGGGGCATAGGGATTTTTGGCAATGGCATAAAATCAGCCCATTTACGGGCAGGTGCTTGCACCATCATTTCTGGACTAGGTTTTAATGGTCAGTGTTGACCATTGACCGATTACTGCCCACTGAACCCTAGACCGAAAATACAACCTTAATATCAAAGTTTTTATGAAAGCCCTCATCCTCTCCGGTGGCAAAGGAACCCGGTTGCGTCCCCTCACCTACACCGGGGCTAAGCAGTTGGTGCCCGTGGCCAACAAACCAATCCTCTGGTATGGCATTGAGGCGATCGCCAAAGCTGGCATTACCGACATTGGTATTATCATCAGCCCAGAAACGGGGGAGGAAATTAAAACTGTCACCGGCAACGGGGAAAATTTTGGTGCCCAGATTACCTACATTTTGCAATCAGAACCCCTGGGGTTGGCCCATGCAGTGAAAACGGCGGCGGATTTTCTGCAAACGTCTCCTTTTGTGATGTATTTAGGCGATAACCTAATTCAAGATGACCTAGAGCAATTCCTAGACCATTTCCAAGCAAAATCTCTCGATTCCTTGATTTTATTGCGGCGAGTGCCCAATCCCAGCGCCTTTGGGGTGGCCACCGTTGATGACCAAGGTAAGGTGCTGGCCCTGGTGGAAAAACCGGAGCATCCCCCCTCCAACTTGGCCCTAGTGGGACTTTACTTTTTTGCCCCCACCATTCACCAGGCGATCGCCAATATTGAACCCTCTGCCCGGGGAGAACTAGAAATTACCGATGCGATCCAATATCTTATCAGCCATGGTTATGGGGTGGAATCTCTGCAACTAGAAGGATGGTGGCTAGACACCGGCAAAAAGGATGATCTACTGGCGGCCAATCAAATTATCCTCGATAGCCTAGTGGAGAAAAATATCCAGGGCACCGTAGATGAGCAAAGCAAAATCTCCGGTCGGGTAACCATTGGCCCCCACAGTCAAATTATCAACAGCGTCATCCGTGGCCCGGTGGCGATCGGCTCAAACTGTCATTTAGAAAATTGTTTCATCGGTCCTTACAGCAGTATTGCCGACGGAGTTAAAATCAGGGAAGCAGATCTTGAACATAGTGTCGTGCTCCAGGGAGCCAGCATTGTGGCCATCCAACAAAGAATTGTGGATAGTGTCATCGGCAAAAATGCCAAGATTTTCCCCGCTCCCTGCCGTCCCCAAGCTTTACGTTTCCTGATTGGTAATGATTCGCAAGTGGAACTGATTGGACCCTCTTCCTACCCCCAAGACTAAAACTGCCCGGCAACCTAGACTAGTTTTGCTAGAATGGTGCCAACTCAAATCGCGGCGGATCTTGCCATGTAGATTACTAAATCAACCGGATAGGTGTTCCCTATGGTTCTGCTACCACCGTCCTCCGGGATTTGCATTAATCTAGAGTCTGTATTATAAAGACAACCGGGGGTTAATTTCTTAACCTTTCTTTACTTTAGACCTCTATCGATCTTTTCACCGTCCATCCACAGGAGTCCAACGCCCCTATGCCCGAGCTTGCTGTCCGCACCGAATTTGACTATTCCAGCGAAATCTACAAAGACGCCTACAGCCGCATCAACGCCATTGTCATTGAAGGCGAACAGGAAGCCTACAGCAACTATCTTCAGATGGCGGAACTCTTACCGGATGACAAGGACGATTTGGTCCGTTTAGCCAAAATGGAAAACCGTCACAAAAAAGGTTTCCAAGCCTGTGGCAACAACCTCAAAGTTAGCCCTGACATGCCCTATGCCCAGGAGTTCTTTGCCGGTCTCCATGGCAATTTCCAGCAAGCTTTTAGCGAAGGGAAAGTTGTTACCTGTTTGTTAATTCAAGCTTTAATTATCGAAGCTTTTGCCATCGCCGCCTACAACATTTACATCCCCGTGGCGGACGACTTTGCCCGGAAAATCACCGAAGGCGTGGTCAAGGACGAATACACCCACCTCAACTATGGCGAAGAGTGGTTAAAAGCCAACTTTGCCACCGCTAAAGAGGAACTGGAGCAGGCCAACAAGGAAAACCTACCCCTGGTGTGGAAAATGCTTAATCAAGTGCAGGGGGATGCCAAGGTATTGGGCATGGAAAAAGAAGCCTTAGTGGAAGATTTTATGATCAGCTACGGTGAAGCCCTCAGTAACATTGGCTTCAGCACTAGAGAAATTATGCGCATGTCCTCCTACGGTTTGGCCGGAGTCTAGTCCAGGTCGGCAATATCTCAAACTATTTCATTAGGCCCACAAATCCCGAGCTTCCTAGGATCTGTGGGTTTTTCCCCTATTTTTGGGTACTTTTAGGAAGCTGGGCCATGCCAACGGGAAGTTCGTCAAATTGTGCCATACTGTGTAAAGCTTTATGGCTATCGGAGTCGTTAACTGAGCGGAAAGCGATACCTTCCCCTATTTATTCTGACTATTATCAATGTTTGGTCTTATTGGTCATCTCACGAGTTTAGAACACGCCCAAGCGGTTGCCGAAGATTTAGGCTATCCTGAGTACGCCAACCAAGGCTTGGATTTTTGGTGTTCTGCTCCCCCCCAAGTAGTTGATAACTTTCAGGTGAAAAGTGTGACGGGGCAGGTAATTGAAGGCAAATATGTGGAGTCCTGCTTTTTGCCAGAAATGTTAACCCAACGGCGCATTAAGGCGGCCATTCGGAAAATTCTCAATGCCATGGCCCTGGCCCAAAAAGTTGGTTTGGATATTACGGCCCTGGGCGGTTTTTCTTCGATTGTATTTGAAGAATTTAACCTCAAGCAAAATAATCAAGTCCGCAATGTGGAATTAGATTTTCAGCGGTTCACCACTGGTAACACCCACACCGCCTATGTGATTTGCCGTCAGGTGGAAGCTGGCGCTAAACAGTTGGGTATTGATCTAAGTCAGGCCACAGTGGCGGTTTGTGGCGCAACGGGGGACATTGGTAGTGCAGTATGCCGGTGGTTGGATAGCAAACACCAAGTTAAAGAATTATTGTTAATTGCCCGTAACCGCCAGAGATTGGAAAATCTCCAAGAGGAATTGGGTAGGGGCAAAATTATGGATCTGGAAACAGCCCTGCCCCAGGCAGACGTTATTGTTTGGGTGGCTAGTATGCCCAAGGGGGTAGAAATTGCCGGGGAAATGTTGAAAAAGCCCTGTTTGATTGTGGATGGGGGCTATCCCAAAAATTTAGATACGCGGGTGAAGGCCGATGGGGTGCATATTCTCAAGGGGGGCATTGTGGAGCATTCCTTGGATATTACCTGGGAGATTATGAAGATTGTGGAGATGGATATTCCTTCCCGGCAGATGTTCGCCTGTTTTGCAGAGGCAATTTTATTGGAGTTTGAGGGCTGGCGCACTAATTTTTCCTGGGGCCGCAACCAAATTTCCGTCAATAAAATGGAGGCGATCGGGGAAGCTTCCGTCAAGCATGGCTTTTGCCCTTTGGTGGCCCTGTAGCTGGCAAGATGTTGAATTTTCCGGAGCTGGTTCCGGTTGACGAAGTTTGAAACAGTGGTTAATCTCCGTTCAAGCCCCTCAACAGCCTATAGGGAATGCCGCCAATTAACCCTAATGGGGCGCAATATCTGCTAAAAATCTCTCTTCTCTACTGGAATCTATTAAATCAGCAAAACCAAAGGATGCGTTCTTAATTCTGCTAGGCTAACCGAAAGATGGACTGTTTTGTGTCCAAACTTATAGCTAGTTAAAATAAAAATGAGATGATGTTACTTTCTATGAAGCTTGTGTCAAGAGCTCTTTAGTCTGTTACTCTGCCAGCACTCTTAATTAAATTAGCTATGAATCAAAGACTAATCTATCGCAGTCTAATACCGCTGGCGTCAGAGGGTCTGGCTCAGTTGGGATAGGCAATGGCCCATGAGAAAATAGACCACCAAAGTGGCCGCCGCCGCTGCTGCTACCAGAGTTCCAGCCAGCATCAAAGAAAACTCCTGCTCTTCGATCGCCTGTTGCATCAGGTGGAGCGACCAGGCCACCAAAGCCACATCAAAAATGAGAATGGGCACCAACATATGTAACAAAATGTAAACCTTTAAGTTACATTCTAATCTATTGGCCAGCCCTGGCAATCAAAAATCCAGTAATTTAAACTTTTCTGCGGTTTTGAGGCACTGCCCTGGCAGATTTTGTCCGTGCTTCTCTGAAACCTATTCACTTTTATCGATGCCGAAAAATTTTCGCCCTAGCTAGTGACCCCTAGTTTGCTCAAAGGCGATCGGACAACAAAAGCACTGGCCACTGGTCAGTCTGCCTCTTCCTGCAGAATCAGCCGCTCCTGAACTTTTCTCAGAGTACAAACTCGATTGGCAGGTAGACGGGGCAATGGTAATTCCAAATTGGGCCAAGATTCCACCTCAACACAAGGACAAAGACAACTGGGAATTTGGCTGCGGGATAGGGGCACGGGCAATGCACAACGGGCACAACTGATAATTTCCCAATCACCGCTGAGCAAGCTTTGCAGAGTTTGTTCCGTCCCTTCTAGGTAACAATCTTCCCGACTGGTAAGGATACGTTGCCAACAGTCTTCAAAGGCTCGGGAAAATCTTTGGCCAGCAAAAATGGGGCTAGGCAAAACCACCTCGTCACTTTTGGGAAAGATTACTCCCCGGCCAAGCTGAAACCAGTGACCTAAATAGTTTTTAACTTCAATGGCGTCTGCCATGTCGAATAATACTCCTGAAAAACCCAGAAGTTCCCTCCTGCTGTGCGGCTGGCTTCCATGTTAACGATTTCTGAGTGGGCACTAGCATTTGTTTACAACAACTTAATGATTGCTTCAGTTTTCAAAATCAATCCCTTGATGGCGGTAAGGGTTCTCCCCATTGGCACAGATCCACCGCATAACCCCCAGTTACTAGGTAAACTTGACTACACAATCCTCCCAATTGGCGAGTTAACGCCCCTAAACGGTCTCGAAAAATACGTCCCAGGGGGTAGGCCGGAATCACCCCCCACCCCGTTTCTTCGGCAACGAAAATAATGGTGATGGGGACATTTTGCAAATCTGCCACAAAAGTAATGAAGTCCATTTGCTTAGTCCGCCATTGCTCCGGGGACAACTCCAGGGTATTGGCTACCCAGCCCCCCAAGGAGTCCACTAAGGCACAACTTCCCGGCGGTAGGGTTGCTAAAGTATCGGTCAAATGCTGATCAACACAGACCGTTTGCCATTGGAGCGGACGGCGATCGCGGTGTTGTTGAATACGGTTTTGCCAGTCTGGGTCGGCGGCATTTTCTTTGCCAGTGGCAATGTAGATAACTGATGGATGGTTTTGGGCAAGATGCTCGGCCCATTCACTTTTACCTGAACGGCTGGGGCCGGTGACGAGGATAGGAAGGGCCATGGAAGTACGACAGGGGGGCGATCATAATTTTAGGGGACAGTAAAAAAACGTTTCAAGAAATTGCCCTGCCACTATAGGCTAGGATCTTTGAGTCCCGATTATCACCGACAGTGAATGTCCCCCCGCCAATTAAATTTTCTCAGTGCCTTTAGTCTCAGTGTGGCGATCGCCATTGTTTATCACCAAGCCTGGGGCATCGCATTGGCCCTACCTGTGCTACCCAGCGAGGGGATGGGAACAGGAACAATGGCCGCAAGTGCATCAATTAATCTTTTCCAGGCTTTTATATTGGGATTTATCCAGGGAGCAACGGAATTTCTCCCCATTAGTAGTACGGCACACCTAAAAGCGGTGCCCATGGCCTTGGGCTGGGGGGATCCGGGGGTGGCCTTCACCGCCATTATTCAGTTGGGCAGCATTGCGGCAGTACTGTGGTATTTTTGGGGAGATTTAACCGCCATCACCAAGGGCATTATCAAAGCAATTCAAACCCGCCAATACGACTCCCTCGAATTTAAATTGGGCTTAGGCATTGGTTTGGGCACCATTCCCATTGTGTTCTTTGGACTGTTAATGAAAGTGTTAGTCCCAGACCTGGACAATTCCCCTTTTCGTAGTTTGCCCACCATTGCCATCGCTTCCATTGTCATGGCATTGTTGCTGGCCCTGGCGGAAAAATTAGGTACCCACCGCCGCCCCTTTGAAAAATTACGCTGGCAGGATGGCCTAGTGATGGGCATAGCCCAGGCTTTAGCCTTGGTCCCCGGAGTATCTCGTTCTGGGTCAACATTAACGGCGGGTTTGTTTATTAACTTGGAACGGGCCGCCGCCGCCAGATTTTCCTTTCTGTTGGGCATTCCGGCCATTACCATTGCTGGTTTGGTGGAACTGAAAGGGGTAATGGATCAACATTTGGGTAACGATGCCATTCTGCCCCTTGTTGTTGGTACCATCTCCTCCGCTATTTTTTCCTACCTGGCGATCGCCTGGCTGATCAAATTTCTACAAAAACGCAGCACTTGGATTTTTGTTTGGTACCGTCTAATTTTCGGGATAGTTATTTTATTGACTTTGGCAATGGGAACCCGAGCGTAAATATCGATTGGCTTGGGGCAAATTGTAACGTAACAATGTACGATCTTGACGCTCTAATTCGTAAATGGGCAAATCTTCGATGGCATAGTCCAATGCTGCCATAACTTGTTGTCCTAAAGCCTTAGCCAACCAGGGAACGACGGAATTGCCAATTTCTCGAAAGCCATGCCAAATAGTATTATGGAACTGAAACCAATCGGGATAGGTATGGAGTCGAGCGGCTTCCCTAACAGTGATACATCGAGGCAAGGCGTAGTGTATTGGTCTCGGGGCGGTGTAAGCTCCCTTATCGCTGCCGGTTCCCGCCCTGAGGGTATTGCATAAACCGGTTTCTGATAGCCGCAGAAATCGGCTGGTTTTATCTACAGTTCCTGGCAAGGTATCAGCAAATCTTTTCATTGATTTTTCCGTATG
Organism: Synechocystis sp. FACHB-383; assembly: GCF_014698605.1. Taxonomy (NCBI): domain Bacteria; kingdom Bacillati; phylum Cyanobacteriota; class Cyanophyceae; order Synechococcales; family Merismopediaceae; genus Synechocystis; species Synechocystis sp. FACHB-383. The sequence goes on along the minus strand of NZ_JACJTJ010000033.1, from coordinate 20,321 downwards.
GAGAGAACCAATATGGCCATAAACCAGATTATCAACCTGACGTTTATGACACAGAGAAAACACCCCATTGGGCTTGATAGCATAACTTTTTCTCAAGGCTGAATAATCCAGTAAATCTGCGGGAATGCCCCGATCTTCTCCAGTTAAATAGGGAGGATGGGGGGTGAGATCATCAATGGCTTCCCCACAGGAAAATAGGGGTTGGTGGTTTATAGTAGAGGGTGATTTTTGAGAGCTTTTACCTTGTTCTACTTCAGTCAAATCGAGATGGGAAGGCGGCGGATAGGTAGCAGGAGTTACATCCTTTCTAGAGCCGAGAATGATTAATCTTTTACGTTTTTGGGGAGCGCCGTAAAGGGACGCGTCTAGAACTAAAACTGGTTTTTCGATGTGGTAACCAATATTTTCAAATTCGCTCACTAACTCCTCTAAAAACTTTTTGTGTTGCCCCGATTGGATACCTGGAACATTTTCAAATAAAAAATACTTGGGCTTAATTGCCCGAATTATGCGCACATATTCAAACACCAAGGAATTACGGGGGTCATCCAACTGTCTTTTGCCCATCAAGGAAAAACCCTGGCAGGGAGGCCCCCCAGCAATTAGGTCTATGTTCTCTGAATAACCATGGCTGTCCACCTCTCGAAGAATTTCCTCGGCAGTTACCTGGGCAATATCCCGGCAAATGGTGGCCCCATAGGAAAAATTATGATGATGAACTAAGCAATGTACAGCGTCAACTTCCACTGCGGCAGCAATGTCAAATCCAGCGGCTTCTAAACCCAAGGACATGCCACCACAGCCCGCAAACAAGTCGATGGCAATGGGTCTGGCCATGGTTTTTCCGGTTTGTTACTAGCGGCTCAATTATCTTTAGCTGGCCGCAGTTAGCTAGTTCAGCTATGCATTCTTAAACGTTGCCATTACTCCCACTCGATGGTGCCAGGGGGCTTGGAGGTGATGTCATAAACCACCCGGTTTACCCCCTTAACTTCGTTGACAATGCGGTTGGAAATAGCTTCGAGGATGTCGTAGGGGACCCTAGCCCAATCGGCGGTCATGCCGTCTTCACTGGTGATGAAGCGCAACACAACGGGGTGGGCATAGGTGCGTTTGTCCCCCATTACGCCCACGCTACGGATGGGCAGCAGTACGGCAAAGGCCTGCCAATAGTCGTGGTAAATGCCCCGTTTGGAAATTTCATCCCGCACAATGAAATCCACATCCCGGAGAATGTTTAACCTTTCTGAGGTAACTTCCCCAATAATACGAATGGCTAGGCCCGGGCCTGGGAAGGGATGGCGGCGGACAATTTCTTCCGGCAGACCAATGGAGCGACCTAGTTTACGGACTTCATCTTTAAAAAGTTTGCGGAGGGGTTCCACTAGCTTAAAGCGGAGATTTTTCGGTAGACCACCGACGTTATGGTGACTTTTGATTTTTACTGCCACCCGTTCGCCGGTTTTGGGGTCAACATTGCTGTCGGCGGACTCAATCACGTCGGGGTAGAGGGTACCTTGGGCTAGGTAATCGAAGGGGCCAAGGCGTTGGGATTCTTCTTCAAACACCTGAATGAATTCGTGGCCAATCAGACGACGTTTTTCCTCCGGATCGGTTACTCCTTCTAACTGTTTGAGGAAACGATCCCGGGCATTAACGTATTGGACAGGAATATGAAATTGATGATCAAACAGTTCCACCAACCGTTCCGGTTCCCCTTTACGCATGAAGCCCTGGTCAATGAACATACAGGTGAGGTTGTCCCCGATCGCCCGATGGAGCAGAAAGGCCAAGGTTGAGGAATCCACCCCACCGGATAGGGCCAACAATACTCGGCGATCGCCTACTTGGTTCCGCACTTCCCGAATGGATTCTTCGATGAAAGCGTCGGTGGTCCAGGTGGGGTCGCAGTGGCAAATGTGATAAACAAAGTTGCGGATCAGGGCAATGCCCCCCACGGAATGGACAACTTCGGGATGGAACTGCACTCCAAATAGGGCCCTTTGGTGATCGGCGATCGCCGCACAGGGAGTGTTATCGGTGTGGGCTAATACCTCAAAGCCCAAGGGTAGATCCACACAGGAATCCCCATGGCTCATCCACATAGTACTACCGTTTTCTACATTGGTAAGCAGGTCGGTGGGGTCATCAATGTGCAAACTCGCCTTGCCATACTCCCCCCGTTTGGCCCGTTCCACCCGGCCGCCTAGTTGTTTGACCATCAGTTGCATGCCGTAGCAGACCCCCAACACGGGAACGCCCAACTGAAAAATTTCTGGGTCACACTCGGGAGCCCCCTGGTCATAGACGGAATTGGGACCACCGGAAAGGATGATGCCCTTGGGTTTAATTTCCCGCAACTGCGCCGCTGTGGTGCGATAGGACAAAACTTCCGAGTAAACCTCGGTTTCCCGGATGCGTCGGGCAATTAGTTCCGAATATTGGGAACCAAAGTCTAAAATGATGATGATCTGCCCCTTGAGGCGATCGGAAACGCGGTCCAGCAGAGGATGGTCGCTTACAACGGGGGGAATGGGGATTTGGGTAGTCACGGCGATCGGCAGTCAGGAATTTATACTGGAGGTGAGGGCGAATCCCCAGGCAAACCTCAGAAAGACTAGATTCGTGGTGTTGTTTCCGGGTCTAACTGACGGCAAGGCCATGGTCGTCAACAATCCCCGTATTCTACCCCAATACCTGAAACCCAGAATAACCCACCGCAAATCTGCGCTAAGATGGGGGCGGAAAATTGCAGAAGTTCTTCTCAAAAATTCCCTGGAGAGGTGGCAGAGCGGTTGAATGCGGCAGACTCGAAATCTGTTTTGGGGCAACTCAACGGGGGTTCGAATCCCCCCCTCTCCGTATCAGGATTAAACCGGCAAAACTAACAGTTGATTTGAGGGCTGGTCAGGGTTGGACAAAACTGTTTCCCCAGCCCCTAGCCTGCCCCTGAGATTTACCATTACTGAAATTTACCTAAATTTTTCTTGACATAATGGTGAGAGATACATTAGGAAAGGGCTTGTCGGCGAAACTATTCCGCTGTTAAGTTTGTCTTTTTTAACCAGATTCGGTCTCCCCGTGCCCAGCAATTACCGTGTTTAAATCCTTTTCCCGCAAGCTTAAGCGTTCCACTGTCGACTTTCTCCACCAGTTAGCTAACACATTGGAAGTGGAGGAAGAGGGCAAGTCTTCGGCCAAGGCAGGGGAATTTCCCAATGGGCCAGATTCTTCTCCCCAGGGGGAGGCGATCGCCGAGTTATCGGAGGACTTATCTGGGCCGGCGGCCAACTTAGCGAAGCCAGAACTAGACCCGGGCCATGGCAGGGAAATGGTGACCGCCATCAATATTCAAAATGTTCGGAATGGGGCCTCAACCCCGGAAGAAATTACCGCCGTTGAATCAGGTCAAGGCAACGGCAATAGCCATGTTGCGGTGGTGCCTCCCAGTGTTTCCCCATCGGTAGATGTCACCCCTTCATCCTCTTTGGACCGGAGTAACCGGCGGCGGCGCCGAAGAAGAAGGAGTAAAGAAAATAGGGCTTCTTCCAAAGCGCCCCTGGCCCTAACTACTGGTCTGAAAACCCTGGGGCGATCGGTGTCCCGGTTTACCCAACAACCCCGATTTTGGTTTGTGTTTGGTTTTGGCTTGGGGGCCGGGGTCGGTACCTCTGCCTTGGCCTGGGGCTTTTACCAGTTGGAGACCATGACCCAAGTGGCGATCGCCGATGTGGTGACCTATGCTCCTCCGGGCACCATGACTATCAAAGCGGCCAATGGTGCCACTCTCCAGGAAATTGGCAACGTTAGCCACGATACGGTGACTATGGGTAAAATCCCCCCCCTCATTGAGCAGTCCTTCATCGCCAGTGAAGATAGTCGCTTTCGGGAACACCGGGGTATCGATCCCCAGGGCATTATCCGGGCATCCCTGTCCAATGTTCAATCCGGGGACGTGGTACAGGGGGGCAGTACCATTACTCAACAGTTGGCCCGGTTAGTGTTTCTGAATCAGGATCGCACCCTAGCCAGGAAGTTGAAGGAAGTGCGACTGGCCCAAAAAATTGAGACTGCCCTGCCCAAGGATCAAATTCTGGAACGCTATCTAAATTTAATTTATCTAGGTTCTGGAGCTTACGGGGTGGCGGATGCGGCCCACGCCTACTTCAGTAAGACCCCAGAGGAGTTGACATTAGGGGAAGCGGCCACCTTAGCAGGGGTGGTGCCGGCCCCCAGTGTTTATTCCCCCCGACAGAATTTAGAGTTGGCTACCCGTCGCCGTAATGAAGTGCTGAACCGTATGGCAGAGGTGGGCTTTATTACCTCCGCAGAAGCCCAGGCGGCGATCGCCGAGCCCTTGAAAATAAATCCCAGTCCTTTGAAGCGGTTTAATCGAGAAGCGGAATTTTTCACCGACTACATTTTGGATGAGTTGCGGGCTAAATTGCCGGAGGAGGAACTCCAACAGGGGGGGTTAACGGTGAACACAACCCTTAATAACCAATGGCAAGAGGAGGCTCAAACCATTCTCACCAATGCAGTGAAGAAATATGGCCGCTGGCAACGGTTTTCCGAAGGGGCGATGGTAGCCATGGATCCCCGCACCGGGGCGATCAAAATGATGGTGGGGGGCAAGGATTACCAAGGCAGTCAATTTAACCGGGTGACCCAGGCCAAACGGCAACCAGGTTCTACTTTTAAGCCCATTCTCTACGGAGCGGCGATCGCCTCTGGTATTTCCCCCAACAAAAGCTATCCCAACGTGCCCATTGACATTGGCGGTTACCAACCAGCTAACTACGGTGATAGTTACAGCGGCGGCAACATGTCTTTGCGGGATGCCCTGACCAGTTCCGTGAACGTAGTGGCGGTTCGTTTACTGCTGGATGTGGGTTGGAATCCGGTCATTAACCTAGCCAGGCAAATGGGCATTAGTTCCAAACTAGAACCCACCTATTCCCTTGCCCTCGGGGCCTGGGAAATGACCCCTCTAGAAATGACCAGTGCCTACGGAACCTTTGCCAATAAGGGTATCCATGTGCAACCCTACGCCATCCAAAATGTGGTCAACACCAAAGGGGAAGTAATTTACAAAGCTGAGCACAAACAAACCAAAGCCCTTGACCCGGACAGCAATGCCATTATGACTTCCATGATGCGCAGTGTGGTCACCTCCGGCACCGGTCGTCCAGCCGGACTAGGCGATCGCCAGGTGGCAGGTAAAACGGGGACATCGGACGAAGCCAAGGACCTGTGGTTTATCGGTTACATTCCCCAACTGGTGACGGGGGTATGGTTGGGTAACGATAACAGCCGCCCCACCAATGGGGCCAGCACCACTGCGGCCATGGTTTGGGGACAGTTTATGCGGGATGTCACCAAAGGAATACCCGTTGAATCCTTCCCTGCCATGCCCAAAAATCCGGACCAGCGCAAACCCAGTATCAAAGCTGAGCCCATTAAGCGTCGGGTGAAAGTCCTCGCGCCTCCCAGCTCCCCGGAAACGGACAGCCAAACCACCACGGATCGACCCCGTCGTCGTCGCCGTACCCAGACCGACGCGGCCCGCCCCAGCAACACCCAAACCGCTAGGACCACTGCCCCAGCTCCAGCTTCTGCGCCCTCTGCTCCGCCCAGGACAGTCAGTGCCCCGGCCCCGGCTTCCGCACCGTCCACTCCCTCTGCCGATGCCGGATTGCCCGCTCCCCCTTCGGCCCGTAAATCAGAGTAAATGGGTCAGCGATAAAGCCAGAGGGGTTGACCACTGGTGGATAGCTCAAATTCGCACCACTTTAACGTTTCCTTCAAACCGAGGTTATCGGCCATGGTCTGTAGTTGACTGTCGCCACTGGTGAGTCTTTTGACGAAAGGTTTTGGGTCTTCAATGGTATCCAGTTCTGCTTTGTCTGGATCCAAGCCCGCCAAGGTCGCGGCCCATTGCCTGGCCTCTTCCTCTGTACCTAGGCGATCGACTAAACCCAATTCCAGGGCCTGTTGCCCGGTAAAAATTCGTCCATCGGCAAATTCTTTAACTTTTTCCACAGCCAAATTACGCCCCGCTGCCACCGTGGAGACAAATTGCCCATAGCTGTCGTCAATTAAAGCTTGCAAAATATTCTGTTCCTCCGGCAGCAATTCCCGGTCGAAGGACAAAATGTCTTTGTAGGGCCCCGATTTAATTACCTTAAAAGAAACCCCCACTTTTTCTAGCAATCTTTCCAGGTTATTGCCCCGTAAAATGACGCCAATACTGCCGGTGATGGTACCAGCATTGGCCATGATGTGGGGACAACCCATGGCGACATATACCCCCCCTGAAGCGGAAATATTACCAAAACTGGCCACAACTTTGATTTTTTCGCTTAATTGCTTTAATTTGGTGTAAATTTCCTGGGAATCCACTATTGTGCCCCCAGGGGAGTCGATCCGGACTAATAGGGCGGGATATTTTTTTTCTTCCACCGTTTTGAGAGCCTTCAACACTGCTTTGCGGGTTCCACCGGCGATCGCCCCGGTCACTTCAATGCGGGCAATCTTTTTACGGGTGCTGGTTTTGAAGGGCCAAATCATAGATTTTAGTAACAAAAAGAGATGACAAAACAGTTAATCAACGGGCAACCATTCTAACAAACAAAGGCTGGGACAATGGAATTTACTGATGTACCTATGGTTAGGTCAGTATTTCTCCCCCCAATAACTTTTCATATCTCTGGGCTAATTTAGTTTTTAAATCGGGATACTGGGCTAGGGAAGGATCTTCGGCAATTAATTGTTCTGCTGCTTGTCTGGCCAGCAATAAAACATCCTGGTCTTCCACTAAACTAGCCAGGGCAAAATCCGGTAATCCCGACTGCTTGGTGCCTAAAAATTCCCCTGGTCCCCGCAGACGTAAATCCATTTCCGCAATGAAAAAACCATCCTGAGACTGTTCCATTACCCCTAATCTTTGCCGGGCATCAGCACTTTTGCTATTGGTCACCAATAAACAATAGGACCGGTGACTTCCCCTCCCTACCCGACCCCGTAATTGGTGTAGTTGGGAAAGCCCAAAACGTTCAGCATTTTCAATTACCATTACGGTGGCATTGGGCACATCTACCCCTACTTCAATCACTGTGGTGGAAACAATAATTTCCGTTACTTTTTCTCGAAAAGCTTGCAATACAGCCTCTTTTTCTGTGCTTTTCAATCGACCATGTAAAAGGCCGATGTTAAAGTTGGGAAAAATTTTTTCACTTAAATGTTTATGCTCTTCCACCGCTGCTTTGATGTCTAACTTTTCCGATTGCTCGATCGCCGGAAAAATAATATAAACCTGACGACCCTGGGCTACCTCCCGTCGAATTAATTCGTACATTTGGGGCCGTTCTTTGGTGGTGATCACACTGGTGTGAATGGGCTGGCGACCGGGGGGCAATTCATCAATTTGGCTCACTTCCAAATCCCCATGGAGTGTCAAAGCAAGGGTGCGGGGAATGGGGGTGGCAGTCATGCTCAGTACGTGGGGGGCATTGCCTTTGGCCAATAGTTTAGCCCGTTGTTGCACTCCAAAGCGATGCTGCTCATCAATGACCACCAAACCCAACCGTTGAAAATTGACCGGCTCTTGAATAAGGGCATGGGTCCCTACGAGCAAGGGTAATTGACCTGTGGCTAAATGGGTATGAATTTCCCTTCTTTTCGCAGTTTTGGTAGATCCTGTTAACAATTCCACTGGCAAATGGAGCAAATTAAACCAACTCACCAATTTTTGATAATGCTGTTCCGCCAACACCTCCGTCGGTGCCATTAATGCCGCTTGGTAACCCCCTTGGAGAGCGGCTAAAATTGCAAAAATCCCCACCACGGTTTTGCCCGATCCCACATCTCCCTGGACAAGGCGATTCATGGGGCTAGATTGATTTAAATCCTCTAGAATTTCGTTGACTACCCGTTGTTGAGCTTGGGTTAAACGGAAGGGCAGTAAATCACTAAATCTTTCTAACAATTCACCGCTGGGGGTGAAAATAGCGCTTTTTTGTTGTTGTTTTTGCTCGTAACCTCTCTGTAGAAACCCTAACTGTAAATAGAAAAATTCATCAAACACTAATCGCCTTCTTGCTAAACTTAACTGCTCCCCATTGTCGGGAAAATGGATTTGGGTAATGGCAGTTTTTAAATCAATTAATTCATATTTTGCTCGGATGTCCTGGGGTAGAGGATCGGACAATTGGGCGATCGCCGGTTGACAAGCTAAAACCAATTTCCGTAAAAAATCCGCTGTTAGGCCTTCGGTGAGGGGATAAACGGGTAACACCCGACCCACTTTAAAAGAGTCAATGCTAGGACTATGGCGATCGAGCACCTCAATTTCCGGATTATCCAGGGTCAGACCAAATTTATTGGCTTTGACCAAACCAGAAGCGGCCACAACGGCATGGGGGGGGTAAAGTTTTTTAAGGGTTTCCTGCCAAGCTCGATGGGCAAAACGTCTGCCAGCGTAGAAACGGGATAGTTTGATGCGCCCCGTCTGATCCCGCAACTGGATTTGCAGAATAGTTAAATTCTGATTTTTGGGACTGGTAAAACAAGTGCAATTCACCACTCGCCCCACAATGGTTACCGTTTCCCCCGCTGTTAATTCAGCAATGGTTACCTGTTGGGCATAGTCCAAATAATCCCTGGGGAAATAAAACAGCAAATCTTCGGCCGTGGCCAAACCCAGGCCGTTCAGCAGTTTAGTTTGATGTTGGCTCTGGGAAAGTACCGTTGCTAAGGGAGTGTGGAGTTCAACCCGACTTGATTGAGAGCGACGGGACTCAGAAACCCGGGGACGATTGACCAGGGCTGGGGGAGCTGTTTTCCCAACCGCATCCACAGGAGGAGATTCCAAACTGCGGCGCAATTGATGCAAAAAACGACGGGTACTGGCCACTAAACTCTTTCTTTCCGCCTGCTCCAGTTGATCGTACTGGGCAAACCTTTGGGCAAACTCTCGCCACTTTTGGCGATCAACCGGGGGAGTACCAGGGGGGGGAGGACTGCCAAAACTCAAACAAAGGAAGTCTCCAAAGCGGTGCTGTTTACCCTGCAAATTCTGAAAGCCCCGCTCCACTTCTACGGTCAAAGCCTTCTGTAAACGAGGCCAATTAACGGACACAGATACCTCAACTAAGTTGCTTTGTTTAATTCTTTCACCGTACAGTATAGTTTCTAACTCAACCTGAAACCTGTGAGTTGCAGACTTTCCATCTGTTTTAAAATACCGATAATAATCGTGTAGAATAACTCAGAATTTTGCCTCTGACTAATAGCACCTTGGAGAGATTTGAGTTCATAGTGAATGGACCTCCTGTATCACAACAAGCTCGTAGACGTGAACGTCTCAGGGCGTGGAAAATAATGGTGCGGGAAGAAGCGGAGAAATACTGGCCACCAGAGCAAAAAGCAGCCATTGGCCCAATCATGCTGAAAATAACCTATTTTTATGATTCTGTTGCTATAGATGTGGACAATATTGTCAAGCCAATTCAGGATGCCATAATTGGATTAGCTTACATTGACGATGATCAAGTTACTGACGTTCTTGTCAGTAAGCGGAATTTGTTAGGTAACTTTAGAGTAGAAAACATGACACCGACTCTAGCAGAAGGATTTTCCCGTGGAAACGAATTTTTGCATATTGTCGTAAGTGAGGCTCCTGATCAAGAGGTAGTTATCTAATGACAATCCCAACTGCAAACCTAGAAAGAGAGCGATTACTGCAACTAGCGGAAGAATATCGTAACAAGGGATACGAGATTTTTTTTCATCCCAATTCGGAAGATCTACCTCATTTTCTTAGGAATTATCGCCCTGATATGATTGTACGGAAGGGAGATGAAGCTGTGATCATTGAGGTTAAGTCTCGTAGTTCACTTAATTCTTCCTCTAGACAATACTTGCAGAATCTAGCCCAATCTGTGGAGCAGCATTCTGGTTGGCGACTTGAGTTAGTGATGACTAATCCAGAGGATTATGTGTATTCTCCACAAACTGAAAACTCCCTTCAAGCACCTGAAATAAAAACAAAACTACAAGTGGCGAGACAACTTGTAATACAACATCCGGAATCAGCTATTCTCTATTCCTGGTCTCTTGTTGAGGCAACCCTAAGGCTTATTGCAGAGCACGAAGAGATTAGTTTACAAGGGCTTGATCCACTTTATCTAGTCAAACAATTAGTAACGAAGGGAGTTATTTCCCGTCCTGAGTATCAGTTACTCATGGATGCGCTTTCACTACGCAATAAAATTGCCCATGGTTTCAAAACGTCCCAAAGTGCATCAGAATTTGCATATCAGATAATCAATGCAACGGAAGAACTACTAAAAACCTTGGATGTTGATGTCAAGGGTTGCTAGTAAATTCATGCTATCAGTGGGGGCAGCGATTGGGTTAGCCGATACCAAAACACCACCTCAAATATGTTTAGTATGAAAAGACTCAACAAAGAGTTGGCTGGGTTGACATAACCGGAGAGAGAATTGTGGCCAAGCTAAACTCAAGATTAGCCAAAGACGGTTTTCCCCATCCTAACCCAGGTAGCCAGGGCCGACCCATTCTCGTTAGAATGCCACTGGAAGCCTAGCGTTGGCAACATTTGGCCATTTATCCCAGGACTCCCCCTCAAACCGTGCCGCTGTTGGCCCCGATGGGAACCAGCAAGCAAAACTAAGTAATTATTAAAACTATTAATTATGTCTCCAGTCCCCACGCCCGTTGCCACCGCCGAACAAGATCGCGATGTAGTGGTGATCGACGCAGTGGTGGAAGAAATTCGTCCTCCCCGTTTACCCAAAAGTCACCTGGAAGATTTGGGACCTGTGAGTGATATGTTCCCGGAAAGTTGGGAATATAACCCAGATTTGATCATGGAATTTTATCGTAAGCGGCCGTTGCAGGTGTTGGGTCGTTTAATTAATATTTTGTTTCCCCTACTCCAGTTTGTCCTGGGCATTTGGTGGGAAAAATTGAGGGGCAAAGACCCCACTGTTTCCAGAGCTAAGGCTATTCAACTGCGGGAATTATTAACTAACCTGGGCCCCACCTATATCAAAGTTGGTCAAGCCCTTTCCACCAGGCCTGATTTAGTGCCGCCGGTTTTTTTGGATGAGTTGACAACGTTGCAGGACCAATTACCTTCCTTTCCCAACGAAGTTGCCTATCGTTTTATTGAAGAAGAATTGGGGGCACCCGCTGGGGAAATTTATGCAGAATTGTCCCCGGAGCCCATTGCCGCTGCCTCTTTGGGACAAGTGTATAAGGGTAAGTTAAAAACTGGAGAAGACGTAGCAGTCAAAGTACAAAGACCAGATTTAGTTAAGCGCATTACCCTGGATATTTACATCATGCGTTCCCTCTCCCTCTGGGCCCGGCGATCGGTGAAAAGATTGCGCTCTGATTTGGTGGCCATTACCGATGAATTGGCCAGTCGGGTATTTGAGGAAATGAACTACTTCCAAGAGGCGGTTAACGCAGAGAGATTCGCCCAACTGTATGGCGGCTTGCCGGAAATTTATGTGCCTAGCATCTATTGGCAGTACACCGGGCGACGGGTTTTGACCATGGAGTGGGTGGAAGGAATTAAGTTAACCAATATCAAGGCGATCCAAGCCCAGGGTATTGATGCCACCCATTTAGTGGAAGTGGGAGTCCAGTGCTCCCTGCGGCAATTGTTGGAACATGGTTTTTTCCACGCCGATCCCCACCCTGGCAATTTACTGGCCATGGCCGATGGGCGTTTAGCCTACCTGGATTTCGGCATGATGAGTACTATCCAGCCCTATCAACGCTATGGTTTGATCGAGGCTGTGGTCCATTTGGTCAATCGAGATTTCGACTCTTTAGCTAAAGATTATGTCAAACTAGATTTCCTTAAGCCAGATACGGATCTAAAGCCAATTATTCCAGCCCTTAGCCAGGTTTTTGGTAATGCATTGGGGGCCAGTGTGGCGGAGTTGAATTTTAAGAGCATCACCGATCAAATGTCGGCCATGATGTATGAATTTCCTTTTCGGGTGCCGGCCTATTACGCCTTAATTATTCGTTCCATGGTCACCCTAGAAGGTATCGCCATTGGCATTGATCCCAACTTTAAGGTGTTGAGCAAAGCCTATCCCTATATTGCTAAAAGATTGTTAACGGATCAATCAGAAGAACTACGCACTTCTCTGAAGGAATTACTGTTTAAAGAAGGCAGTTTCCGCTGGAATCGTTTGGAAAATCTATTGCGTAATGCCAAAAATTCCCCTGGATTTGATTTTGATTATGTGCTTAATGAAGCAACGGAATTTTTACTTTCAGACCGGGGACAATTCATTCGCGATCGCCTAGTGGCAGAATTAGTGAACAGCATTGATCTACTGGGGCGCAATACTTGGCAACAGGTTAGCCACAATATCCAGGAAAGGATTGGTTTTCTGGGCGAGCTAGGTAATGGCAACGGCAAGGCTCATCAGAACAAAACGATCAAAGTTGCTCTTCAACCCGCCATCGCTCAACAGGAGGAAACTTGGCAACATCTGCAAAATCTTTGGCAAATTCTTAAAGATACCCCTGGTTTTGACCCCCTCAAGTTTGTGCCGGTATTGAGTGAGATTATTGTTAACCCCACTTCCCGTCGCATGGGGCAACAGGTGGCGGAAGGACTACTGCAAAGGGCGATCGCCAGGGTGATCCGGCAATGGGCCCTGGCCTTGGAAAGTCAGCCCAACCCAGCTATCAAAATCCGCAATGCTGCCTAGGTGATGGTTGCCATCGATTGCAGCCAAAATTTTGCTGGGGCAACATCAAGCCAGGGCCGGTCAATGCGACAATGGGAGGCTACGTCCCCAAATTGCCTTGGTAATGAGTCTGAATTGGATTAGTCGCGCCGATCGCCTACAAGCCTTACCCCCTTACGTTTTTGCCCGCCTTGATGAGTTGAAAGCTAAGGCCAGGGAACAGGGCCTGGATTTGATTGACTTAGGCATGGGTAATCCCGACGGCAAGGCCCCCCAACCAATTATTGAAGCGGCGATCGCCGAGTTGGGAAACGCTGAGTCCCACGGTTATCCCCCCTTTGAGGGCACCCAAAGTTTTCGCCAGAGCATTACCCGCTGGTACGCCCGCCAATATGGAGTAGATTTAGACCCCGATTCCGAGGCGTTACCGTTGATCGGTTCCAAAGAGGGTCTTGGTCATTTAGCGTTGGCTTATGTTAACCCAGGGGATCTAGTACTAGTACCCACCCCATCCTATCCGGCCCATTTCCGGGGCCCCCTGATTGCCGGAGCAAAAATTTATCCCATCATGTTATCGGCGAAGGATAACTGGTTAATTCAACTCGATCAAATTCCTGAGGCGATCGCCCAACAAGCCAAAATTCTTTACTTTAACTATCCCAATAATCCCACCACCGCCACGGCTCCCAGGGAATTTTACGAAGCGGTGACCGACTGGGCCCGCCATTACGAAATTATGCTGGTCCATGACCTCTGCTATGCGGAATTGGCCTTCGACGGTTATCAGCCCACGAGCTTGCTAGAAATTCCCGGCGCCAAGGATTTTAGTGTGGAATTCCACACCCTTTCTAAAACCTATAACATGGCAGGTTGGCGGGTCGGTTTTGTGGTGGGCAACCAGGAAATTATCCAAGGTTTGAGAACCTTAAAAACCAACTTAGATTATGGTATTTTCCGAGTCGTACAAAAAGCGGCAGAAACGGCTCTGAGTTTACCCGAAAGTTATATTGAAGTGGTTAGAAAACGCTATCAAGAACGGCGGGATTTTGTTATTAGTGGTTTAAGTAAACTGGGTTGGGCCATTACCCCCTCCCAAGCCACCATGTATCTTTGGGTTCCCTGTCCGGTGGGCATGAGTTCCACTGATTTTGCCCTTACCGTATTGGAAAAAACCGGCGTGGTGATGACCCCCGGCAATGCTTTTGGAGAAGGGGGAGAAGGCTACGTTCGCCTAAGTTTAATTGCCGACAGCGATCGCCTCGGGGAAGCTTTACAACGCATTGAACAGGCGGGTATTCGTTATAGTTGAGTCAATTAGTTAACGGTCAAATCCCCTGGGGAGCAAAGTAGATGGTTTTAGCCGCCACCAAAGTACCAACCCTTTCCCTGGAATCCTTCTTGGCCCTGCCGGAAACCAAACCGGCCCAGGAATATTGCCGGGGCATTGTTACCCAGAAACCTATGCCTAAAGGTAAACATAGCCGACTACAAAGTCGTTTAGCCCGAGCCATTGACCAGGTTACGGAAGAGAAAAAAATTGCCCTTGCTTTAACCGAACTTCGTTGTGCCTTTGGCGATCGATCCATTGTGCCGGACATTGCCGTGATTCGTTGGCAAAACTTGCCTTTGGACAGTGATGGTGAAATAGCAGACAGGTTTGATCGTGCCCCGGATTGGCTCATAGAAATTCTTTCCCCGGACCAGTCAGTCACCCTGGTGATGGAAAAAATTATATTTTCTCTCAAAGCCGGCACAGAATTGGCGTGGTTAGTGGATCCTATGGCTAAATCCATTACGGTTTTCACGGCCAGCCTACCCCAGGTGTATTTAGCTGAAACTGAAATTCAAGAATCCCTAACCGTTTTTGCTGAGCTTGAAAATTGGTCCATTACCGCCGCCGAGGTGTTTGATTGGTTAAAAATTTAGCATGGCTTAACTGCCTAAATTTTAAAGCAATAATAATGCTGTCAATGTTGCATCGATTGATTAAATCATTTTTAATTACCATTTTTGTACTTATATGTCTCGTTGGCTTTTCCGCCCAGGCGATCGCCGGAGAGGCAAATTTGCTATGGCAGGGAGATGGGGGTTACCGAGTTCAAGTCCATGTCATTTACCCAGATAAATTTACGGACAAGTCGACAAAGATAGTACGAGCGACAGGTTTGCAAACACCGCAAAACTTGACAGAACTAACCGTGCAAATTGTTGATGATAAAGGTCAAATTCTGGCAAATTACAATAATGTCAATAATGGCCTAGTAAAGGGGAATGATTTTTTGCAATTCCGATTTGACCCCATTAATAAAGCCATTAAAGGCTGGCTTGACATCGGTGGAGCAGGAGCCAATGATTATTTTCTAAAGGGTCAACCGGACGCCAGTCTGGATCTTTTTCATCTGGATGAATATGGTAATGAGTTTAAAATTGACCATAACAATGGTGCAATGGACATTAGAGCTGGTTTTTAAGATAAATATCAAGAGATAATACGAGAGACCATAATGGGAGTCAAGACACCATAGATTGTATTAATCTCCTACAGTCACAGTACCCATATCATAAATACCAGTTTTATCGGCCGGAATCTCAAAGCGAATGGTCCGGGGAGGATCACTGAACAATTGCAATTCATACTCCCCTGGCCCCAGCCCTGTCAGCGCAAATCGTCCCGCCCGGTTAGTGAACAACTCCAAGGGCGACCAACTGGGATCGGATAAGGACCTAACTTGCCCCACTTGAAGAGCAATGGGTTCCCCTGCTTGATCCACCAAAGTTCCCCGCAAAAATACGGTGGATTCCGTACCCACTGTGATTAAAGTGCCACTTTTATAGCTAGGCAACAAATTAAAGACGGCATTGCCCAAGTCATAGCCAAGGGGCATATTAGGAGCGTCCACCCGCATGGTGGTTAAAGTATAGGAGCTTAGATCCGGCACTACCCCGGGCCCGACATAATTAGCTTCCGCCACAGGACCGTATAAACCAGGATTGATTAATACTAGCTGATCAGCAAAATTGGGGTTACGGCTAAAAATGACGAAGCTATCCCGCACCGGTCGACTCCAGCCAAAACGTCCATCAGCATAAACCAAGGCCGTACCAAAATTTAAGTTAGTGCGATGACTGGACTGGTCATAGTCATGGTTAAGATTAATATCCCCCACAAAGCCTCGGTAAGTCAGCCCTAGGCCAGTGCCAAAATAGCCGGGATTGGGATTATTACTCAAATTAACGGTGGTGTTAACGCTGTTGTATTGGGCGGGACTACGGGATGTCCAAGTCAGGGTGCTGGCCTGTTCCCGTTGACTGCTTAGGTTACTACGGGCCGTGAGGGATTGGAACTGGGAGGTTTGCAAAAAGTTGAATAATACCTGAGTTTCTGTTTGTCCCGACTGGTCTAAGCGATTATTCAGGGTCAAATTAACTTGTAAACCCCTTCCCAAATTAGTGGTGAAACCGATCGCCGCTCGGTAGGCATTGGGCTGGCCGAAACTACCAAGCTGATAACCCAAACCGAGGTTAATACCCAAACCATCGATTAAAGTTTGACTGTAGTTGGCTCCAAAAGACCAGGAAATATCATTGGTGGCAGTGCCGAAAAAGTCCAATGGATCCGGGGTAAAGCCGATGGGAAAACTACCAAAACGCTGAAAATAGGGGCCCAAATATTCCACTTCCAAACCAAAATTAGGTAATCGGGCTTGGTTCCCCCCCAGGGCCAAAAATTGATACCGTAGTCGGAAGGCATGGTCTAAACCGTTGCCATCATTCTCCAGGGCCGCATCCCAACCAAAGTTGCCCACGGAAGTGGCCAGGGTGCCTTCCATGCCAATCACCTGCTGGGAACCTGCCGCCTGTAGATAACCCCCCAGGGTGAGGGTAGAAGTAATTCCCTGCCGGTAAAAGCCGCCAATAATGGGCCGGGAAGTGTCATAGTTACGCACCCCATTGGTGGTGTAGGCCGGGACCCCTACCCCCAAGCCAAATTGATTCAAGCCCACCTCCAACAGATCCGTCGCCAGGGGCGCTGAAAAGGATAGCTCCTCCACTCGCCCCGCACTGTCGGTAATTTTCACCGTCACATTATTGAGCCCCGTATTCAGCCCAAAATTACGAATATCTTGAGGCCCCGCCGGTAATTGTAGGGTTTGCCGCAAAAGCCCATTGACAAAAATCTCCACCCTGGCTGGACTTTCCAGCAAAAATTCGAACTGCCCTGTGGGCCTAGTAGTCAAATAGGGCTGGAGGGAAAAATTGCGGAACATCGCAAACCCTACCATGGGCACAAAGGACTGATAACTGCGGGCGGTACTAAACAGATCACCCAAAACATAGCGGATGGCATTATCCGGATCATCCTTCACCAAACGAATATCGGAGCGAGTCCAGGGATTATTGCTCTGCTCAGCAAAACTAGCACTACCTTCGAGAACCCAGCCTTGATAATTAAGAGCCCCTTCTACGCCCAAATTCAGGGCTTGGCGGCCCAAATCACCGGTGCCATCCCAGGCATAGGGTTGGGTCCCAATTAAGTTGACAAAACCACTGAAGTTACTGGGACGTAGGGCTGTGGCGGCCCCTGGGGGAAGTTGTAAATTACCGGAGCCATAAACAATAGTTTTACGGAGATTGGGGGGAATAATAATCCTCAGTTCTAGCAACTGGTCATTAAAGGTGGCATCTAAACCAACACTTTGCAGAGCCGCCAAAGTTAAATTGCCGCTGTTGTCCACCAAATCAGCCAACCTTGCTTGTATATCAGGTCTGGCATACTCTTCCATTTTCGACAACAAAGTAGAGGCAGTGATTTGTAGGCTACTGCTCCCTCCCAGGGAAACAAACACCACAATTTGTCCCTGTTGTAAATCGTTGATGAAAAACGGTGCCACCAACCGTTGTACCCCAGTGGGGCGGGGTCGACCGAATACCCGTTCGAATAAATCATCCTCATTGCCCAAATTGGCTGGTGTCGGCTCAGAAGGTGTGGCGGTCTGGTTATCTTCCTCTGTTTGTCCCTGCTCTGGAGGTGTGGTTTCCATCACCGGAGTTCCCTGTCCTAGTAATAAATCCACAGCAAAATCGGGAGGGGTAAAATCAGCACTAAAAGTTTCTGCCCTGGCAGACTGAGCTAGGACTAGCCCGACGACAGTGATCAGGCCGTTGCTCCAAATAATTGCTAGTACTGTCGAGTAGAATCGAAACACCATTGACCTAGATTAGGGCCTGTCAGCAAAGTCTAACAAACAGGTTTTCCCTGGACGGCGATCGCCAAAATGTGAGGCGAATACTGCCCCAGTCACCTTTTAAAGCAAAGTTGTGGGCTAAGCACCACGTCAAATCCAGAGCCGCTTGGGAATAACCCTGCCGAAAAAATCTTGGGCTTCGATTAAAATTTTGTCAAGAAACAAAGCGGGTAGGGGGAATCGAACCCCCAACTAAAGCATGGGAGGCTTTCGTTTTACCACTAAACTATACCCGCGCAAGACCTCCACCATATTAAAACATTAGGGAGCCCCCGCCTAGATGGAAAGCGGAAAATTCCATCATTGCTTCGTTGTAATGCAAGTAGTCGTTCCTCCACTATGACTTTAAATTCAAAAAGATTACTACCCAACCAAGATTTCCAACTTCATGTCACCGGATTTAGCCTCATTAAAAGACAAAAAAGCCTAAAATTGGAAATATTAGTCGAATTTTCGTTCAATTTTGGCTATATCTGGGACTAAAACTAAATATTGCTCGGCTTTAGGTAAAAATGGTTATTTATTGCAGAATTCGTGGAAGTTAGCTCAGTTTACACGAAAATTGATGCAGCCAGGACAGCATAATTTGCACTATGCTCATCATAATTTCTGCTTAATCTTTACTTTAGAAACTGAACTTAACTAACTATAAAAATGACAGTATCAGCCCCAATGGAGAACGTGCCAGGCAAAAGCCTGCAAAATTACATCGATGAAACTCCCCCCCGTCCCCTTAGTGCTATGCAATGGCGCATCTGGGCCGCCGCCGCCATGGGGAAGTTTTTTGAGGGCATAGTTGTTTTCACCACCGGAGTGGCTTTGCCCTTAATTGAAAAAGATTTTGGACTATCTTCAGACCTCAAAGGCTCAGTGGCCGCCGCCAGTCTCTTTGGCATTTTGATTGGAGCATCCCTATTTGGGAATCTAGCCGATCGCCTGGGTCGGAAGTTAGTTTTCGTTCTGGAAATGATGCTATTTTCCCTATTCATTGCCCTAACGGCCGTGGCATGGAGCCCAGGAACACTAATTTTTTTCCTTTTTTGTGTAGGTATTTCCCTGGGGGCAGACTATCCCACAGCCCATCTAGTGATCTCAGAAGCTATTCCCAGTCGTTACCGAGGCCGCATGGTGCTATCGGCCTTCAGCTTCCAATCCCTTGGTTCCCTTGGCGGAGTGTTACTGGGGTTGGCAATTCTCGATATTGACCCCCAAATACAATCTTGGCATTGGATGTATGGAATTCTGGTCCTTCCAGGCATTTTGGTTACCTTGTTGCGTATGACCCTGCCCGAAAGTTCCCATTGGCTCATGGCCCGGGAGCGCTGGGGGGAGGCTAACCGTTCCGCCACTTTGTTACTCAAACGTCCGGTTAGAATCACTGCATTATCGCAATCAGAACAAAAAGTTGGGAAACAACGCCACAAAAATTTTCGGGATTTATTTTCACCCCGCTACTTCCGGGCCACAATTTTGACTGCGGTTCCCTGGTTTTTACAGGACCTTTCAACCTACGGCATTGGCATCTTCACTCCGACTATCCTCGCTACCCTATTTACCCAGAGCTCTCCAGATTTAATTACCCAGGATTTAAATGCGACGGCGGGAGCTAGTGTGATAGACATATTTTTGGTAGTTGGTTTTCTGGTTTCCATTCCCCTGGTGGACATTATGGGCCGAATTTCCTTACAGATTATTGGCTTTATTGGCTGTGCTGTGGGGTTGAGTATTGCCGCCCTCTCCACCAATGTGCCCCCCACCCATGAATTGAAAACATTACTGATCTTCGGTGGATTTATGATTTTCAACTTTATGAATAACCTAGGGCCCAATGCTATGACCTACGTTTTAGCAGGGGAAGTTTTTCCTACGGAGATTCGAGGTGCTGGGGCGGGCTTTGCGGCCTCTTTTGCCAAGGTGGGGGCTGTCATTACAGCTTTTTTCTTCCCGGTTTTACAACAACAAATTGGCACCAATAACTTACTCTACTGCTTGGCTGTTGCGGCCATGCTAGGGGCATTAATTACCTTTATTTTTCGTATTGAAACCAACGGCAAAACTTTGGATGATGTGGGACAGGGACAGCGAAGCAATCTAGCTTAATGAGTGCCGGTTATTTTTTATAGATAATTTAACCAAAAATAGGATAATCAACACAATTCTTGTAAAAAATGTTGCCAGCTTAATTTTATTTCAACTGGTCATAAACTTCTTTCACTGCGACCAGAAACGTTGAATGGTATTTATGTGCCACCGAAAAATAAGCAGAATAACCCTATAGCAAAGCAAATTCATCACCTTAGTGCTAACTCCCTTAGCCAGTGTACATAGCTTA
>NZ_JACJTJ010000032.1:0-100447 GCF_014698605.1 Synechocystis sp. FACHB-383 | reverse complement strand
CGGCACCCAGCGGGTCAGATTGATTTCGCCAGCTTGTATCAAGGCCACAATCATCAAGATGCAGGTCGTTAGGTGACCTTGATGAGCCCAGGGGCTGACTTGACTCAGCCAAGCCTTCAGGCCATGGTAGAGGGGGGTGATTATGCATAGCGTTCCAGGTTTTGAGTGGTATCTAATCCTAGAACGCCACCTCCCCTCTTTTCTACAATCCCCACCTAGACTGCTTTTCACTTCTTTTGTCAGTCAATCAGGCGCAGGATACATTCGGATGTCAGAGAGCAATAGCAATAAAGCTATCCCAGGGTAAGCGCAAGAAAATTGTATCTAAAGTGTGCATTAGCTTTCGGGCGATGCGGACGTGGGTAGAAGCTTCATTTACAAGTACAAACTGATAAAATTGACAGCATACAGGTAATAGACAATAACAATTTTGCTGAATGATCGGCTCCTGACTGAATTGAAAAATCTTTCTAAGGAGAGAATTATCGATCGCCAGCTTATGATCTAACACTTTTGTTGTTATCTTGGCTTCCGGACTGACAAGTGCTTTTCTGCATCATGGTTGACTTGGAAAAAGTCTAATTTTTGTAACTGCAAGAAATCGGTGAGAGCAAGCTCTATGGCCAGCAACCCGCTCAACTCGCTCGAACTCAGCCGCCAGTGGAATAAAACGCTGATGTTCTCCAGTCGCCAAATGAACTGGAATGGCATTTTGGTGGAGCAGTGTCAAAGCCCTGCTTCAGCGTTTGAAATGGAACTCCCTGCTTTAGCCGATCATTGGCTCTACTTTCACACGGGAGATCCTGCCCCTTTAGTTCAAAAACGCGACGATCGCCTGCACGAATCGACCCTCCATCAAAGGGACAGCATTTTGGTTCCAGCTGGACAACCGAGCTATTGGTGTCAAGCACCAGATATGAGTGATATCATTTGTGCTCCGCTGCACATCTGCCTAAAACCGGCATTGATTCAACAGGTTGCTGAAGTCTCTGACATTGATTCAACACGATTCGAGCTTGTGCATGGTTTCGGTCGGCAAGATGTGCAACTTCATCAGATTGGTATGCTGATATTTGCTGAGTTGAGATCGGGCGGGATGATGGGGCAGCTATATATCGAATCACTCACTCAGGCTTTAGTGATTTATTTACTACGACACTATTCGACCCTGGCGAAACCGATTGCATTACCAAACAACCGCTTAACTCATGCCCAGTTGCAGCAGGCAATCGATTACATCCACGCTCATTTAAATCGAGATTTATCCTTGGTTGAACTGGCAAACGTCGTTAATATCAGTCCGACTTACTTTGCGAGCTTGTTTAAGAAAGTAATGGGGATTTCGCCGCATCAGTATGTGATCAAACAGCGAGTGGAACGGGCAGAAGTTATGTTGAAGGGAACAGATTTGGCGATCGCCGACATCGCTCTACAAGTCGGCTTCTCCAGCCAAAGCCATCTGACGCAACAGTTTAAGCGACTCACCGGAGTAACACCGAAACAGGTTCGCTAACACCTTAAGAATCTGACAATTTGCCCTAAGAATCTGAAAGAAATCGAGCATTAGAACTCACTATACTTCGGTTAAATCAAATAAGAACATTTTGCGATGTTCATTAGGAGGTCAATATGCCTTATGTGACTGTTGGTCAGGAAAACTCTGCAACCATTGATATCTATTACGAAGACCTTGGGGCCGGTCAACCCATTGTTCTCATTCATGGATTTCCCCTCAATGGCCATTCCTGGGAAAAGCAGGTCTTGATGCTGCTAAATGCGGGGTATCGAGTAATTACCTACGATCGCCGAGGATTTGGTGCGTCTAGCCAACCCTCGCTGGGCTACGACTACGATACCTTTGCAGCCGATTTGAACACGCTGATGACTAAACTTGACTTGCATAATGCTGTGCTGGTTGGGTTCTCTATGGGAACCGGCGAAGTCACGCGCTATCTTGGCAACTATGGCTCAAAGCGGGTGCAGAAAGCCGTGCTGATGGCTCCAGTGCCGCCCTTCCTGCTGAAGACCGCTGATAATCCCGAAGGCGTTGACCAGAGCGTTTTCGATGGCATTATGAAAGCGATCGTTAAAGACCGTCCCGCTTACTTTTCTGAATTTTTCAGAGAATTTTTTAATGTGGATGTGCTGCTTGGCGAACGCATCAGCAACTATGCCATTCAAGCCTGCTGGAATGTAGCAGCCGGGGCTTCTGCTAAAGGAACTTTGGATTGTGTCCCGTCCTGGCTCACCGATTTCCGCGATGATCTGCCCCGGATTGATATACCTACTCTAATCATTCATGGCGATGCTGATCGCATTTTGCCACTTGAATCCACCGCCGCCAGACTCCCAAAACTGATTAAAAACAGTCAGCTTGAGATTATCCCTGGCGGGCCGCACGCTATCAACTGGACTCACGCTGATCAGATCAATCCCATATTGCTGGACTTTCTTCAGCAGAAATAGTCAGTGATCTGCCGCATTTCTGACTGGTGAAAAATTGTGAATTCAGCCTGTCCACGGTTCCGATCCTGGTGACTGGCTGGCGTAGGCTAAACGTTCAGCACCTGGATCAAAAGAATTAATTGCCACCAAAAAAAGGAACACTATGAATAAGCCCGAGTTTTTTGTCACCCCCGGCTATGGGGAATACATGCTGAGTGAATTGCATTACTCGCAAGCGTTAAAAATTGGCGATCGCGTGGAGACATCAGGTCAAGGTGGTTGGGATGATAATCTGAAAATTCCTGAGTCGCTCGCAGATGAGATTGCCCAGGCATTTCGGAACGTAGAGCGAACCCTAGCAATTGCTGGTGCGGGTTGGGAGCATGTTGTCCATGTCAATTCTTACCATGTTGGTGGTTTGCCCCCAGAGGTGAACGATGTGATGGGCAGGCTATATCGCCATTACATGCCCAACCATGCCCCAATTTGGACACAGGTAGGAGTTGCGGCTCTTGGACTACCAACGATGCGGATTGAAATCCGCGTGACTGCAATTGTTCCATGAGTTTTACAGTCCCGTGGCAGCTTCCCTGAAGACTATTTACCAATCTGCCACCGTCCCCCAGGCAGAACATGCCCTGACGGAGTTTGCCCAGAAATGGGACCAGCGTTACCCTGCCATCAGTCAGCTCTGGTTCCATACTTGGGAGTACATTATCCCGTTTTTTGATTATCCACCGGATATCAGGAGGGTAATTTATACCACTAACGCTATTGAGTCTCTCAATCATTCTTTTCGTAAGGTCATTAAAACCAAGGGAGTTTTCCCTTCCCAAGACTCTCTACTGAAACTTTTATACCTGGCTTTGCAACGTATTTGCCGTAAATGGACTATGCCCATCCAGCATTGGAAGGCGGCTCTTGCTTGTTTTGCTATTGAACACCCTAATTCTTTTCTTTTCTAATTTCCCCTTTACACAAATTTCTTGACACTCCCAGTCACGGTGGTTGCCTCGCGTTTTTTAGCGGCAGCTTGGGTGGCTTGTGCTTCTTGAGGGTCTCATCAAAGTTGCCGGAGGCAATATCCAGTTCGATCTGAGTCGATTTCTGCTGGGCCCCGATGCGATTGACTCGAGAATCAGGCAAGCCAACGGCTATGTAATGGCGTGTGCCTCCATAGGTAAAACATAATCTCAGCCTGCTTTTATCACTTTCTACCTTGACAAGGCTTCTATCTAGGTCGCGGCTCAGCGTCGGGCGTGCCGCTATGGGGAGTTGCATAGCAAGTCATCTTCCCACCAATTTCCTACCACTCAGACGTCCAAAAGTGGCCAACCTCACCCCCCTTATTGACAATATGCTAAGGTCGTCAAAAGGTTGATGCGTCGGCTACAAGGCGCTTCCACATTAGGTTTTAGAAGAATCGGGATGACAGGATTCGAACCTGCGGCCCCTTCGTCCCGAACGAAGTGCGCTACCAAGCTGCGCTACATCCCGCAATTCAGCCTTAAGATCCTAGCATAGGAGATATCCTTTCTGGGCGGTTATTGAACACTTCCCTGTTTAGCCATCCGCCCAATTCTGTTTTTCTTCTGTGGAACCATCCCCGTCGTTAGCGGTTTCTCCATCTCCATCTTCTGGATTTAAAGAATCAGTCGGTTGCTTCGGCAAATCTTCTGGTTCACCGGCGATCGCCTCAGTGACTTCTTCTGATGTGACTTCAGTCTCATCTCCCCCTTGTCCCTGCTGAATTTCAGTTTCGGGATCGGGAACTTCTTCCACCGTTTTCTCAACTACCATTGCCGTTGCTTCAGAAGTCGGAGGGAAAATATCTTCCGTCTCTTCCTCTGCTTCCTCCTGGATTATGTGGTCATCTTGCTCCACCACATCTAGGGGCTGTTCTTGTTCAGCGACATTTCCTGAGTCTGGCACCTCCACTAGGGTGATTTGTTGTTCAATTTGTACCGTTTCCACCACGGCAATTACCTGAGTTTCATCAGTTTCATTATTTTCTTCCTTGTCATCGGCAATCCCGTCGGAATTTTCCAACACGCCATCGGAATTAACCGACGATAAATCTTCTCCCCAATCTTCCCCATCATCCCAGTCATCGCTTTCAACATTGGTGCTCTCAGATTCAGGGTTTAGGGTCTGTTCCACCACTGTTGGGGTTGATTGCTCCGCTTTAGCAGGGGGGCTAGCGGGCTTTTTACGACCAAACAAACGCTGGAAGAGTTTTGATTTCGGTTTTTTCAGCAAAACTTCCTCTGACTGATCGGCGGAAGATTGAACCGTTATTTCTTCCGCCTGATCCGTTATTTCGACAATTTTTTCCACTGCTTCCTCGGCTTTTTCTACCACATCTTCCGCCACAGTCTCAGCAGTTTCATTCAATTCCTCCACTACGGTTTCCGCCGTTTCTATGACACCTTCCACTTCTTCGGAAATATCTGTACTCCCTTGAGCTATAGCTTCGGCAACTTCTTCGGTGATGGGAGACGGGACATTCACCGGGATAGAATCTTCTCCTAACTCTGATGGTTCACCGGTTGCTGGTAAGTCCTGTTTAACCGCTGCCGTCCCCGGTTCAATTTCGGTTTCAGTCTGTTTTCCGTCAGCATCTTTATCCTTTGCTGGAGTTTTGGCTTTGGGTTTACGTTGCAAGCCCCCGGCCAACCAATCCAACAGGGAAAAACTCGGAACTTCCACAATGGATTGTCTGGCGATCGCCGCCCGGAGTCGGAGAGTTTGCCAGGCAAAGGCCAACACCAACACCACCACGGCTGCCTGGCCGAGGAGAATGGCTCCAGTGAAACGTTGAGCACAGTTCCAGAGCACTAGGCCATAGAAAAAGCCTACGCCACTCCAAAGGAAATCGTCTTTGCGATGCAGTTTGGGGGCAAAAAATGCCGAAAAGAAAAAAGCTAGACTGGCCAAAGCCACTGCACCGGATAGCATCAACGCCAACATCGGAAGTTACTCCATCGAGAAGTTCACCTTTCCATTCTGCGTTATCTTGACCTTCCTGTTAAATTATCGTCTTCCCCTGCTCTGTGCCCCTATGTCCTTACCCCCCAATGGCAAGGAGCGGGAACCATAATCGAAGATTCCGCCCCTCTCTGGATTTGTCCATGGGCCGTGATCTGGGATACCAATAAAAACTACAACCCCTATGCCTAGAATTTATTGAGGTTGATGCCGGCTTCTTTGGCCATGGCGTTAATGCCTTTGGATTCTAGAGTTTTAATGGCGGTGGTGGAAAGGCGTAGACGCACAAACCGGTTACCTTCGGGCCACCAAACCCGTTTCCATTGTAAATTCGCCTGTTGTAATTTTTTGGTGCGGCGGTGGGAGTGGGATACAGCAAAACCGTTATTGGCTTTTTTTCCAGTCAGTTGACAGCGACGGGCCATGGCAAATCTCCTTATGATCAGATAAAGTCCGATCTAACACTATATCAGAGGATTATGGTTGGGCGATCGCCAGGGATTAAAGTTGCTAGAATTTGATGCCGCTGGGTTGGTCGGGAGTGGCCACAATGCGATGGCAACCGGAACTGGGTTTGGCCCATTGATATTGATACTCCACTGGATTGCCCCAGCAAATACCCAAAAATAACTCGGTTTGGGTGCAGTCCAACTCTGCCCATTCCCCCTGTTCCCATAGTTCTGTAAAAGATTCCCGTCGCAGGGGTCGGTGATGGTGAGCGATTAGCCAGTAATTTAACTTCTCCGTATGTCGTTGCCAAAATGCCAATATTTCCCTTTTAACAGCCATCAATTTTTCCTTGTCCCCTTCCACCGCTGTTAACTGGTTATGGATTTCGGGAAACTCGATAGATTCCCCCTGGAAATGGCATTGCCGCCATACCAACCCCGAAACGTTATTTTGCCGTTGATATTGGTGGATTTGCTGACGGAAATCTTGATAGGCAAATACTTTCCCCACCTGGTCCAGGTCTATGGCCTTGGCCACAATGGGATTATCCAGGCGATCGCCGGGGGAGAGCAGCAGTCGTTTCCCCTGACAAGTGGCCCGTAGCTCCTGCTCCAAAATTTCTAGCAACTGCTGGGTTGTGTAGGTCATGGGGGGAGAGGGGACGTTAAAAAAACTTAATGGTACGACTTAACGAATCCGTTTAGGCTAATAAACTAGGCATATTTTTATCTTCCTTAACAGCCAACTTTTCATTCAACCCAAGATATACAGGTATTTTTAGCATGAGTGTCAACTTAGCTTCCCAGTTGCGGGAAGGGACGAAAAAATCCCACTCCATGGCGGAGAACGTCGGCTTTGTCAAATGCTTCCTTAAGGGCGTTGTCGAGAAAAATTCCTACCGTAAGCTGGTTGGCAATCTCTACTTTGTCTACAGTGCCATGGAAGAGGAAATGGCAAAATTCAAGGATCACCCCATCCTGAGCCAGATCTACTTCCCTGAATTAAACCGTAAACAAAGTTTAGAACAGGATCTGCAATTCTATTACGGTCCCAATTGGCGGCAGGAAGTAAAAATTTCTTCCGCTGGCCAGGCCTACGTAGACCGAGTGCGGGAAGTAGCCGCCACCGCCCCCGAATTGTTAGTAGCCCATTCCTACACCCGTTATTTAGGCGATCTTTCCGGTGGTCAAATTCTCAAGAAAATTGCCCAAAATGCCATGAATCTCCATGATGGTGGCACTGCTTTCTATGAATTTGCCGACATTGATGACGAAAAGGCTTTTAAAAATACCTATCGTCAAGCCATGAATGATCTGCCCATTGACCAGGCCACAGCGGAACGAATTGTGGCTGAAGCCAATGACGCCTTTGCCATGAACATGAAAATGTTCAACGAACTTGAAGGTAATCTGATCAAGGCGATCGGTATTATGGTCTTCAACAGCCTGACCCGTCGTCGTAGCCAAGGCAGTACGGAAGTAGGGCTCGCCACCTCCGAAAGCTAGATTCTCCTAGCATGACAATTTATCCAGGGAAAACTGGTGATTTTAGGGAACCGAATCAACCTAGAGTTGCCAGTTTTTCTCCGTCTGTTTAGAACCTGTTTGAGAAATCCCCCTAGCCCCTTAATTCTAGGAAAAATCGGACTTGCCCAAAGTCTCCTAACGTTGCCGGGAGCTTCATTAGTTCGATGTCAGGGTCAGGTTCTAGATCTTTCAGACGTACCTTCAGGTATTCGTAAACAAGTTACCCAAGCTCTTCAGCAATTTTCACCATGACCGTTTCTCCCACAACCCAACCCCAAACAACCCATTCCTTGCCACCGGCCGACGCAAAGCAACGGGTCAGCCAATTTATGCAGTCTCTCCAAGACGAAATTTGCCAAGGGCTAGAGGTCTTAGATGGTAAAGGCAAATTTCAGGAAGATAGTTGGCAACGGGAAGAAGGGGGCGGCGGCCGTTCCCGGGTTTTAACGGACGGAGATTTTTTGGAACAGGGAGGAGTTAATTTTTCTGAAGTCTGGGGCAAATCCCTACCCCCTTCGATTTTAAAACAGCGCCCCGAAGCAGAAGGCCATGAATTCTACGCTACGGGAACTTCCATGGTGTTACATCCCAAAAATCCCTACGTTCCCACGGTGCATCTTAATTACCGCTACTTTGAAGCAGGCCCGGTGTGGTGGTTTGGTGGTGGAGCAGATTTGACTCCCTACTATCCCTTTGCGGAGGATGCGGCCCATTTCCATCGCACGCTGAAGAATGCCTGTGACCAGACCCACGGGGAATTTTATCCGGTGTTCAAACGATGGTGTGATGAGTATTTTTACCTGAAACATCGCCAGGAAATGCGGGGCATTGGGGGGATCTTTTTTGACTACCAAGATGGCAATGCTCCCCTCTACCGTGGTCCCGACACCAGTGGCCCAGCAGCCCAATATAGTGAGCAATTGGCCCCCATTGCTCCCCTCGGTTGGGAAGATTTATTTAGCTTTGCTCAACGCTGTGGTCGAGCATTTTTGCCAGCTTACAGCCCTATTGTGGAAAAACGTCACCATACTGAATACGGCGATCGCCAACGGCAGTTCCAGTTATATCGTCGGGGCCGGTATGTGGAATTTAACCTGGTTTATGACCGGGGTACCATTTTCGGTTTGCAAACTAATGGCCGCACGGAATCCATTTTGATGTCCCTGCCCCCCTTGGTACGGTGGCAATATTGCTATAGCCCGGAAGCCGGTAGCCCGGAAGCGGAATTAACGGAAAAATTCTTGGTTCCCCAGGACTGGGTTAATAGCTGAAATCTGCACTAGTTTTTACCGTTTACCTCTGCATTAGGCTGAGAATTAGTCTTGGTCTAATGGAGAGGGGTAATAATAGGAACTAACCATGCTTTCAGGAAGGAGGCTTGTACCATGTTGCTATCCCTAGACCGCATTAGTGTGCTTCCCGGCCAGACGTTGGTTTTAAAGGATGTGGACTGGGACGAATTTGAAGCTTTGCTGGAAGAACTGGGGGAACACCGTGGTTCTCGCATTGCCTACTGTCACAAGCGGTTGGAGGTCATAGCTCCCCTTGTCGAACATGAGATTGCTAAAGCATTAAGCGCCGATCTGATTAAGGTTTTATTGGAAGAATTAGACATTGAATTTTATCCCCTCGGTTCAACAACGTTTAAAAATAAATTTCTCGGCCTAGGTTTAGAGCCAGATAACTGTTTTTACATTGAAAATGAAGCGAAAGTGCGGGGTTTAAAGCGTTGGGATGCCGCCATTCATCCGCCACCGGATTTAGCTCTGGAAGTGGATCTCACCTCCCGCACCCATTTGGATATTTATGCCCAGTTAGGGGTGCCGGAAGTGTGGCGTTTTAAGCACCGACAATTGGAAATTCATTGCCTGGAACAGGGAAAATATCAAGAGCAACAATTTAGCCGAATTTTTCCTAGCTTTCCCCTCAAGGAAATTATTCCTGCCTATCTAAAACGTATTGACGATGAGGGCCGCAACAAAACCATCAAGGCTTTCCGGACTTGGGTAAGGTCCCAGATTGATGCTAAGAATTAGGGGTTGGCGATCGCCGTAAGGAAGTTAATGATTGAGCAAATGTTTTTAGGACAATTTCAGTCCCCCGGGCCGGTGATGTTCCAAGTGGGGAGTTTTGCCCTGCGCTGGTACGGATTTTTGATTGCCAGTGCTGTCATTATCGGCCTGAACCTATGCCAATGGTTGGGGCCAAAAAGGGGGATCAATCCTGATTTATTCAATGATTTAGTTATTTGGCTGGTGGTGGCGGCCATTCCTTCCGCTCGTTTGTATTATGTTTTGTTTGAGTGGCCCCGCTATGCTCAAGATTGGCTGAATATCTTTGCCATTTGGCAAGGAGGCATTGCCATCCATGGTGCCCTCATTGGTGGCAGTTTAGCTTTACTATTATTCAGTCGCCGACATCATCTGTCCTTTTGGAATCTACTCGATGTGCTCACCCCGGCAGTTATTCTTGGCCAGGCGATCGGGCGCTGGGGTAATTTTTTCAACTCGGAAGCGTTTGGTGCCCCCACTAATTTGCCGTGGAAGTTGTATATTCCCTTTGCTAATCGCCCCCCGAATTTAACTAACTATGCCTATTTTCACCCCACCTTCCTATACGAATCCCTCTGGAACTTAGGCGTTTTTGCCATGTTAATAACTTTATTTTTTTATGGTCTGCGACATCCTGAAAAAATCAAAACCGGTACGGTAGCCTGTGCTTATTTAATTGGTTATAGCCTTGGTCGAGTATGGATTGAAGGTCTAAGGCTAGACAGTTTAATGTTTGGTCCATTAA
This sequence comes from Synechocystis sp. FACHB-383, assembly GCF_014698605.1. Taxonomy (NCBI): domain Bacteria; kingdom Bacillati; phylum Cyanobacteriota; class Cyanophyceae; order Synechococcales; family Merismopediaceae; genus Synechocystis; species Synechocystis sp. FACHB-383. Next base: position 90,242 of record NZ_JACJTJ010000032.1, on the reverse strand, counting down.
GGGTGGCCCAAGTAGTCAGTCTTGCGTTAGTTTTGCTAGGTTCCATCGGTCTTTTCTGGCTATATGGCCTGGGAAAAAATTTACCAGATTGGTCGGAGCAGAAGCTGGCAAAAAACTAATTTATCTCCCCTGGATAAATCAAATTAATCAAAAAAACTAGGATTAATTTTATGAAAAAAACAATTAATTACTGGGTAGAAAAATTAGCCCTACTGCCCCATCCTGAAGGAGGATTTTATAAGGAAACTTACCGATCGCCAGTCCAAGGCAATTTTCATGGTTTCGATGGGGATAGGAATGTAGTCACAGGCATTTATTTTTTATTGACTAAGGATAATTTCTCCGCTTTCCACAGAATTAAATCCGATGAAATGTGGCACTTCTATGCCGGTGATAGCTTGGAAATTTATTGGTTTTCGCCCCAAGGAGAATTGGCAGTGATCAACCTGGGCTTGGACTTGGAAAAAGGAGAAGCACCCCAAGCCGTAGTTCCCCGGGGTTGTTGGTTTGCCTCCAGGGTCAAACTGGGGGGAGATTATGCCCTGGTAGGTTGCACCGTTGCCCCCGGATTTGATTTTCAGGACTTTGAGTTGGCCAACAGGGAAGATTTGCTAAATACCTATCCCCGATCCGCTGAAATTATTAACCAGCTAACTAGGCAGTAGTTGGGGAGGCTGGGCTTAATTGTTGGCGGGCCCGCTGGAAAAATCCTTGCAATACAGCCCGACGCTGATTTTGCTCAAAGGTTTGTTTGACCACTGCGGTCAGCTTTTGCCAATCCCATTGGGGTTCACTCAGGTCAGGACTTTGACTTTCGAGGAAAGTGATCAAGCTCAAGCCAGCAATGCGGGTCAAGTAAGCGGCGCTCAGTCCTTGCAGGGCACCACCGGCCAAGTAAGTGAGGGGTTGACTTTTTAACAGTGCCCCCAGGGCTTGGGTGGATAGTTCCACCATACCTAGTTTGATCAGAATTGCCCCCATCTCTTTTGCTACAGTTTGGGCCTGGGACAGGGAAATTTTTTGATGATACAGTTCCCCCAGGTCCCAGACCAGTTGACCATTGATGGCGATCGCCGTCAGCAGATCTAGATTGGCCACCGGATTAACCAAGGCCGTGCCGGCGGTTAGCCATTGGGCCTGCTCTACCAAGGGCAGGGCTAGGGTGCGACGATTTTCCCGCCACCGTTCCTCCACTTCTTGGTTAATAGCCTGACATCGACGCCATTGTTGACCCAGAACCAGGGATTCCCATTGCTCTGCGGCCCGTTGTTGAAGTTGGGAGATTAAATTCCCCAGGTCGGGGGGAGGCGTTTCCTGATCATCCTCCCATTGGCCATCGGCTAAATAACGACGAATTTGGATCGCCTGGGGGGCAGCACTAATGGGGATAACCGGGTTGGGATTACCCAATTGATTAACTTGATGCTGCAGTTGGTCCCAGAGGGTTTGACGATCGCCGATCGGGTAAATATCCTGCTTATTAAATAACAATTGCCAATGGTGATGGTGGGTTTGTAAAAACTCCAACACCTGCCACTGGGCGCTGGTCAGATCTCCGGTGGTTAACACCAATATCCAATGGGCATCCGCCATGGACTGGGCTATGGTTTCCGGGGGCGTTTCCGCCGCCACCACCTGCCAATTGAGAATTAGGGGTTTTTCTTCCTCCCCTGGGGTGAGTTGGGAAGGCAATAGGTCCAATAAACTAGTTTTGCCACTGCGTTTTTCCCCCAGGACAATACCGTTCAATGCCTGGGGTTGGGAAGCTGATTGTTGTAGTGCTTGGAGTTCCTGGGCTAAATCTTCCAAGGCCAAATCCGGAGCTTGGGACTGACGACGGGCCAACAACTTTTCCCCATTGGCGATCGCCGTTTGCAAAACTTCTGGAGTTAACGCCGGCCTCTGCTCAGGGGAGACTTGATAACGCCGCCGCCAGCGCCAGATGACCAATCCCAAACCAGATAAAATCCATAATCCCCATTGATCCCACGGTTGTTCGGCACTGTGGGTAGCAGACCAAAGCCCCAGTAGGGCTGATAGGCCAATTCCTCCTACTACGAGAGGCTTTTTCAACACAGTCTTAAACCCCGTTTTTAAACCTGGTTGCCCCATGGCTTCCCTTCCCCTTCAAGCTAATCCAACTAGGCCGAATAACCCAGCAAACTAACCTGGATTTTGGCTGATCCCATCCTACCGGAATCAGGGGAAGAACGGTTGCTTTTGCCACAGACCTTCCCACTCCTCCACGGCGATCGGTGGACTAAATAAATAGCCTTGGCCGTAGTCACATCCTTCCAGGCGGAGAAAGTCCCATTGTGCAGGAGTTTCAATACCTTCCGCAATCACTTCTAGCTCCAAATGATGAGCCATGGCAATAATAGCCCTTACCAAACCGACGGTATTTTGATCGTCAGGCAGTAGTTCGACGAAGCAACGATCAATTTTGAGGGAACTGAAATCGAATTTACGCAGATAGTTTAAAGAGCTATAACCTGTACCAAAATCATCTAAAGAAAGACTGATATTTTCCTCTTTTAAATCACTTAAATTCTTCAATAGATCGCCATTTTCTTCCAGAATTAAATTTTCTGTAATTTCCAACTCTAGCCACTCCGGACGCACCTGATAGCGTTGTAAAAATTCTCGCAAAATACTGACAAAATAGCCATCTTTTAACTGCCGGGGTGAAACATTAACGGACAACCAAAAAAGCTTATCCCCCAGAGGTATATGCCAATGGGCCACCTGGCGACAGGCATTATCCAACAACCATTCCCCCAACTCCACAATTAAACCCAGCTCCTCCGCAATGGGAATGAATTGGTCCGGGGGCACGGCTCCCAGCCGTCCATTTTGCCAACGCATCAAGGCTTCAGCTCCAGCAATTTCCCCCGACTTGAGGTTAACAATGGGCTGATAAAAAATCTTAAACTCCTGACGGGCCAGGCCCTGCCGCAATTCGGACTCCATAACAATCCTCTTTTGGGCCGCCTGATTCATGTGGGGAGTGAAGAAGCGAAACATATTGCGCCCAGCCAATTTGGCCGCATACATGGCCGTGTCGGCATTGCGTAGTAACGTATCTGCCTGGAAGCCGTCGTCGGGAAACACCGTGATGCCAATGCTGCCATGGACAAAAAATTCCATTCCCTGCAAATTAACCGGTTGCCGCATTACCCCCAATAAACGTTGGGCGATCGCCGTTAATCTGCGGCTATGGGCAACTTGGTCGACAATAATTAAAAATTCATCTCCCCCCAAGCGAGCCACTGTATCGGTTTGGCGTAGGGCCCGCTGTAGTCTTTCTGATACCTCTACCAAGAGTTGGTCCCCTGCATTGTGGCCGAGGGTATCATTTACCTTTTTGAAATTGTCCAAATCCAAAAACATTAAGCCGACTAAATGCTTATGGCGCAGGGCAGATTCGATCGCCTGCTGGAGACGATCCTTAGCCAAAATACGGTTAGGCAGTCCAGTTAAATGGTCATAGTGGGCCTGGTGAAAGAGGGCCGCTGCCTGTTGTTTTTCCTTGGTGATATCTTCTTTAACCGCCGCGTAATGGGTAATAATGCCCTGCTGATTGCAAATGGGAGAAATGGAAGCCCTTTCCCAATACAATTCACCATTTTTTCTGCGGTTGTGAAACTCCCCATGCCAAGGGCGACCGGAAGCCAAAGTGCGCCACATTAGTTCATAATCATCTTTGGTTTTATCACCGGATTTTAAAATTCTGGGGTTGCATCCCACCACTTCTTCTGAGCTATAACCAGAAACTTCCTCAAATTTAGGATTTACATAGGTGATATTGCCTTCAACATCGGTAATCACAATGGAAGCTGGACTTTGTTCACAGGCTTGGGAAAGAATTTTTAACTGCTTTTCCGCCTTTCTGCGTTCAGTAATGTCTCGCATCACAAATAGCAAGCAATTTACCTGATTGAATTCTATGGGTTCCCCAGACAGCAACATTGTGCGGATTTGTTGCTGGTAATCACAAACTTCTACCTCCCAGTTATTAAACTTGACCTCACTATCCTGCTGCCACAACAATAAGTCCCGTAGAAATCGCTGCCGCTGTTGTTCATCCACCCAGAAATTAAATTGTTGATGAATCACTCCCACCAGTTCTTGTTTGACTAAACCAAAAAAATCACAAAACTGCTGATTAACATCCATGATGCAACCACTACTGCGACCATAGATAAAAATAGGGTCAGGATTTTGATTAAAAGCCACAGAAAAATTAATTTCTGATTGCATTAATGCGGTTTGAGTTCGTTCATTTTTTTGAATTTGTTCTTCTAGCTGCTGATTCTTTTCTGTCAGAGCTTGATTTGCTTGGTATAGCTTCAGCTGTAGTTGTAAACGAGTTAATATTTCTGCTTGCTGAAATGGTTTATGAATGTAATCCACTGCCCCCAATTCTAAACCTTTGACAATGCTTTCTTGGTCAGTCAAAGCGGAGAGAAAAATAACTGGAATTTTGGCAGTGGTGGGGGTTTCTTTGAGGCGACGACAAACCTCAAAGCCATCCATTCCGGGCATCATAATATCGAGAATAATGATGTCAGGCTGCACCTGAAAAATTTTCTGGATGGCCGTTGCGCCCTCTTCTGCGGTGAATACCCGCCAACCCAAGCTCTCGATAAAACGGCGGAGAACTTTAAGGTTCAAGGGGCTATCGTCAATGGCAAAAACAGTGGTAGTTTGGGGGGAGGACATTGACGTCTCGGGGATAGGCTAAAAATTAATTCTGTTCAATCTGGGGATAATGCCAGTGGAGTGTCCCCTAACCCTAAACAAATTCTAGCAACTACAGTGAAGCTCTATGCTATTCTCCGAGAATATGTAGCCCTAAATTTTCCATTGAATCGATAGTTAAACTGCGCTAGGATTGGCGCTGTAGCTAACTCTAATTAACCGTGTTGGGGTTACCATTTTCCTTTATTAAGTTCCATGGCCGTTGCTTCTCTGCCTTTTTTGCCCCAGCATTTCCCCCACAGCTCTAGCTGTTCCGTCAAAGATTTACCTCCCCAGCAACAAATGGCGATCGCCCAGGCTTTGGCCGAGCCGGAACATGCCCCTAGTCATTGGGTGGCTCCAGAGAGTCAGCAAGAGTTGCAATCCCTATTGGGTGAGTGCCATCAAAACAATTGGCCAATTATTCCCTGTGGCAACCAAAGTAAACTCGCTTGGGGCGGTTTGGCTAAGCCGGTGCAGTTACTGTTGAGCAGTGGTCGTTTGAATAGCATTGTTGACCATGCGGTGGCAGATTTGACCGTGACGGTGGAAGCGGGGGTAAAACTCAAGGATTTGCAGGCTATATTGCAACCCCATCAGCAATTTTTGCCTCTCAATCCCCTCTACCATGACCAAGCAACGGTGGGCGGCATTATGGCCACAGGTTGTGCCGGGCCTTGGCAACAGCGTTACGGTGGAGTGCGGGATTTGGTGCTGGGTTTCTCCTTTGTCCGGTGGGATGGACAACTCGCTAAGGCCGGCGGCAGGGTGGTTAAAAATGTGGCTGGTTATGACCTGATGAAACTTTTCATTGGTTCCTACGGCACGTTGGGCTTTATTTCCCAAATCACGTTTCGTCTTTATCCCCTACCTTCCCATTCCCAAACCGTTTTTTTGACTGGTAATGGGGCCCGGCTGACCGAACTCAGTCAAGCCCTCCGGCGATCGGGACTGGCCCCCACCGCGGCTCTGATCTGTTCCCAGGGTCTAGTGGGAGAATTAAACCTTGGGAAAGAATTGGGTTTACTCATCCGTTTCCAAAACCTCGAGTCGGTGGTGCAAGCCCAGGTCGGTGAGGTGGAAAAACTTGCCCAAGCCCTCACCCTAGAAAGCCAATCCTTTGCACATCAGGAGGAAATTGAACTCTGGCAACGGTGGGAAAATGCCATGGCAGGGCAAAACATTATGGGCCCCATACTCTGTAAGTTTGGCCTCTTGCCCGCTAAAGCGGTGGAGTTTCTGCAACAGTTGCCGGGATTGGGACACGTACAGTTGGGCAATGGCATTGGTTGGGTCCGTTTTAGCCAGCTTGACCGGGAAGAATTACGCCAGCACAGACAAATTTGTCAAAATTATGGGGGTTACCTAACGCTACTAGAAGCACCTCCCGCATACAAAAAACACTGTGACATTTGGGGCCAGAGTGGCCATGGTTTAGCTATGATGGGCCGCCTAAAAAATCAGTTTGACCCCCCCAATCTTTTTAGTCCTGGCCGCTTTGTTGGCGGTTTTTAGCCATTGAAAATTGCAGTTCGATAAAGTTTACTTCATACTTCATTCCCGCAGAAAGGATAGCTCAGACCTTAACTGGCACAACGAAAACCGACTAAAATTTGCCTAGTCCAGGGATGGTACCAATTGCGGAAACTAGCCCTCAAGCCCCAACTGCGGGTAGCCCAACTGCCGCCCCGCATCACCCGATGTTCCCCATCAAAATAGACCTGGGAGTAACCTCGATAGGGATAGGGTTGAAAATTTTCGTAGGGTTCAAAAGTAGAAGCAGTCCATTCCCAGACATTGCCCAACAGGTCATAACAGCCGCCTTGATTACGACCCTGGTCATAATAATTGACAGGGGTAGTTTGCCCATGGTGATTATTAAAGTTACAGCACTCCGAACGGGGCAAGGCTTCTCCCCAGGGATAGGTGCTGGAGTGATGCTCCCCAGACCAACGGGCGGCCCTTTCCCATTCCTGCTCTGTGGGTAAGCGTTTACCAATAAAGTGGGCATAGGCCTCTGCTTCGTAGGCACTGACTCCGTAGACGGGATGATCCTGGGTTTTACTTTCGGGTTGCCAATAAAGCGGTGCTGTAATGTTGGCCGTTGATCGCCATTGCCAACCGGCCTCTGTCCAGTATTTGCTTTGTTGATAACCACCGCCATCGATGAATTGTTTATATTGGGCTTGGGTAACAGGGTATTTATCTAGCCAGAATTGTTCTACTTCGACCCCATGGGCAGGGCGTTCGTTGTCTTGGGCCCAGATTTGTTCGCTACCTTGGCAAAAGGCTCCGGCGGGAATGGCCACCATGGCCGCTTCCAAAGGGGATTTTTGGGAGTCAGTGGAGTAATGAGGTTGATCAACCCCTAGGTCAATGCCGGCTAAATGGCTGAGAAAACTGATGGTTTCGCTATGTTGGACTTCGTGCTGTAGGAGCCACCACCATAACCTTGTTTTGCTCTGATCCCAAGGAGACGGGGCAGATTGCCATACCCGTTCCACAGCCGCTCTCACGTCCCCTAAATATTGCTTAATGGCGTCCCGGTCGGGCAGAGCGCAACGCTGGGCCTTGGGCAAACCATCCGCCCGGAATAGCTTTTGGTAGGCTGGGCCATGGAATCGTTCCCGTTCTGGCTCCGGCAATAGCCACAGGGCTTCAGTAAAAGCGATGTGACCAAAGTGCCAATCAATGGGGCTAAAATCTGGGTGCCATTGGCGATCGCCTAGGGCCGGGGGAATACGATGCAACAGGCGGAGGGTTTCCTGACGACACCGCTCCATTGCTTGCCCAATAGTTTCAATGTTTTCAACCACAGTGCTGAGGGAAAGCCGACTAATCGGCCATGGTTGATGGTTGGTTAATAATTTCTACCCGGGAAGTGAGGAAACGATCCATCCAACTTTCTAGGTAAGCCCGGTTAGCCTCCTGTTCCTGGGGATTATCGGTCTCCAGGGGGTGGGGGGCCAAACCACGGATGGCGGCGGTGGTGACACAAAACATGGATTTTTGGAAAGTTTCACAAATTTGCACCAGTAAATCCCCTTCCTGCCTTAGGGATGCCTGATAAATCTGCCGGAGATAGTCCGGCAAAAAGTGGCGCATATCCTGCATGAGCAAGGTGGGGGGGATGCCGGCTCCACCAACGGGGAGGGGATCGGCATAGAGGGCTCCATAGGTAAATAGGCTTTGGTCCGGGGGAATTTGTCCTGCCTGGGCGTTATAGGAAATGGTGCCAGGGAAGGGAGTACCCCGGAAAAACACTGCCTCCACATAGGGCACAGCGGTTTCCATCAAAAAAGCTAAATTGGCACTGGGGGGCAAAATATCATAACTAGTTCCCCCCAACTCCACCCGATAAACAATGGGACGGGCAGCATCGGCCACTAAACCGTCTTGGATATGTTGCACCACAGCGGGAATGGTTTTAATTTCTCCCCGGTCATAGCGGTCAGATAAATTCAAAAAGATATCCGCCATTACCCGCCAGAATTGACCCAGGGCGGAATAGTAGGCCATCATCCGCATTTGTTCAGGCAAAAATTCGGGAAAAATTTGATTAAGCAGTTGCACAAAGGGATTACCTTTGATTTTCGCTTTAATTAATTTTTTAACGTTGACTTTGAACTCCGCACTATCTAGGTATTCATCCAATTTCCCCCCCCCATGCCACATCATCGCTTTCATGCAATATTCTGCATATTCGTAGTTAATGCGATTGTGCCACCAATGTTTCAGTAGGCGATCGCCGTTGATATTGCCGTTGAAATATTTAAAAAAGGGAAATAACTTCAGATACTGGGTATGGGCAATGTGTTGCAGATTGATGGAATAGGCATCGAGAATAACGCCATAGCTTTTGAGAATGCCCACCACTTCCAGCGTGTTCTCCGGCGAATCCGCCAACAGGGCCTGCCCCGCCTCTAGGTTTTGAATATATTCTCTGAGGGGATGACGGGACGGAGCGAGGGTAGTTTGGGTCATAACTTCAGGACTATGGTTTCGATGCAGAAGCTCATAATAGCGCCCATTATCCCAGCAATCCAGGCCAGAATGTGAGGGGAGGAGGAAATTTCTTCACGCCTAATCCCGTCTCCTCCCGGAAAGCATAGGCAACCTCTCCAAATCCATGGAAATTGCTAACTAGCCACCAAATAAAAGGGTTTGAATTTCCTGCAACTGGGGCTTCATCACATCCAACTGGTCCTGCAGGGGCTGCAGAGCCGCCCTCAACAAACGAGCCTGGGCTTCCAGTGCCGCCGTCTGCTTTTGTAGATCCTCCACTTCCTGGCGATCGTGTTCAAAATTATTCTTTTTCCCCTGGTACTGCTGGTCGAGGTTGGCAATCATCGTTTCAATTTCCCCTAAACCCTGCTTAGTGGACTGCAAATCCTGTTCCAACTTGGTTTTTTCCCCCTGGAGTTTATGCTTGCGCTCCTCCAATTGTTGGATAACTGGATCCAAGTCAATGTTGGGAATACTGTCGTCAATTTCCACAATGCCCTGACGGCGACGGAGAATTTTTAAGTGTTGCAACAACACTTCCTGCCGTTCCTTGAGGTTGCGGCGCTGGCCAATTAGGGTTTCGTCCAGCATCCGCTTCCTTTCCTGTTCTTCGTTCAACTCCTCCTCAATGGTTAGGCGACTGTACTCATCGGCGGCATCTAGGCGGGCCTGGATGGCATCCACTTCTTCGCACTGTAGGGTCAACTCTTCTTCTTGGTCATTAACAAAGCGGGCCAGTTTTTGCATATCCGTTTGCAATGCTTTAACTGTTTCTTCCAGTTCCCCCAGGGGCAATTGCTCCAGGTGTTGCACGTCAATTTGATGATCTTTATTAACGCTCATGGCGCCGGTGGCCAGCCGATAGAGATTAGTTTGTAAACTTTCAGCGGCCGCAATTTCAGCTTTCAACTGGGTTAAGAGCTTTTGACCATTCACCACCCCCTGCTGCTCCACCGTCAATTGCACTTTGGCTTTGGTCAACTCTTGGGAAATGGCATCTAATTCCTGCCCATGGATGGACAATAATTCCTGTTTTTGCTGGATTAATGCCTGGTTCCTCCCCAATTCTTGTTCAGCATTAGTGACTACCTGCCAATGGTCATTGAAGACCTGTTGCTGTTGCTCGGCGCTTTGCTGGGCATTGGCAGCGGCCTTGAATAGGGCAGGGATGGCCTCGGGGTAAGCCCCCAAGCGCTGGAGTATACCCTGTAAAACTTCCCGATTTTCGGCGCTATTTTCGAGCAAACTGCCAAACTGTTGTTGGAGTTCGGCTAGTTGCTCCCTTTGCCCTTCCAATTTTTGCCGGGCCTGCTCCACCTCATATTTTTGCTGTTCTACCTGGGCAAGTTGATTGGCCCGGTCTTCAACTTCCGATTCCTTGGCTTCAATTTCCATTTCCCGCTGGCTCAGTTCCTGGAACTGAAAGGTGAGGGATTCTCGCCAACGTTCAATTTCGCTCTGTTGTTCTTTGAGTTTTTCCGAGAGGCGGGAGAGTTTTTGCAGTTGCCGCACTAACTCCGGCGCCGCCACTTCTGGAGTTCCTTGCAGGGCACGACTATTACTCAGGTTTAGAATCCAAAGGGTTCCCTCCCTGGCTTCTCCCATGTCGTCGGTTTGGAAGTTTTCTTCGTTAGGCAGGGCACTCCAGGTCTGGTCGCTGTGCTGACAGGCCAGAAGCTTGAACTCGGTTTTGTAACCGCCTAAAAAGTTTTTGGTTTGTTTCTTAATTTCAGCCAGATAGAGCACAAGTCGTTGTCCTGAGCAGTGGAGACGATTTTGTCGGGAAAGTTCTCGCTTTATTCTAATCTTAAGCTCGCCAGTGGGCAGGGCCACAGAAATTTTTTTAGCCTACCTCCGCAGTAATTGGGCGAAAATCTGACCGCACTGCTTCTATTCTGCCTCCAGCCAGGCAAAAATTGTCAAAAAAAAGGAGGTGAAGGAGATTTTCCCTCGCCTGCCGTTCGTGATAAGTGGTAAAAGACCAAGCGGATGGTCCGCTAGCGGGGAGTAATTACCGGTTCATAAATCAACCAGTGCCCTTAGCCAACGGACTTTTTTTGCCTAGTCCCTACAGTCATCGTCCCTGTCGCCGGGGCATTTGCCGTTATAAACAACGGTATGTTCCTCGAGACTAGAAAAAGCCGCCGTTGCCGCCGTTTCCAGGCCGATGATCATCACTAGGGCGATCGCCAAGGGGCCGGCCCAAGAGCGCATCGCCCGACGGACAGATTTGTGGGGTTTGGGATGCTGTAATTTCATCAGCTTCTCTCCTTGACACGTCCTAACACACCGAGACCAAATTAGAGCTTGACTGCTCTACTACCACCATAGGCGTCCCCCCCAAGACATGTCAGTCCCATCTTTAGGGGGATGAACATGGAAAAAAGTGGAATAGGGCAAAATCACTGACGATTCTTTTTGCTACTGTTAACCACTGATTAATGGAGTTAATTGCCCCGGTGCTTGGGTTGGGGTTAGGCAAGCTATGGCAGTTGTGGTGACGGAGCAAGCTGGTTTTTGAGCTATCCTTGGGAAGTGCAACCGCCTAGGCAGGGGAGTTGGATCTGGATGCTACGTCGCATAAGTCAATTGGCGATCGCCATGGTTTTAGCTTTGGGGTTAATATCCCTGGCGTTATTGACCATCCAAAATGTCACCCCGGTGGCCCTGAGCTTTTTAACATTGCAATCCATTGAGATGCCGGTGGGTTTGCTGTTGGTGTTTGCCGTAGCCGGGGGATTGGTGGTGGGCAGTTTGTTGGTCCCATTGTCCGGTGGTAGTCGGCGGCGGGGTATACCTTCCCAACAACAATTAGACCGGGAATTCGATTTTGACGATCTTGTATGAATCCCTTGTTGCAATGGTTGGGGGCCATGCCAGCTTCTTTACGATCGCCATTGGCAATTATTTTAGGCGCCATACCAGGGGCTTTGGCCCGCTACTATGCCACTATTTTTCTGGCTAGAATTTTTGGCAATGATTTACCCTATGCCACTTTTTTAATTAATTTTTCCGGTTGTGTGGGTATGGGGTTAGTGGTGACCTTGGCGACCCAGCCTGCTTTACTGTCCCCGGATTTAAGGTTACTTTTAGCGGTGGGATTTTTGGGCTCTTACACAACCTTTTCTACTTATGCCTTGGAGGTAACGTCCCTCTGGCGCACGGGACAGTTGGCCGAGGGCATACTCTACGGTTTAGGAAGTCTGGTGATCGGGGCGATCGGTGTATTGCTGGGCAGTTTAATTGCCCATCGCCTTAGCATCTAGGATTACTGACTTGTTCAACGTTGTCCTGTGGCTAGTTGGGGTCTGCGACCCAGCAAACCAGTCATCAAACGCAGGGCTAGCTTTTTCGCCGGGGGCACTAGGCGCAACACTTCTAAGCCCAATCTCCTCAAGGCGATCGCTGGTGGCCAATGACTAGAAAAGAAACGATCCAGTAGGTCAGTGAAGCCAAGAATGAGCCAATTTTCCGGTTTGCGCCAATGTTCATAACGTTTGAGCACGGCTAGAGAACCCCAATCCTCCCCTTGACCATAGGCAGTGGCAATGACCTGGGCCAACGCCGCCCCATCCCGAATACCTAAATTTAAACCCTGACCTCCGACGGGATGGCAACAGTGGGCCGCATCTCCTACCAGCGCTAAACGGGGTTGCACATAGCAATCGCTCTGCATTAGTTGCACTGGAAATAAACGACGGGCATTGACCAAACGAAATTCCCCTAGGCGATCGCCAATGCGTTGACGCAATTCCCCAATAAAATCTGCTTCCGGTAGGTTAATTAGGCTATGGGCTTTATGGTGGGGCATAGTCCAGACAACCTGGGCCCGATCGCCGGGTAGGGGCAAAATCCCCATGGGGCCAGTGTCACAAAAACGCTCAAAGGCGGTGGTATTGTCGGGGGCTTGGTGCTGAATGGTGAAAGCCACACAGGATTGCCAATATTTCCAACCCTTCGTTTTAATGCCGGCCAGGGAACGAATGCGGGAACGGGCCCCGTCCGCCGCTACCAACAATTTGGTTTGTAGGGTGATTTCCTTGTCTTCCTGTTGGAGGGTGACCTGTTTGTGCTTTTCTCCCTCCGTAAAACCGATCAGCTCAGCAGGACGAAACCAGGTAATGCGGGGACATTGCTCTACACAATTTTCCAACGCCTGCAGAATGACTGGATGTTCCGCCACATGCCCCAGGGCCAATTCATTGACATCTTCCTTAGTAAAAGGGACAGTGCCTTGATAGTCGTTATCGGAAATTTGGATGCGGTCGAAATGGCCGATGGAGTCCTTAATATTATCCCAGACCTCCAGCCCCGCTAAAATTTTGCCCGACAGCAGGGAAATGGCATAGGCTTGGGGCTTAGTAAGGGCCTGCTCCTTCGGTAACGCTTCGATAATGGCAATTTTTAGTCCCGTATGGCGCAAACCCGCCGCTAGTACCAGCCCCACAACACCTCCCCCGGCGATCGCCACATCGAATTGGTTATCAGTTATGGAAGGGGCTACGGAATTCATAGAGAAAGCAGTGGAACAATTTTTACGCCGTCGTCAGTGATGGTGAAACACTTCCAGGGCAAGGCATTCACCGCCATGGTTGACAACGATAATTGTATCTAATTGTAACGTTGTTTCCCTTCCCTGTCCGGGGGACGGGGTGTTGACAGAAAGTTGAACAATATTGTTACCGGGATTGAGCTGGAGATCGCCACCTTCCATCAACGCTTTAGCCGATATGGACAATAACTAACTACGACCAACCCCCAGGTAACGAAAGCCGGACTGTTGCAACTTGGCTTTGTCCAGGAAATTTCGACCATCAATGATCACCGCTTGGTGCATACGGCTGGCCAGGGCCGGAAAATCCAGCTTTAAAAACTCCTGCCATTCCGTCACCAAAATTAGGGCGTCACACTGGTCTGCCAACATAGCTGGGGTCGACTCAATTTGCACCCCCGACAGCCCATGGCTTACCCCGGACTGGGAAACAATCGGGTCGTAGGCTTTTACTTTGGCCCCCAAGCGATTCAGTTGCTGAATAATGTTCAGAGCCGGAGCATCCCGCATGTCATCCGTATCAGGCTTAAAGGTCAATCCCAACAGGCCAATCACCTTGCCTTTGAGGATTTTCAACTCCTGCTGTAATTTTTCCACCACAATCAGCCGTTGTACTTGGTTTACCTCCACCACAGCATTCAAAATGGAGGTGGTGTAGCCATAGTCCTTGGCGGTGTGGATCAAAGCAGACACATCCTTCGGAAAACAGGACCCCCCCCAACCAATGCCTGCGTTGAGAAATTTACTGCCGATGCGGGAATCTAGACCAATGCCCTGGGCCACTTGGGTCACATCCGCCCCCACCCGGTCACAGATATTAGCCACTTCATTGATGAAACTAATTTTGGTAGCTAAAAAAGCATTGGCCGCATACTTAATCATTTCAGCGGAACTGAGGTCCGTCATCACCACCGGCACCGGCGGCAGATCGGGATTTTCCCCCACCCGCCTTTCAATCAGGGGCGTGTAAAGTTCCCGCATCAAGGCCAACGCCTGGGGATTATTCCCTCCCAATACAATCCTGTCTGGGTTAAAGGTATCGTAAACCGCAGACCCCTCCCGCAAAAATTCTGGGTTACTCACCACGTCAAAGTTGACGGCGATCGCCTGACCCGTTTGTTGTTGATGGGCCTCATTGCCTTCGGTGACAATCATCCGCACCCAATCCCCGGAACCAATGGGCACCGTTGATTTATTGACAATTACCCGATACTTTTCATCCAAATGCTCACCAATACTGCGGGCCACCGCTTCCACATAACGGGTATCACTGGAGCCATCCTCCAGGGCTGGGGTTCCCACGGCGATAAAAAGAATTTCACTTTCCCGCACCCCTTTGCCCAAATCGGTGGTGAATAGCAATCGGTCGCTGTCCATATTAGCCACCATCAATTCCGATAGCCCAGGCTCATAAATGGGGGACTGCCCCGCGCGCATGAGCTTGACCTTTTCCTCGTTGTTATCAACACAGATTACTTGATGGCCAATGTGGGCCAGGCAAACCCCGGTGACTAAACCCACATATCCCGTTCCGATAACACAAACACGCATTGATTAGTTCTATTGAATGAATTAAATGAATTAAATGAATTATTGATCAATTGCTCAAGCTGACCCGGTGGACCGGAGGCCGGAAAATAAGCCTAAGCGTAGGGGATACCTCCCCCCCTGTCAATGGACTTTGCAGCGCTTTAGTCTGGTTATTCTCAACATTTCTCAATCAACTCGGCAGTGAATACATGATCTAACAAGCCAGTTAATTAAGACAAAAATTAAGGCTTAGATCAAATAAAATTATCTTTGCCGGAAAACCACGAAGTAACTGTGATAACCATCTAAGTCGGTATGCGCCGCTTGTAAAAGATGGATTGAGTAATAAAAAATCGTCGTTGATTATGGTTTAAAACATCACCCTAATTTGAAAATATATTAAGAAATCCTCATTTAACCTATTTTTCATTGGATAATTAAGGCAAGAGGAAAGCCAGGGGGCAGGAAAATAAGCTAATCGATAACCTAGTCCTGGTTCGTTAGTCCAGAGAGCCAGAACCTCCCCATTTTCTCAAACTTGCCCACAAGACAACTGTTGAGTTTCCCTGATAGGGACGGAGGTTATGATGAAATTAAATCAAATGTTACAAGATCTTGTGCAGTATTTTACCGAAGCATTCGCCAGGGTTTTTGGCCCTTCCGACGACGAATATCCCACCGTTGGTGTTCAACCTTTTGAAGGCGAAATTTTGGTTAAAAATGCCGAGGAATAATCCATTTTTTGGCTAACAAATATCCCCAATAATTAGCTCAGGCTATCCTTGGCCCCTGACGTTAGATCGTTGGGGGTCTGCCTTTGAATGACGACACAATTCTTCTCTGGCGACGAACTTGCCCAGAGTCTGTTTGCTGGGTTAGAGTTTATCCCCTAAAACTCCAGCAATGCCAGGGGATTTTTCTCTAGTTTCCTACCAAACTTGGCGGGGTACAGGGAGACTTTTAAAACACTCTCTGGAGCAGTGGCAAGGAAATTTTAGGTTTTGAAGACACTCCATGAATCTCAAAAGCTGATTGTGCTAGCATCTAGGGAAAAATTCAGCGATGGCAGACCATGGCTAAGGTTTTAGTCCTCAACGCTTCCTATGAACCTTTGAACATTACCCATTGGCAACGGGCAGTGGTGTTACTGCTGAAAGATAAGGCCGAAGCTCTGGAAAATAACGGCAAGCTGATCTATGCCAATTTCCCCCTGCCATCAGTGATCCGCCTGAGGCAATATATCAAGGTTCCCTACAAGGAAATTCCCCTCACCCGCCGCAATGTGCTAGAGCGTGATCGCCATACTTGCCAGTATTGCAACTACAAGGGAGAACAACTCACCCTAGACCATATCATTCCCCGTTCCCGGGGTGGGGGTGACAGTTGGGAAAACCTTGTCACTGCCTGTGTGCGCTGTAACATTAAAAAGGGCAATCGTACCCCCAGGGAAGCACAAATGTCCCTAAATTATACTCCCCGTCGCCCCTACAGCAGTTTGCTGTTTGAAATCATTAAACATACCCGCAACGACCGCAACCATGAATGGCGAAAATACGTGATTGGTATTTAATCGTCCCAGGGGTTAAACCAACCACAATCCTAATAAGTATAATTACTCAGTCAGTCCGGGGAAGATGGTCAGCAGTGCCCCAAGAATATACAATCTATTGTAATTAGCGCTGGTTTGACCTGCCAAAATCGGCGCAGTCGGCATAATTTTCTTAGATAGTAACAATTCATTGCCTTGGTTTATAGGAGACAATTCATGAAATTTATTTCCCGCCTACTGGTCGCGTGTAGCTTATTGATTGGACTAATGGGTTTTTTGGGGGCGGATTTGGCCCAGGCCCTTACCCCCAATCCTCTGTTAGCTGAACTGAATGCTGTGGATGCTAAATTAACCACGGATTTTGGCCAAAAAATTGATTTAAATAATAGTGATATTCGGGACTTTCGTAACCTGCGGGGTTTTTATCCCAACTTGGCCAGCAAAATCATCGAAAATGCTCCCTACGATACCGTAGAGGAAGTTTTGGACATGCCTGGTTTGAGCGAAACTCAAAAAGGCCGCTTGGAAGCCAATTTGGGTAGCTTCACCGTCACTGAACCCAGCATTGAACTGATCTCCGGCGATGACCGCATTAATCCTGGGGTTTACTAAACCTTCCACTGAATTAAGATCTAGCCATTGCCTAGATCTGTCCAAAATGGGGTGATTATTGACTCCCCCAACCTCCATAACTTACGACACCACCTCTGAACATTGCGCTGTTTGGGGTGGTTTTTATTGTTGCCCCCATGGTTCAACTGGGCTGACTTTTGAGTTTGATTTCCTGGGCCAGATCGGGGGAGTCGGTAAATCTGGCGATCGCCGAGTGGATGGTTTCCAGGCGTTGGTAAATTTGTTGGCATTCCTCCACCACCAGGTTAAAGTCATTTAAATAACGGCGGATGGGGGTATTGCCCTGTTGCTGACCAATTTCCGCAATTCTTTGGGCCTGGTAATGCTGATGATAATCTCGGATTTGCTTTAAGGTTTCCGCCATGGGAGGCAACGCTGCGGGCGAAGATTGATTTTCCAGGGAAAGGCGTAAATCGGTTAAACTTTGCTCGACTTGGGTTGTAAACAGTTCCATGGCAGGGGGAGGATTACTGCCGGAACTATTCTCCAAATGACTGATCAAGACCCGAAAACCCCGACTTAGACGGGCTAAATAGTTAGTGGTAGTCAGGGCTGGTTCCTTTTTCCCCAGGGGAGTACTGGGGTCATTAATAAAACGGTCTAGGGCAATTTGCATACCGGTGGCGGCCAATCGACTCTGATTGCGGACCCTTTCTGCTTCCTGCTGATTAATGGAGCCTTGCCCCAACAGGGCCGGGGTTAACTGTTGAAAATACGCTTCTAAATTGACGATCATTTTGACCCCAGCTTGGGTGAAACGAAAACGTTCCGACTGCCGTAAAAAACTAAACCCCAATACCAGGGCGATCGCACTGCCAATGAGGGTACAGACTAACCGGGATGCCAGGGCATACTCCGTCGGGACTTCGGGCACAATGGCCTTGAGAATTAAAGCAAAAGCTGTGATAAAAAAGACTGCCACACTGTAATGAAATCTCAGCAGGGAAGTACCTAGGGCGATCGCCAAAATACCGAGCAAGCTAAGGGTATGGGGATCTTGAACCAGTTTGAGGGCAATGGACATGACCAGCACCCCCAACAGAGTACCCACCAGACGGTTGGATAGGCGCTGGAAAGTCAAGCTAAAATCCGGCTTGAGCACAAAAATCAGGGTTAAAACAATCCAAAAACCATAGGGAATACCGGTAATTTGGGCAATTAATAGCCCCGCCATACCGCCGATCGCCAACCGTAAACCATGGCGAAACAGGGGAGAGTTGAGCTGAAAATTATTTTTCAGGGGCTCCCACCAAGGAGTAAAGGCTGGGGTGGAAAATCCCTCATCATCAGGTCCTTCCCCTGGGTGAAACAGCCGGGGATTTTCCAGTAGTTGGGCCATTTGAATAGTCTGGGATAACTGATTGGTCAGATTTTCTAAATGGGTAACCAATTGGGTGACAGTGGTCAAGCTATTATAGTCAGCAAAATCTTCCGTCAAGGCCTGTTTTTGTAAGGTTTGTTGTTGTTGTAAAGCTTGTAGTAATAGTTGCAGACGGTTCGTATTGGGAATACACCGTTTTCCCGTCACCATTTGGGCTAAATCCAAACAAATATCTCCCAATGCACTAATGGCATCCTCCATTAAAATTTGTACTGTTTGCAATTGGGGTAAATTGTGAAAGTTGATAATCTCACTCAGTAACATTAGGGGCTTATTCAAACGTTCCGTATGTTCAATCAGTACCAGTAATAACTCCCGTAATTTGCTCTGGCCCCACAGACCCCGTTGGCTCTCCACTAAAGCTTGGCGGGATTTGAGCAGATTTTGTCTTAGTTGCACCACCAGGGGCTGGACCATCGGATCGTCTTGGTCAAAACGTGATGCCGCCATGGCTTTGAGATAATTAGCCAAAATGGTGAAGTTATTAGCCACCATTTGCCTTAAAGGTTGATTGGGACGGAAGGGCCAGATAACGATGGCTAACACCAAACCCCATAGACCGCCGATCGCCAGGGAAATAAGTTCAAAAGAATCAGCACTAACATTTTGGGAGCCCAACAGAAAAGCAAAACTGCTGACTACTCCCACCATGCCCCCCTGCTCTCCGTACACCGTTAAATAACCAGAAACAAATAGCACTAACCCTGTGGCAATTAGACCGATGCCGCCATAATGCACCGCCACCATCCCCATCGCCATGGCGATCGCCGCTCCGATCCAAGCCCCCAAAATAGTTTTCAAGCGCACTGAATACAGCCCCCCCACGTCCGCCAGCAAAATTAACTGGGAGGCTAAACCAATGGCCAAACCAAGCTGGGGATCCCCAAAAACCAGGCCAGCCGAGTAGGGCACAGCCATGCCGCAAAAAGTCCGAATTCCCCTACCCCCATCAATGGTGCCATTGGTATGGATTAAAAAAGCAAGGCGTTGACGGAGCTTAGCTAGCATGGCTTTGTTGTGAATATCCCCCTCATTTTGCCCTAGGGATTAACGAAAAAGAGCATTGACCAGATTTGGAGCCCGTTTCTAAAATTATGGTTTGATTCTCCAATCTACCCACCAAAACTCCAGTAAGACTGAGGTAATTTTCCCTAGTTTCCCCCTAAACCTATGGAAACCGGGGGCTTTTAAATCATGGCCTCAGACCAGCCCCAAATTAGTAATTTGCTCGGTGTAAATAGTTTTAAAAGCTAATTTTTTTGCTTGTCAATAAACAGATTTAATCGGATTTAATTTTCATATTTAGACCATTTTTTCAAAATAAGAGTAATTCACAATGGTGAAAAAATCTTTGGCAATGCTCAGCAGACTAGTGTCAATTGATGACAAGTAATCAAACATCAGCATAAATCAGCCCCTATTGTTTAAAGGTCGGTTAAGAATTGAGGACAATTTTAAGAATTCTCACAATTTAGTTCCCCTGCTGGAATTTGCCTCTACAAATAAATCAGCAACCACTTTTCAGGGACAACCATGGGGGAAATTAAACGCATTGGTATTTTAACCAGTGGAGGAGACTGTGCCGGACTAAACGCCGTGATTCGCTCCGTGGTACACCATGCCATTGGCACCTACGGCTGGGAGGTTGTTGGCATTCAGGAAGCAACTCAGGGACTAATGGAAAATCCCCCCAAGGCGATCGCCCTGCACCGGGATAACATTGACCATTTGTTAATGATGGGAGGCACCTTTTTAGGCACCACCAATAAAGGTAATCCGTTCGCTTTTCCCATGGGGGACGGCACGGTAAAGGACCGCACAGAAGATATTATTGCCGGTTATCGCCAGTTGGGCCTTGACGCCCTAATCGGTATTGGCGGAGACGGCAGTTTGGCCATTTTGCGCCGCATTGCCCAACAGGGAGGTATTAACCTAGTGGGCATTCCCAAAACCATTGACAACGATGTGGGGGCCACCGAAATCTCCATTGGCTTCGACACCGCCACCAACATTGCCACCGAAGCCTTGGACCGCCTCCATTTCACCGCCGCCAGCCACAACCGGGTTATGGTGCTGGAAGTTATGGGGAGGGATGCGGGGCACATCGCTTTGGCCGCTGGTATCGGAGGGGGAGCAGACATTATCCTCATTCCCGAAATTCCCTACCGCATTGAAAGTGTGTGCAACAAAATTCGCCAACGCCAGGCCCAGGGGAAAAACTTTTGCCTGGTGATGGTCTCGGAGGCGGTACGCACGGAATTGGGGGATCAGGTCAAACAAATCCAGCAATTTGGCGAAGATCGTTACGGCGGCATTGGCAAATACATTGCTGAACAGATTGCCCAGCGCACCGGGGCAGAAACCAGAGTGACCGTGCTGGGGCATATCCAACGGGGAGGCATTCCCTCTCCCTTCGATCGCCTGTTGGGCAGTGTGTTTGGGGTGGCGGCGGTGGACCTAATTGCGGCGGGCAAATTTGACCACATGGTGGCCTGGCGTAACCGGCAAACCATTAGTGTGCCCATTGAAGAAGCGATCCAAACCTATCAAACAGTGAAGTTGGATGGGGCACTGGTCAAAACCGCCCGGGGATTGGGCATTTGCCTCGGCAATGATTAGCCTAACTAGGGGCAGTATGGGGGGATTTTTTCCGGTGAGGGGAAATAATTGTAAAGAAATATGGCGGATTTTAAAGCTTAGTTGCGAAAACCGTCGTTTTTCTCCCCTCTTCCCCAGGGGGGTGATACCTTGTAAGACGAAAATTTTTCGATAACTTTAACAAATTTAACCAATAAATAAGGGTGGGGGTTAGAGGTTATGTTTGATCGTCCCAACAAAGATTTGATTAGTGCTGGTTTGGTTTCTGCCCTGGGAGCTGGCATTGTGACTTCCTTTGCCGTTAATCAGGGGCAAGACCCTCTGGTTGCTTTGATGATCACGGCGATCGCCAGTGTTTGTGGTATGGTGTGTCACCAGTTTGATCTAATTTGATTGGCCCTCTGTGCAGTTTGACGTTCTCACCCTATTTCCCGATTTTTTCACTTCTCCCCTGCAATCCGGTCTCCTCGGTAAGGCCCTAGAAAGGGCGATCTCCAGCGTTAATTTGATTAACCCCAGAGATTTCACCACCGATAAACATCGCCGAGTGGACGACGAACCCTATGGGGGCGGGGTGGGCATGGTAATTAAGCCGGAGCCAATTTTTGCGGCGGTGGAATCGTTGCCGGTACTGCCCAAACGGGAAGTAATTTTGCTGACTCCCCAGGGGCAACCCATGGACCAGGCTTTGTTTCGGGAGTTGACGGATTATGACCAACTGGTGCTGATCTGTGGCCACTATGAAGGGGTGGATGAACGAGTCTGTCAACTGGTGACCAGAGAAGTTTCCCTCGGAGATTTTGTCCTCACCTGTGGGGAAATCCCCGCCCTCACCTTGATCAACGGTGTAATCAGGCTACTGCCCGGCACCGTGGGCAAAGAAGCCTCCCTAATTGCCGAAAGTTTTAGCACCGACCTGTTGGACTATCCCCACTACACCAGGCCACCAGTATTTCGAGGCTTGGCCGTACCGCCGGTGCTCTTATCTGGTAACCATCAGGCGATCGCCCAGTGGAGATTAGAGCAACAGGAGGAACGTACCCAGCAGAGAAGACCGGATCTTTGGGAAAAATGGCAAAATCACAATAGTTAAGGAGTTAAAGAACAGAGCAGATCCTTCCCTCAACCATTGCGACTAGATCCTAGAACACTACTTTACTTCCAGCCCGCTTCGTTCATGATTTTGGTGGCGGGAGCTAGGGCCGGGCCCAACTTATCCAAATTGGTGGTGTCGGACTTAAATTCCCCAAAGGAAGCGACGGACTTGTTCAGGGGAACTCCAGCCAAAACGGGATATTCGTAGTTATTTTGGGCTAAAAATGCCTGGGCCGGTTCACTGACTAAAAATTCAATGAATTTGACCGCCCCTTCCCGGTTGGGCGCTGTTTTGACTACCCCCACACCGCTGACATTGACGTGGGTACCCCGCCCTTCTTGGTTGGGAAAGAATACACCGACATTTTCGGCGATCGCCTTTTTGGCCGGCTCTTCACTTTCCAGCAATCGCCCCATGTAATAGGTGTTGGCCAAGGTCAAATCTGCTTCTCCAGAGGACACCGCTTCAATTTGGGCCGTATCATTGCCCTGGGGTTCCCTAGCAAAGTTACTGACAAAACCCTTGGCCCATTCCAAAGTGGACTGCTCCCCATCGGCTACTATCAATGAAGCCACCAAGGATTGATTATATTCATTGCTGGAGGAACGGATAATTATCCGGCCTTTCCATTTGGGATCCGCCAGCTCTTCGTAGGTGGACAGCTCCTCTGGTTTAACTTTGGCTTTGTTATACATAATCACCCGAGCCCGCTTGGTGAAGCCAAACCACATGCCATCTGGGGAGCGGAGATATTCCGGGATGCTGGTCTGTAAAATTTCGCTTTCCACCGGCTGAAAAATGCCATCCTCTTCCGCCCGCCATAGCCGAGCCAAATCTACGGTGAGCAGCACATCCGCTGGGCTATTGGCTCCTTCGGACTTGATCCGTTCCAGCAGTTCATCTGCCTTGCCTTCAATCAGGTTAACTTTGATGCCTGTTTCTTCGGTAAATTTGGCGTAGAGTTCGTTGTCGGTGTTGTAATGGCGGGATGAATATAGGTTAATCTCCTGTTGTTCCCCTGGCGTATCGGCGATCGGGGCATCGGGGGATTGGCCACAGCTACTGAGCAATTGGGAACCCACCACCACGCTAACGGCGGTTCCGATGGACAAAAATAGGCGACGGGATAATTTTGGGACCATGGCGGCTGAATTTTCTCACTCCTCTAACAAAAGTAATTCTCAATAATTTTATCAGCAGTGGAGATATATTCAATAATTTTTCTGATTATTTGATGGGGGCTCCGGCCAAGTGCGATAAATAAGTCCTATTATTTTGCTCATAAAATCTGAGGATAAAAATCCCTTTGGTTGGGGATGGAGAGACCAGAACTGTTATTTTGAAGCACTTTTGGAGACTGAGGAGAGAAATTCAACCAAGTCTAAACCATGGTGACACTGTCGAGCTGCTTTTGCTATCCTGAGATTGTGATAGCCTTAGCTGATAAGAAGCCCTATTCACTAACAGAATTTATTATTAATAGTAATTGGGGCAAATAAAATCCCCCTGGCGCAACAGAGGGAAAGGATGTGAACCGTAGTCGGTGGAACTGGACCCTGCGGACTCTAACCACCAATTAGATTTTTAGCCACCGGAATTATGTCGATTAAAAGCCAGCGTAGGGAACAGCCACACTGCTGAGGGCCTGTTGGAGAAACTGCAACGCAAAAATGGCCAGAATGGGGGAAAAATCAATGCCTCCCAAGGGCGGGATAAAAGAACGGAAAATATTCAAATAGGGATCGGTCACGGGGCTGAGAAAACCCATGATGTTGCCGGCCCACTCCGCAGTTTGAAACCATGACAGCAAAATACGGATAAATAACAACACTAGGTAGATGTTGATGAAGCTGACGAGGGTAGAAAGGAGTAGGTCCATAGTGGCAATGGTGATATCAATGGCAAAGAAGAATTGTTTCCTATCTTAACCTGGCCCTAGAAATTTGTTGCTCCACTGGCGCAAATTTGCCGGGCAATGGTGAGGGCGCTGTAACTTACCCCGGCGGTACCTTCCCCTGGATGGACGGAATCCCCCACTAACCACAAATTACGAATGGGGGTACGGGGGGCAAAGCCAAAGGGGCCAAAGGTGAATCGGCGTTGGCCTACTCCGCCCACAATGCCTTGTTCCCGAGCTGTGTAACGGGCAAAGGTGCGGGGAGTGGCACTTTCTTGATGCACAATGGTCGATTCGTTTAGGTTGAAATACTCTCCCAATTTGGCGATCGCCGTTTGGGTGTAACTTTGCTTGCGGGCTTGATATTCTTCTGGGGAAGCATCCCACCAGGGGGCCACATCGGTGAAGGAAGAAGCAATTAAGGTTCTACAATTCTTGGGAGCCCGGCCATCCCCTGGTTTACTGACACTGACAAAAAGAGAATTATTTTCCCCAATGGGACCACTGCCGTCGTACAAAAATTGTAGGTGGGGAGCACAGTCGGGCGGAATGGCCTCTTCCCTGGCGCCCAAATAAATGACAAAAGCGCCGGAGCTAGGGGGTAAATTAGTCACCCTTTGATGATAACCAGGCAATGGCTGGTCCACCGCTTTGAGTAAATTCTGCACGGTTAAATTGGCCACCACCTGCTGAGCTTGCTCCCGACGTACTGCGCCGCTTTTTACATCCCGCACCGTCACCCCCTGTACTTGCCCTTGGTCACAATGGATCTGCTCCACCCGCTGACCGCAAAATACCTCCCCTCCATAGTGTTTTAAAGCTTCCACCAGGCGATCGCCTAGGGTTTGCATACTGCCTTGGAGATGCCATAGACCCTGGGGCGCTTGGGAAACACTCAAGGCCGTAGCTGCATATAACAACGCTGTCTCATCGGCCCCGACCTGGGAATAGAGTTTCAACTGTAAATCAAGGAAAGTTTTTAAGCGGTGGTCTGCCCCTAAACCCAATAGCCGCAGAGTATCCCCCACTGTGAGGGTGACAAAAGGGGCCGTAAGCAGAGTATCCGGCCGCAACGCCTGCAACAATTGGACTAAATCCCAGGCATTACGGGGAGGTAAAACGGGATCCCGTGCCTGAAAACGCCAACTAAATTGGAACAGGGTTTGTAGTAATTGCCAAAATCTGCCACTTCCTGGAAATTGCCGCTCCCTTTCCCTTTGCCATTGATCGGGATTATGCCAAACGTTAATTGGTTGCTTTTCCCCAGGTAAAAAAACGGCACAGGCGGGATCACAAAGGGTTGCTTCCGGTAAATCCACCTGTAACTGCCGGAAAATGCGGTGGTGAATGCCTCCTGCTTCTAGGCCCGCCACCTGGGTGGCCCCCACATCAAAAATGAAACCCCGTCGTCGAAAAGTGGAAGCACAGCCCCCAACCATGGTCGCCTGTTCATAAACTTTGACTTGGTAACCCTGCTGGGCCAACAAGGCCGCCGTTGTCAAACCGCCAATGCCAGCACCAGCTACAACCACAGATTGAGATTCAGCATTGTTCGGGGCCATGGCAAAAGGGAAGTGGGGAAATTTTCTTTACATTTCTTAATGTAACTGTTTGTCAAGGTTCGTGGCTTTGGAAATAGTTAATTGATTTGGTGGGGCAAATGCGATAGGCTCAGCTCCAACGTTGGCGATTACTAGCTGGGAGCTTTCCCAACTGACGGCGGGCAGTTAAATTTCCCCTTGGATGGACAATAACCAATGATTCAGCATTCGGCGGTTCTGTGGCGGCGGGTTTGGGCCATTGCTTTGGTCCAGGGCTCGGTAACCTTGATGTGGATAACTTACCGTCTTTATCTGGGGGATTTGCTCAAGGGCTGGGGATTTTCGCCGGAGTTTGTGGTCGGATTGCTAACATTTGAGATGGTTTTAGGGGTGGTGATGGAACCTCTATTTGGTGCTCTGAGCGATCGCCAACAGCGGACGTTAGGCACCCGGTTGCCGCTAATTTCTTTGGGAGTGATTCTCGCCGCCGGTTTTTTCCTCCTAATTCCCCTGGTATTTTTCCTGCCCATTGCCAACGTAGCTCGGTTCTTACTACCGGCATTGGCGATCGCCTGGGCCTTGGCCATGACCCTATTCCGTAGTCCCACCATGGTGCTGATTGGTCAATGTGCCCCTGTTAATCAACTGCCTTTGGCCATGGGGATTTTGAGTCTGGTGGGTGGCCTATTTGCCGCCTTTCGGAAACCCATGGGTCAGTGGTTATTGAGTTTGGGTAGTTTACCGGCTTTTTTGCTTGGTTCAGTGGTGTTATTGGGGGCCAGTCTATTTTTAAGTCGAGTTGTGCCCCCAACGGAAGAAAAAGCCGCAGCAAGCCCTACCAAGGTTAAAGCTTTTCCTTGGATTGCCATGGTCAATATTGCTCTCTTCGCCATTGGCACTACCTGGGGCACTAGGGTCTTAATGGTGATTTTAACTAAACAATTGGAGGGGATTAATAATGGCTTCATGGGTTTGCAACTGCTGCTAGCATTAATGGCCCTGCCCATGGGCTGGTTGATCCGTAAAATAGGTCATCCAGTGGCATCCCTAACCACTGCTTTAGGGCTTCTGGTGCTGACTTTACTATGTTTGCTCAATGGCTTTTGGTTACCGGCGATCGCCTTCTCCTGGTTATTGGGGTCGAGCATTTTAAACAATGGACTAATCCCATTACTGCTACAAATCCTCCAGGGTAATCAGACCGGTGTGGGTATCGGTCTATATTTTGGTTGTGTCGGTCTGGCGGGGGATATTTTTACCCGTTATTGGTCAACTCAATCCAGCCAGATTCAAGAAGGTTTGGGACTGGCAATGCTAGTAATGGCTACCTTGCTTTGTGCCCGATATTGGCAGCGTTCAGATTTGTAAACAAAAAAAAGGGAGTAGGAGATTCATTGCCCCCACTCCTTTTTATTTAAGAAAATCACGCAGTAGTCTAATTAACTCAAAAGACTAGATCACTAGGGCTGAACTTTAACCGTGGCAAAGTCCGTGGTGGGAATGTGGGGCGCAGTTAATGCTTCCGCATAAACCCGGGGATTGGTTTCGGCAATTTGCACGTAGGATTGGCGCACTTGGCTGTTCACCGCTACCGTGGTGGCATCGTAAACCTGGGTAGCTAATTTGGGATAAAGACCCACTCCAATAATCGGCAAGAGGAAGCAAGCGGCGATGAAGACCTCCCGGGGACGAGCATCGTCATAGATGGCATTGCCGGGGAGTACACAACTGGTGCCAAAACAAACCGCTTCTTGGTCGGACTTGGGAGAAAGGCTATCCTGTTCCAGATTGCAGGAAGGGGGGATGTTGTTGCCATAGAATAGTTGGCGCAACATGGACAACAGGTAAATGGGGGTGAGCACCAAACCCACGGCAGCGAGGAAAACGGTCACTGTTTTGAAGGGGGTGCTGTAAATGTCGCTGGAGCTCACTCCGACAAAGACAGTTAATTCGCTGACAAAACCGCTCATGCCGGGGAGGGCGAGGGATGCCATGGCGCCCATGGTGAACAGGGCAAAAACCGTCGGCATTACTTTGCCAATATTCCCCATCTGGGCCAAGGAAAGGGTGTGAGTCCGGTCATAGGTAACCCCAGCCAGGAAGAAGAGGACGGCGGCGATTAAACCGTGGGAGAGCATTTGCAACATAGCTCCACTGATGCCCAAGTCGGTGAAGGAAGCAATACCGAGTAGAACAAATCCCATGTGGGAAACAGAGGAGTAGGCCAGGCGGCGTTTCATGTTGTCCTGGGCAAAGGAGGAGAAACCACCGTAGATGATGTTAACCACCCCAAGGATGACTAGGATCGGCGCAAAGTAAACGTGGGCATCTTCCAACAGACCAAGATTCAAGCGAATGAGACCGTAACCGCCCATTTTCAGCAGCACCCCAGCCAAAATCATGGACACAGGGGCAGAGGCCTCACCGTGGGCATCGGGTAACCAGGTATGGAAAGGGAAAATGGCTAATTTGACGCCAAAGGCAATCAGTAAACCGGCGTATAAAAACAGTTCTAAGGCGATCGGGTAATCTTTCAGACCCAATTCCGCAATGTCAAAGGTGGTTACATCACCGTAGAAAGCTAAGCCCAGGGCGGCAACCAAAATGAATACGGAGGCGGCGGCGGTGTAGAGCAAAAACTTCATGGCGGCATACTGCCGTTTTTGGCCACCCCAGATGCAAACTAGGAGGTAAACCGGCACCAATTCCAGTTCCCACATGATGAACAGTAGGAGCATGTCCTGGGCCACGAACACCCCAATCTGGGCCGCATAAAGCACCAACATTAGGAAGTAGAAGAGGCGGGGCTTATGGTCCACCTGCCAGGCGGCAAAGATGGAAAGGGTGGTAACCAGTCCGGCCAGTAACACTAGGGGCATGGAGATGCCATCCACGGAAACACTCCAACTGAGCCCAAATTGGGGAATCCAGCTAAATTTTTCCTGGAGCTGAAAACCGGTATTGCTGATGTCGTAGTTAGTCCAAAAAACGTAGCTCATCAAAACAAAATCCGCTAGACCCACACCAAGGGCATACCAGCGGACTTGTTTCCCGTCTTTGTCGGGAATTAACGGAATGAAGAGGGCGGCGACTAACGGCAGGGCAATCATCGTTGTCAGCCAGGGGAAGTGTTCCAACATGGTAATGAGAATAAATACCTAGTGATCTTCCTCCGATTATATTAAACTTTGTAAACTTTTGAGAATTTTTTTTGAGATTTTCGTTATGGCAGTCAGAGATTGAGCTCTATCAATGGGAATAATTTCTTTAACTTCAGCTTTTCCCCACCTAAATTCCTTAAATTTTTGCCAATTATCTGGCGATCGCCTGGCGGATCTCTAGGAGATTACCAATAGAACTTGGATATGTTTGACAATCTCTGCAAATTCCTCGCTGAATCCTTTTCCGAAGACTACGCCGCCTGGTTACTGGGACGACCAATCAAATTGACCAAGCTCAGTCCGACGGAACTTTCTCTAGAGCCAATTCGGGCTGACTCCCTGATTTTGGAGCAATCGGAAGACTTGGTGTTGCATCTGGAATTCCAAACGGAGCCTGACCTAACCATGGGCTTTCGGATGTTGGACTATCGGGTAAGGGTTTACCGCCGTTTCCCCCAGAAGACGATGCACCAATTTGTCATCTACCTGAAACGTAGTAATAATGACTTGGTTTATCAGGAAAGTTTTCAGTTGGGAGAGACCGTGCACCGTTACCAAGCGATTCGGCTCTGGGAGCAACCCTCGGAGACATTTCTCCAAAGCCCAGGGCTATTGCCCCTAGCGGTATTGACGCAGACCTCTGACCCTACATTAAAATTAAGGGAAGTAGCGACTGCGTTGGAGCAAATTGAGGATAATCGAGTTAAAGCAAATCTCATGGCAGCAACCTCGGTTTTTGGAGGAATTCTGCTGGCCCCTGAGCTTATCAAGACAATTTTAAGGAGTGAAATTATGAAGGAATCCGCTGTCTATCAAGAAATTTTAGAAGAAGGTAAAATTGCCGGAAAACTTGAGGGCAAACTAGAAGGTAGGCTGGAAGCAAAACTAGAAACCATACCTCTGTTGAAAAAATTGGGGTTGACAATTGCCGAAATTGCCAAGGAGTTAGATATTGATGTTGCTTTAGTCAATCGGTTTGTCGCTAATCAGAATAATTAAGGGTTGAAATAGCCATTGGCCGGAATATGGCTTGACGGCATAGATCTGCCCATCAAAATATTCGTGCTTCTCCCTCTGCCGTTCCTCCCATTGCAAATATTCCTCTGGGCTGAGTTGTGGGAATGGGGCAGATGGGGAGTGAGCAATCATGGCGGGTTATTTATTGAAAATTAATCATCAAAATGACTGACGATCGCCTGGGCAAACTCGGAACATTTCAATGGCTGATCCACCTTCGGTTCCATTAATCGGGCCAGGTCATAGGTCACTTCCCGATTGGCGATCGCCGCCCCAATACCTTTTTTAATGAGGTCAGCGGCCTCCTGCCAGCCCATAAATTCCAGCATCATGACGCCGGAAAGAATCACCGAGCCGGGGTTAATGCGGTCTAGCCCAGCGTGTTTGGGGGCAGTGCCGTGGGTTGCTTCAAAAATGGCTGCACTATCACCAATGTTAGCTCCAGGGCCCATGCCCAAACCTCCCACCACAGCGGCGGCGGCATCAGAAAGATAATCCCCGTTCAAATTCATCGTCGCCAGAATGGAATACTCATCGGGGCGGGTTTGGATTTGTTGGAAAATGCTATCGGCAATGCGGTCGTTGACCATTACTTTATCTTTCCACTGGCCATTACCGTGGGATGCCCAAATGGAGTCCAAAACCTGCTCCACTTCTTCCTTAATCACCGCTTTTTTCTCTTCAGTGAGGGTATCGTAACCGGGGTCAATCATGTGGGCGTTGGCCTCAATGGTCAAATCAGGATTACTTTCCTTATTGCCCAAAATCCAAGATTCCCGCTCCGTAACGCATTCCGCCCGAAATTCCGTGGTGGCCAATTCATAGCCCCAATCCCGAAAGGCTCCTTCGGTGAATTTCATGATGTTACCCTTATGGACCAGAGTCACCATCTGTTTGGCTTTCGGTAACCGCAATGCATGGAGAATGGCCCGCCGCACTAACCGTTGGGAACCGGTTTTACTAATTGGTTTAATGCCAATGCCAGAATCAAGGCGAATTTGCTTTTTGCCTAAAGCCGGAGTCGCGGGAATCAGATCATCGTTGAGATAAGCGATTAATTTTTTTGCTCCTTCGGTGCCTTCGGCCCATTCAATGCCCAGGTAAATATCCTCTGTATTTTCCCGATAAACAATGATGTCCAATTTTTCGGGGGTTTTATGGGGGGAGGGGGTGCCTGGGTAATAACGACAGGGGCGCACACAAGTATAGAGATCAAAAATTTGCCTCAGGGCCACGTTTAAAGACCGGATGCCACCGCCCACAGGAGTAGTCAAAGGCCCTTTAATTGCCACACCGTATTCCTTAATCGCCGTTAGGGTATCTTCCGGTAAATATTGGTAGGTACCGTATAGTTCACAGGCTTCGTCCCCCGCATAGACCTTAAACCAGTTAATTTTCTTCTCGCCGCCATAGGCCTTGGCGATCGCCGCATCGATGACTAATTCGGTGGCGGGCCAAATATCAACCCCAGTACCGTCCCCCCGGATGTAGGGAATAATCGGATCGTTGGGCACTACGGGCTTACCTGCAACAAAGGTGATTTTTGACCCAACGCTGGGGGGCTGAAGTTTTTCGTACATAGCAAGTTGTCATTGAAAAAACGGCACGGAGCAGATCATAATCCTTTCTGGAAGCTCTGATTGCATTGGCCGTTACGAAATTTTTTCCCTAGAGACAAGGTAATCAATGGGCGGTTTTCTTATTACTGAAACCAATCTATGGCTAGATAGAATGTGATCATTGCTTTTACCAAAAATTTTCACAAAAGACGGCGATCACCAAAATAAACTTGACCAGTCCTGATTTTTCCATGAATTCTTCCCGATTACCCCAGCCCGCGGCCCAGGATGTACAGAAAATTTTTGCCCGCATTGCTCCTCAATACGATGACCTCAACACATTTTTGAGCTTTGGTCAGCACCATATTTGGAAGGCCATGGCCGTTAAATGGAGTGGCGTATTACCCGGCGATCTTCTGTTGGATGTGTGTTGCGGCAGTGGGGATTTAGCTTTCCAGGGGGCCAAGGTGGTGGGCACAGGGGGAAAAGTCATTGGGTTGGATTTCTGTGCTGAACTATTGGCGATCGCCGCTGGCAAACATCAAAGTAAATATGCCCGGTTGCCGATGCAATGGCTGCAAGGAGATGCCCTCGCCTTACCCTTCGGCGATCGTGAATTTGATGGGGCTACCATGGGGTACGGCCTCCGTAACGTGGGCAATATTCCCCAAGCCCTGAAGGAGTTGCACCGGGTACTCAAACCGGGCAAAAAAGTGGCTATTCTCGATTTTCATCAACCAAGTAATGCCCTGGTGGCCAGCTTTCAGCGTTGGTACCTGGCCAATGTGGTGGTGCCCATGGCCAAGCAATGGCGTTTAACTGAAGAGTACGCCTATCTGCAACCGAGTTTAGACCGCTTTCCCACCGGCCCTGCCCAAGTCAAACTCGCCCTAGAAGCCGGATTTGCCAAAGCTATACACTATCCCATTGCCGCTGGTTTAATGGGGGTTTTGGTAGCGCAGAAAGGGCCTATTTCCTAGGCAAAGGTTGCTGGGATTCTGCAAAATTTGGCGAGCCGATCAGCCAGTGCCTGTAAAATTTGATGTCGATTAATTGCTGGCGATCGCCTAATCGCGCTATTGGTAGGAGATAGCGGAGGTGTCATTATGTTCAAAACCATTCTATTTCCCCTGGACCGGAGCCGAGAAGCAAGGGATGCGGCCCAAATGGTCGCGGATTTGGTCAAAATCCACCAAAGTCATTTAGTTTTGTTGTCGGTGGTGGAAAAAACTCCCCCCGGCCAAGACCACGAAGCCCACGGCATGGATTCCCCGGAAGCGGTGGCCAAATTACTGGAGGCAGCCCAGGCTGTTTTTTCCCAACAGGGCATTGCCACCAAAACCATTGAACGGGAAGGCATGGCTTCTTTCACCATCTGTGACGTGGCCGATGAAGTAAATGCAGACCTGATCGTGATGGGCTGTCGGGGTTTAGGTCTCACTAGCGAAGGAGCAGCGGAAAGCGTCACTGCGAGGGTAATTAATCTTTCCCCCTGCCCAGTTCTGGTGGTGCCCTAGGGTTAGTCCCCAATTCCCATGGCAGAAATCAGCAACGTTGGGGACGGGGATTGGCTCAACCAAGCTTGGCAGCAAGACCATGGCCAACCCCTATGCCTGAACCGCCCCGATATCCTCTCCGGGTTAAAGATTATCGCCCCTGCCTGTACCGACTCCACCAACCAACTGCTGTGGAACTTACGACATCAGGGTTATCAACCGCCCCTAGCGGCGATCGCCAGGGAACAAACTGCTGGTCGGGGGCAATGGGGTCGGAGTTGGCAGTCTCCACCGGGGGGATTATATCTATCCCTGTGGTTAGCTACCCATTTACCCATAAGCCACAGTCCCCACTTGGTTTTATGGAGTGCCTGGGGCATCGCCTACGCCCTAGTTCAGCACGGCATTCCGGTACAACTCAAATGGCCCAATGATCTGCTGTTACAAGGTAGAAAATTGGCCGGCATTAAAACTGAAAGCAAAATCAGTGGGGGCATAATTACCGCGGCCATCGTGGGAGTGGGCATTAACTGGACTAACCCGGTACCGGCCACTGGCATTGCCCTAGGGCCCTTTTGCAAAGCCCAATCAATCCAGAGTGTGACCAACCTGACGGACTTAGCTGAAATTACCCTGGCAGGGCTTACCCTCGGCTGGCACCGTTACCAAAGCGAGGGGATTGGGGCCATTGTGGCGGATTACCTGCAATTATTTGCCCATCGGGGTCGGAAAATCAGCTTACCCCAGGGTGTGGGCATCATTGAATCCATCACCCCCCAGGGGGAATTGGTGGTAGTGATAGATCAACGGCGGGAAATAATCCTCCCCGGCACCATTAGTCTAGGCTACGATCAGGGCGGATAACGGCTAAAATACGGACAAGTTAACGCCTACGCCCCACCATGAACCGACGCAACACCGAATTGGCCAATCCCATTCCCCAGGCCGCCTTGCGGGCCTCCGTCGACTTAACCACCTGGGGCAACATCGGCTTTTGGGTGCAGATTGTCCTGGGAGCCTTTTCCGTCGTCACATTTTTGTTTGCCGGTTTTAGTTTAAGTGGTCCCAATCGCACCACCGGCATTGAAGCGGGCATTCTTTCGGCCTTTATTTCCATTGTCCTGTTGGGCTTTGGCATTTTCTTTTCCACCCGTTACCGTCGTTTAGGGCGCAATCTCAAAGATTCGGAAGCCACCAAGCATCCCCGTCGGGCGGATATTCTCAAGCTGATTCGTATTGGCTTGATCATTAACTTGGTGGGCATGGGTACCGCCATCATTGGGGGAGCGGCCATGAGTGGCATTGTGTTGGGCAAAGCCCTCAGTGTGCCGCCGGGAACCTTTGCTTCCGCTGCTGACCCCAACCGTTTTGTGCAATCCACCGATTTACTGGCCATTCAGGCTAACATCAACACCATCATTGCCCACTTCACTGGTTTGTTGTCATCCCTGTGGTTGCTAGACCGTCTGAACAAGTAATTTTTAAACGTACTGTGTTGTTGCCATCCTCATCCAGGGGCACTTCAATCACTTCCTGGGTTAATCCTTCAATGGCCGTCAACAGGGAACGCAGGTTGGGGGTACTGGCTCCGGTGTCCACATAGAGGCGATCGGACAGGGTGGCTAAACGTTTCCAGGTGGTGAACAGTTTGCCCACAGACTGCTCCAATTGGGTGGCCTGTTTGAGCAGATCCGCCGCTGTGTTGAGGCAATCTAAGCGCAGGGCCTCCTCTAAGGCCAGTTCCATATCCAACGGGAAAGCTTTCAGGGTTTGTACCTTGGCTGCCGCATCTAGATATTTAGATAGATTGCGGGCAGAAGTGGTGAGATATTTAACTGTGTCCACATCGGGGGAGGCGATCGCCTCTTCCTGTAGAGCTTGTAAATGACCTTCTGGTACCTTTTCCAATTCCTTCACCAGGGGCGCCAAATGACGGGGAGGCACAGTACCATCGGTGGCCTTTTCCTTGAGCACATCGGGCAATAGTTCCGAACTCATGGCAGTCCACTCATCGGCCAACTGCTTCACTTCCCGTCGGGTAATCCGGTCGCCATTATGGGCCGCATCACTGACCAACTTTTGCACTTCTGGATCAGCTTTCGCTGTTTCCACAAAAGCCCGTTTGCTGAAATTGTTGATGGAACCGGGGTCCAGTTGTCCTTCGGCAATGAGGGTATCGGCACTATTGGCCAGTTGAATGAGGGCATAGGCTTGGGTTTTAGAAATTTCCCGTTGCTTGAGCCAATTTAAAAAGCCAGTACCGCGGCCGTCTCCACCAATTTTTTCCCGGTCCCGCACCGCCCGGAGAATGCGCCCCCGCCAAATTTCCGTCTGGAGGTCAAAGCGCTCACACAGTTGCCAAAAATCATCCAACTGTTGCTGAAACTCATGCTCTTGGATTTCCTCATCCGCAGGATCCGGCAGGGCAAAGTTAATGTCAGCGGGAATTTCCAGCGCGGCGGTAATGGCTTCGGGGGAAGGCGCAAGCTCAACCATAGGGCTAATTTTTAATCTAGTTAATGTTTGGGAACGGCAAAGCAAAGGCTTGGGGAAAGCAATGATTGCCAAAGCTTTACCAAGCTATCACAAGGGGGAGATCTTCCTGGTCGGTCGTCCCTAAATAGGGCTAAGCCAATCCTGTCGGGCGTTAATTTTGGGGATTTTCCACCGGGGGTAAGGCCGGTTCCGTCGGCACAGAAGACTCAACCCTAGGGGCGGGGGGAGCAACGGGGGTAATGGGGAGCGGGGACGGTTGACTAAAGCTACGCCATTCCTGCAGAAAATTTTGGGCACTACCATAGGCGGCACTTTCGGCAGGAATTTGCTGGAGGGCCCGGATGGCCTGCTGGTAGTTACCGGCCCGGGCCTGTTCCTGGGCTAGGGACAAAATTTGGTAACTCCAATTGTTGACCAACTGTAGGCGTTGACCACCGGCATCGGTGCTGCGGGGCACTTGGCGAATTAGTTGTACCGCCTGGCCGAGGGAATCCACAGTGCGGACAGAGGCCATTTCCTGGGCTCTCTTCAGGTTATTTTGGGCGTTAATTTCCCCTTGCCACCGGCTAATTTGTAGGCGGGCTTCCCCGGACAGGGCCCGGTTCCTCTCTATCTGACGGGCGGTGCTAATGGCTGCTTCATAATTTTTGGCATTGGCCAAGGCGATCGCCTGGTCGAGGATGGGTTGGTCAGTGCGGCGCTGGATGGTGGCCTGCCATTGATTAATACTTTGGCGAGCCTCGGAGTGTAAAGCTCGGCCGGCGCCGATCCGTTCTGCTTGCTGAATAGCCTGTTCCAGATTACCAGCAGCGGCCAATTGTCTTGCTTGCCGCAGAATGGGACGGTCTTCATCTATTTGGATCCGTTCTGTCCAGTTGGCAATGTCCCTGGAAGCTTCCTGGTGACGGGGATTGTCCTTGGTAATCAATTTCGCCTGGGCGATCGCCTCGTTGAGGGCGCTGATGGTGCCAATTTCAGCGGTGTTGCGGGCTTGGGCCAACTGTTGCAGGGCAGTTTCTTCCCGACGCCAATCCTTAACTAATTCTTGGGCAAGGTTGTAGTAGGGGCTATTGCTGTCTGTTAACTTTTCTGCGGTGGTGATGGCTAAACCCAAACCTTCCACAGTGCCCATTTGCGCTTCCAGTCCCGCCGTGGCAAGAATTTGCCAATCGTTCAAATCCTGGGCGGGGAAGTAGGACTCCGGCAAACGACTCAGGGTATTGTTCAAAGTTTGCCAATCTTGACGCTCAATCATGGTTTCAATGGAGCCGGTCAGTTTATCCACCGCCTGGGTAATTAATTTCTGAGCCTCTTGGTAGGCGTAGCTATCCTTGGGAATTTTGGCCGCATCCTCGATCGCCTTGAGCCAATTATCAGCACCCCCACGGCGGAGAATGCGATAGGCGTTGTCTAACTTACTGCTCTCTTCCTGGGCAATTTGAATATTGCGGATGGCTTGGTCATATTTAGTGGTAGCCCAAAAGACATTGTCCAGATTCAACAAACGCACCGCATTACGAAAAGCACTATTCCAACGGGAGTTACGCAAATCCGCTTCCACTTCAGCATAGATAGTTTCCCCTTCCTGCCAGAGCCCCCGCCAAGCGTTAATTCTTTCCTCCACTAAGTCGTAGGCCTGCACATGGTCTGGGATTTTTTCTGCAGCGGCGATCGCCTCTTCCAACAATCCTTTTTGGAAATAATCCTCTGCTAGATCTAATAAATCCGTGGCCCAGGTTTCGATATTGCGGTTAACTTCCACTGCCAAAGGATGATCCTTGGGCAAGGCGGCCAAAAGATTAATGGCCCGCAACAGGCCATCAACGGTTTTTTCCTCCGCCGATAACTGGGCACAGTAAAGCCGCATGGAGGCCGAAGCCACCGGCCAAAACACCCTGGAACATTGGGGGCTTTTCGGCAAAACTAACAACCAATTGGTGGAAACTAGACCGATGCCCCCCGACATCAAAATCAGAAAAATCGCCCAAAACTGTAGGGGTAACCGTTGCAGTGGCAGACCAGATCGAAAATAGCGGACAACGGGGAGATTAAAGGTCTTATTCATCTGCAATTACAGGGGAGAAAGCTAGTCAGCCTCGGCTATCTAGGCGATCGCCGGCCAGGCTCAAACAAAACCAAGTTACTAATGGGAGCCATATTTTTCTGGCCAATCTTAACATTAGTTGACCTGGAAGGATTTTAACTGAGAGATGGCGTTAGGCTAGGGTCAGACTGCTTTCTCTTACTTATTTTTGTGGCGGGAATCCGGTCAAAATTAACCAGAGTCGTAAAGTTACCGATGGGGGACGGAGCCATGGTTTTCTACAAAAAAGCGTTTCTTACCATCGGCGCGGTTCACTTTGCTGAGGTGGTGGCCTTTTACCAATCCCTCCTGGAGCAGGAGCCCCTTCCCTACTCCCCGGGACGTTATGCCCAATTTCAGTTACCGGGCATGGTTTTAGCTATTTTCTCTCCCCATCCAGACCATGCCTGGGAATTTTCTGCCCCTGAACGGAGTGGCTTGAGCCTCTGTTTGGAAATAGCAGATCTAGCAACGGCGATCGCCAAGATTGCTCAGTTCTATGCCCCCATCAAGGAACAAACTATTATCTATGCCAGCCATGGGCGGGAAATTTATCTCTATGACCCAGCGGGAAATCGCATTATTCTTCACGAAAGTTGCTAGATCTTATTCGCCAGTTAGCTCGCAATGGACTCTAACCGGGCGATCGCCAATTTGAAAAAAGGCATCGGGCAAAACTGAGGTTACACTGTGGAGGACTGCCCAATTTTCCTCCCCTGACCCAGGCCAATGGTTCTATCTACCGTTAACCTTACCCTGATTGAAGAACTTGCCGCCCAAGCCCTGGCCCTGGAAGACCTGACTCCCCAACAGGGTTTGCAACTCCTACAATGTAACGACCCCCAAAGTTGGGAATTAATCAAACAATATGGCGATCGCCTACGGCAGAAATTAGTGGGGGAAACGGTCACCTATGTGGTCAATCGCAACATTAACTTCACCAATATTTGCGAGCAACATTGTAATTTTTGCGCCTTTCGTCGGGATGACGGGCAAGCGGGGGCCTACTGGTTAAATGACTCGGAAATTTTCAACAAAACTAAGGACGCAGTGGCCCAGGGAGCAACGGAAATTTGCCTCCAGGGGGGGTTAAATCCCCAGGCAAAAATTAACGGTTCCAGCTTGGCCTATTACGTCAACTTGGTGGAAACCATCAAGGGACAATTTCCCCAACTCCATCTCCACGGTTTTTCTCCCCAGGAAATTCAATTTATTGCCCGCCAGGATGATTTGACCTATGGAGAAGTGCTGATGGCCCTCAAATCCGCTGGGCTGGATTCCTTACCCGGTACGGCGGCAGAGGTATTGGTGGACCGGGTACGGCGTATTATTTGCCCCGAAAAAATCGACAGTCAAACTTGGTTGGAGATCATTGGCTTAGCCCATCGCCACGGTTTACCCACCACCAGTACCCTCATGGCTGGCCACATTGAAACCCCAGAGGAGATTATTACCCACCTCAATCGCCTGCGACAAAGACAACAAACCAGTTTGGCCCGAGGTTATGCCGCCAGTATTACTGAATTTATCCTCCTGCCCTTTGTGGGGGAAAAAGCGCCCCCTAGCCTGAGGAAAAGGGTCGGTAGAGACCAGCCAGATTTAAATCAAGCCCTGCAAATTATGGCGATCGCCCGGTTGTATCTAGGAAAATGGATCGGCAATCACCAACCAAGCTGGGTCAAACTAGGGCTAACGGGGGCCACCACCGCCTTGGCATGGGGCTGTAACGATTTGGGGGGCACTTTGATGGAAGAACACATCACCACCATGGCCGGGGCCAAAGGGGGCACTTGCCTGACCGCAGCCCAACTGCAAAATGCCATCATAGCCATGGGCCGTCCCCATCAACAGCGCACTACCCTCTACAAGCATCTCAAGGCGAATTAAAATAAAATTGACCTAAAATAATTCTTTAAGCGTTTAAGCAGGTAATCAGTTGAAGCTCTGATTCCGTTTTTCCTTTGCTTGAGTTAGCCACAGCGGATCTTTACTCGGATTAGCAAGATTGACATTAGTAATTTCTATGAATCTATCAAATCCTACTGCCCTCACTGCCCGCTTTGGTGATGCTCTGGTATTGGCTAACCAATTACATGCTGAACAATACCGTAAGGGTTCCCGGGTGCCCTACGTCAGTCATTTGTTGGGGGTGACGGCCCTGGTGTTGGAAATGGGGGGCAATGAAGATGAGGCGATCGCCGCCTTACTCCATGATGCGGTGGAAGACCAAGGAGGCATGGAAACTTTAGCTATGATCGAAAATAAATTTGGCCAAACGGTGGCGACCCTAATCAGGGCTTGTTCCGACAGTACGAGCGTGCCCAAACCTCCCTGGGAACAACGCAAACAAGAACATTTAGCAAAAATGCGTCAGGTTTCCCTCGCGGTGCTGAAAATTTCTTTGGCAGATACCCTCCACAATGCCCGCACCATCGCCATTGATTTACGTCGCCATGGGGATGAAATTTGGCAAAAGTTCAATCGGGGTAAATCCGGTATTCTTTGGTATTATCAATCCCTCTGGAGCATTTACCAAGACCGTAACCCCAATGCCTGGTCCAATGAGTTGATTGATATCATCGATGGGTGGCGCTATGGCAAGTTGTGATAATTTTTAGCAGAAGTAATAAGGATTGCAAAAATGGCTAAATCAACCATCACTTACTGGAACCCATTAACTTCAAACAATCAAAACGAGTGGCATCCCATCAAAGGTCTTGAAGGCATGGCCGAAGAACTAACCCTTAGTATTGATTGCGAATCGGGGGAATATACCCGTTTAACCCGCTTCTTTCCCCGGGCCGACACAACGCCATTAGGAAGTAAAAGTCATGAATATCCTGAAGAGATCTTTATCGTGAGCGGTCGCCTATATGATTGTGCTTTTCAGATGTGGTTAGAAACTGGCCATTACGCAAGCAGACCCCCCGGCGAAATTCATGGGCCCTTTAAAACGGAGGAAGGGTGTGTGGTTCTTGAAGTGTCCTTCCCAAATAAAATCAGTAATCCACCAAATACTTAGCAAAAAGTGTATTTGGGTCAATTTTACGGCAAATTCCGAATTAACCTGATGCAAATAAAACAGTTGTAACGCCCATTCTGTAGAGTTTTTACTGTGCCCCCCTGATACCGCCACCGCTGTATTGGGGTGGAATTGCCATCGAAG
Organism: Synechocystis sp. FACHB-383; assembly: GCF_014698605.1. Taxonomy (NCBI): domain Bacteria; kingdom Bacillati; phylum Cyanobacteriota; class Cyanophyceae; order Synechococcales; family Merismopediaceae; genus Synechocystis; species Synechocystis sp. FACHB-383. The sequence goes on along the minus strand of NZ_JACJTJ010000032.1, from coordinate 49,742 downwards.
CAAAGAAGTTAGACAACGATCGCCAAAGTTAGACATGGCCGTAAACAGGAACGTAGATCTGCCCCTGGGATAGTAGGGATAGGTCAACGGAGCCCCCTCCCAGACCGATGCCTCCTTCACCCCCTGGTAATCATTATGGCTAGCGCTGTTCAACTAATTGAAATGCCCGCTCTGTTTGGTCAAGCAGAAGTAGTTGCTCTCCATGATCAGTTAAGAAATTGGCTCCATCAAGAAATTAACGTAGAAGCCCAACTGCAACGAGTAATTTTTGATTTTGCTAAAACCCAGGGGTTGGATAGCAGTGCCATCATTTATCTACGACGGTTAGGGCGTTGGGCCCAGGCCCGGGGCATTGAAATTATGGGTTGGAGCGTGGGGCCAAAAGTACAGACCCTTTTCCAGCAGGCTGGCATTGACGAATATTTAACCCTGCCAGCGGTCACCAACCAAGTGATTGCCCCAGAAGAAAAATTAGCGCTGGAAGTCCACCCCTCAGTCCAGTCCAAGGCAAAACGGTTTATGGATATGGTAGGGGCAGTTATGGGTTTGGGAATCACCGCTCTGTTATTTGTTCCCATGGCGATCGCCATTAAGTTAGATAGTCCTGGCCCGGTGCTTTATTCTCAACTGCGCTGTGGCTATCGGGGTAAACAATTTCGGATTTGGAAATTCCGTTCCATGGTGGTCAATGCCGACGACCTGAAACAGAAAGTAGAAAACCAAATTGAAGGAGCATTTTTCAAAAACGAAAATGACCCCCGCATCACCAAATTGGGTCACTTTCTACGCAAAACCAGCCTGGATGAGTTTCCCCAATTTTTCAATATCCTATTGGGAGAAATGAGTTTGGTGGGTACCCGCCCCCCCACATTGGATGAAGTGGACCAGTACGAAATCCACCACGGTGAACGGCTGGAAGTCAAACCTGGCTTAACGGGGGAATGGCAGGTCAATGGTCGCTCCTCCATCAGTAATTTTGAAGAAGTGGTAGCCCTGGATTTGCAGTACCAACAAAAGTGGAGCATTTGGCATGACTTCAAGCTCCTGGTGAAAACCATCACCGTAGTATTTTCTAAACATAGCGGTGCTTGCTAGGTTGCCATTTTCCATCATTGCCCATCCTCACTAAGTTTCCCCTTCCCCATGGCTACTACCCTTTCGCCCCATCTCTCCACCACTGCCCAAGTCAACCGGTTGCCCAACTTCTTCATTGTTGGCGCGGCCAAAGCTGGCACCACCGCCCTGCACCATTACCTCCAACAACATCCCGCCATCTATATGACCCCAGGCAAAGAAACTAACTTTTTTGCCTACGAAGGACAGCAGTTAAATTTTCGTGGTCCAGGGGATGAGGCTGTGGCGGATTTTTCCATCACTAATCTGGCTGATTACCAAGCCCAATTTCAAGGAGTAACTACCGAAACGGCGATCGGGGAAGCCTGTCCTTTATACCTTTACGATCGCCAGGTAGCCCAGAAAATCCAGCACCATTGCCCCACCGCAAAAATTATTATTATTCTGCGGGAGCCAGTGGCCCGGGCCTATGCCAACTATCTCCATTTAGTGAGAGATGGCCGGGAAACAACCTTGGATTTTGCCCAGGCCCTAGCCCAGGAACCGGAGCGGACGGAAGCGAACTGGGAATGGTTTTGGCACTATCAACAGGCCGGCTACTACGCCGAGCAGGTGCGGCGATACTACGACCTTTTCCCTGCCAACCAAATTCGAGTTTACCTCTACGAAGACTTGCGGCGCGACGCCCAAGGGTTAATGAAAGATATTTTTACTTTCCTAGGAGTTGATGCCCAATTCCTGCCGGATTTCAGTGAACGGCCCAATAAATCAGGAATGCCAAAAAATCCCTGGCTCCATGGCCTGTTGACCAAACCCAATGTCCTCAAAACCCTTGTCAAGCCCCTATTACCGCAAAAACTACGGCAGTCCATCCAGCATAGTAATTTGATTACGCCCCCCCTCGATCCGGTGCTGAAGCAACAATTGCAAACCCAGTACCGAGAAGATATTCTGGCCTGTCAAGCGCTGATCAAGCGAGACCTAACCTCCTGGCTACCATGAAAACTATCTGGCATTTAATTGGCGATCGCCGGCCGGGAGGCTCAAACCACCTGGTCCGTAATCTGTTGAATTCTTCCCTGGGAGAGAGTTTTGCTAGCCAAACCCTGACCCTGGAGCAAGGGCTAAAGCGAGTCAAGGGGGAGTTACCAGACGCTATCATTTTCCATTACGCCAGTGCTTGGAAATATTTACCTGCCCTGTGGCGACTGCAGACCATGGCACCGGTATATATTTGTGAGCATCACTACTGTGCTGGCTTTGAACAGCATCAAGTTAAATCTCTCCAGCGCTTCCGGCTTTTACTTAAAACTGCCTACGGATTGGCTGATGGGGTGATCAGTGTTTCCCAAGCCCAAAAACAATGGCTAATCGGCCATAAATTAGTGCATCCAGCCAAGGTAAAGGTTATTCGCCCGGCCTCTCCCCTGGCCAACTTTTTGGCTTTGCCCCTGAAACCCCCCAGCTCGATCTTAACCCTGGGGGTCTATGGACGGTTTGCGCCCCAAAAAGGCTTCGATCTCTTGTTAAAGGAGATCGCCAATGTGCCCCCGGATCTCCCAATCAGAATCAAATTGGGGGGCTACGGTGAGGATGAAGCCTTGATTAGGCAATTAACTGCTGCCCTGCCTGCAGTGCAATTGGTGGGGCCAGTGGAAGATGTACCAACTTTTTTGGCCGATTGTGACGGGGTAATTATTCCCTCCCGTTGGGAACCTTGGGGCTTGGTGGCGTTGGAAGCCAAAGCGGCCGGAAAAGGTATCATCGCCACCGCCGTGGATGGACTGTCGGAACAGGTAGAGGGGTTTGGTCTGCTTTGTCCCCCAGAAGATCTGGAAATGTTGACCAAGGCGATCGCCAAGGTAAGTCCAAAACAGTTACAACAATGGGGCCAGGAAGGAAGGATAGCCGTGACCAATGCTTGGGAAAAATGTGTACAGGAATGGCATGACTATCTGACGGCGGCCATAGAGCCATAGATTAGGGCAATGGGAGCTAGCTAACTAGCGGAATGTCGTTGGCAATCTCTTACAATGAAGCCTTTACAGTCAAATCAATCCGGTGTCCAGGGACGGTTAGGGGAGAAGAAACCCGGGTGAAGGAATTAATCGCCAAGCTTAAAGCCAAATTTAGCCACAAAGACGGTACTTTTGTGCGGAACCTCGGTTGGCTGGGGGGATCGGGGGCGATTATTCGGGTTTCTCGGTTGATTGCAACGGTTATCCTAGCCCGGTTTTTGACCAAGGAAGATTACGGCCTAGCGGCGTTGGTGTTAACCACCAATGAGTTTGTGCGAGTTTTTACCCGTAACGGGGTGGTCATTCGCCTGATCCAAACTGAAGCAGAGCGGCTGGAAGAGTTGGCCGAATCGGCCTACTGGCTCAATTGGCTGATGTTTATTGGGTTATTTATGGTGCAATGTTTAGTGGCGTTCCCCATTGCTGCTTTTTACGACAATCAACGCCTAATTTTGCCCATCTGTGCCATGGCAGTGAACCTGCTCACCATTCCCCTGGGCATTATCCAAGCGGCCCTAATTCAGCGCGAAGGACGGTTTAAAATTATTGCCCTGGCGGAGTTAAGCCAAATTTCCAGCGACAATATCCTCTCCGCCATCTTTGCCCTGTTGGGGTTTGGTCTCTGGGCGATTATTTTGCCTAAAATTTTAGTAGCCCCCATTTGGGTTTACTTTATGCGCCGCTACCATCCTTGGCGACCCTCCAAAGGATTTCACCGTCATCACTGGGGGGATTTAATTGGCTTTGGCAAATCGGTGTTGGGGGTGGAACTGTTGAATACTCTGCGTAGTAATTTGGATTACCTAATCATTGGCCGCTTTTTGAGCGTGGAGGCTTTGGGGGTTTACTATTTTGCGTTTAATGCTGGTCTAGGTATTAGTTTGGGCATTATCACTTCCATTAAAGCGGCTCTGCTCCCCCATCTGTGCGACGTGCGGGATAACTTGGCCCAGTTCCGGGCCCGCTATTGGCAGAGTCAAAAAACCATTGCCATGGTGATTATTCCCTTTGTGCTTCTGCAAGCCAGTTTGGCTCCTTTTTATGTGCCCCTCGTTTTTGGCGATCGGTGGGCTGGAGCCATTCCTATTTTGATGTTAATTTGTCTATCGGCCATTCCTCGACCCTTTGCCGATGCTGCTTCCCAATTATTGCTAGCGGTGGATAAGCCCCAATGGGACCTTTGGTGGAATTTAATTTTTACTACCCTTTTTGCTGGTTGTTTAATGTGGGGAGTGCAAGGGGGCAATGTGGGGGTGGCGATCGCCGTTTTGGCCAGTCATTGGCTCTGTTTACCTCTATTTTCGCTTTGGGCCTCCCGCACAGTATTTCGACGTTTGGCTTTGGCCGGGGAAGTATAAATGATGGGGCGTTGGTTGCTTACTTTGGGATTACTTGCACTGGGTTGGCAACAAGGGGTCTGGGCCCTGCCCTTTTCCCCAGGCGATCGCCTAGAAGTTTCCATTCCCAACGAAAAATATTTTGCCGGCGTTTATGTGGTCAACCAGGCCGGGGCGATCGAAGTGCCTTTTTTGGGTCCTGTGGCCGTGGGGGGTCTAGAAAGTGCCGCGGTGGAGAAAAAACTCCATCAATTGCTAACCAATCAGGGTTATTTTCCCCCGGATAAACTCCAGCTATCAGTGCAGGTGCTGCAATGGGCGCCGGTACAGGTAACGGTGGCAGGGGACGTATTCCAGCCAGGGCGGGTACTAATTGAAAATCCTGGAGAACCCAGCAACGAAATTACAGTGCCCCCAGAAAGTCAGTCGGTGACGGGGGATTATCCCTTTTGGCGCTACGGCATTAACGCACTCCGGGCCGTGGGGGGCGTTTTACCCACAGCGGATGTGGCCAATATTGTGGTGCAACGGGGAGAGGAAGAAATTCCCCTAGATCTGTCGGGAGTATTCACTGGGGATGCGGTGGCCGATATTCCCCTCATGGCTGGCGATCGCCTAGTGGTGCCCAGCGCTGGCCAGGTGCAACCGGCCTTGGCCCGTCCCTCCCAAATCACTCCCCCTGGTATTAAGGTATTTATTTCCAACCTCACCGTACCCGCCAATAGTAATGCCACCTCGGCAGTGGGGAACCAACAAGAAGGCATCACCTTTCCCTATGGGGCCCGCTTTAGTCAAGCAGTGGTGGCGGCCAACTGTGTGGGAGGTACTGTCAATGTCAACGCCGATCGCCGGGCTATTTTGGTGCGGGTGGATACGGCCAGTGGAGCAACCCTGGTCACCGAAAAACCGGTGGAAGAATTGGTGCGTAATTCCCACAGCAACACAGACAATCCCCTGCTCATGCCAAGGGACGCCATTGCTTGTTACGATTCCGGTATGACCAACACTAGGGATATTTTCCGCTCCATCACTGATTTCCTCAGTCCCCTAGACCCCTTTTTGATTTTCCGTAATCTTTTCTTCCGTTAGGGGTTTTAACTACACCGTTAGGTTAATCGCTATGGCCACCACTTCCTCCTCCCCAACTAAGGACCGGTTTCCCAACGGTAATGAATCTGAAGCCCTTAACTCCCCCGAAGATGGTGCCATGGACAATGTTGAAGTAGGGGAAATGGATGGAGAAGAGGACATCGCAACAATTAAACCAAGATTAAGCTTGCCTTTGGGGCGCATTGCTAAATATTTAACTTTGGCAGTGGGGGCCAATACATTACTGTGGGCGGGAACGTTAAGTTACCTGAAGCACACCGCTCCCACCTACACCAGTGAATTAGTGGTGCATGTCGCTGGTAATGCCCTGGGGGTAAACCTCAACCTCCCCGACGTGGGCCAGGCAGCCACTTCCACCACCTCCGCCTTTGGCAGTTCTTCCGACCCAAGGGAAAATTACAAATTACTAGCCCTGGGGGATACGGTGATTCAAGAAGCGGCGGCCAGTGTGAGCATAGAAGTTAAAGAATTTGGTGATCCGAAAATTGTCCTCATTCCCAACACCACCACCATCCGCATTTCCCAATCGGGACCAAGTCCCAAAATTGCCCAACGCAAAGCCCTTAGCCTGTACCAAACCCTAGAAAGACGGCTTAATACCCTCAGGCAAATTGAACAAGAAAAACGGGATGGGGCTATTACTTCTGCCCTGGAGGATTCCCAAAACAAACTTACCCAGGCCCAAGCCCAGTTATCAAACTATAAAGCCCAGTCTGGCTTGAGTTCTTCCCAACAGGTGACTAATTTGATCAGCACCATCGAGACTCTCCGCAAACAACGGGCGGAAAAGGTGGCCCAAAGCCAACAAATTGGCGATCGCCTACAAAGTTTGACCTTAGCGGTGCAGTTAGCGCCGGAACAGGCTCCCACGGTGTTGGCCCTGCAAACAGACCAATATTTTCAGAAAAGCTTGCAGGAATATACCACCACCAGCACAGAGTTAAATGCTCTGTTGGAGGAGCGGGGCCCCAACTATCCCGATGTAGTGCAACTCAAACAAAAGCAAGGGGCAGCCCTGGCCACAGTACTAGAACGGGGCAAAGCTCTGTTGGGTAAGGCCATTACCCTGGAGGAGATTGAACGGTTAAATTTGGACAATAGTAACGAGTCCGGTGTGAAGCGGGGGGAACTCTTTCAACAACTAATTACCCTCCAGGCTGAGTATGAGGGCATTAGGGCGGAGGTGGATGCGTTAACCCAACAGGTGAGCGAGTTAGAAGCTCGGCTGAAAATTATGGTGCAAAAGGAATCAGTGCTGGAAAACTATCTCCGTAAAGTGCAAATAGCAGAGGCCATTTTTACTTCCACCCTGGCCAAGGCCGATTTGGGCAAAAGTGACCCCTTTGGTTCCTTTCCCCTCATGCAATTGGTGGAACCTCCCACCTTGCCCGATGCCCCCTCCGCTCCCAAAACTAAGCTGGTTCTGGCCGGGGCGGCGATCGGCTCTGTTCTGGTTACCTTCGGCCTGACATTACTGTGGTGGCGCAACACAATTTTAGTAGTACTGACCAAAATTTCTCGCCAAATCCTCGCGTGAACGATCCCATCAAGCCCGAAAATTTTCCCGAACGGCTGGTTTGGTACAGCATGGTCTATATCTATGGCTTTTACCTCCTGGGGGCCATCTACATTGTCGGGTCGGTGTTGGGGGTAATTCTGGGACTATACGTAGGGCTGAAATGGTGGTTGCAAACGGAAGCCACCCCGGAAGCGGAAAAAATTAAAATCCATTGGCTAATCTGGGTTTGGATCATTGGCATGGCCATGATGCAGGTGGCCCTGATAATTGGGCATTTGGATTTTGACCTGCCCACAAGCACCATTATTAAGTCCTCCATTGGCTGGCTCAAGGGATGGGCGGCCCTAGCCTTGTATCCCCTGGCGGGCTGTTTACCCATTCGGCCCCGACTGATTTACCGAGCCGTTTGTGTGATCTGTTTGCAAACCCTGCTCATTTCTCCCCTACTAATCATTGCGCCCCTACTCCATTTCCCCGAAATTCTCTATGTTTCTCCCCTCAAAGCGGTGGGAGGCCCAGGCACAACTTTTTTTGATGTTTCTTTTTACGAAGTGGATTTTGACGGTTCCATTCGCCAACGATTGTTTACCCCCTGGGGGCCGGCGTTGGGCTTTGTGGCTAATATCTATTTTGTGCTCGCTCTCAAGGAGAAAAATAAAAAATGGCGTTGGTTTGGCATTATCGGTTCTCTCTACCTGGCCCAAATTTGTAAGTCCCGCTTGGCGATCGTTTCCCTGATTTTGACCCCCATTTTCACCTTTTGCCTGGCCCGTCTCAGTCGCCCCTTTACCCTCATGGTGTTGGGCATAGGGAGTACCATTACCGGCATCATGGCGCCCTGGTTATTCAACTTATTAGATACCGTAATGCGAAAATTCACCGAGGCCCGGTCGGAATCTAGCCGAGTCCGCACCACCTTGAAGCAAATTGCCGGTTATCGCTGGGAAACGGAAGCACCCATTTGGGGCCATGGCATTGTGGAATCGGGACCCCACGTGGTGGAATATATGCCCATTGGCTCCCACCATACTTGGTATGGTTTGTTATTTGTCAAGGGCATTGTTGGTTTCTATGCTTTGGCCATTCCCATGGTTCTTAGTCTTTTTTTGTTGCTAATTAAGGCTCAACGCTATGCAGTGGCGGAGGCGGGATTGGCAGTATTATTTATTCTTTTTCTCTACACCTTTGGGGAAAATTTAGAAATCCTCGCCTATCTTTATTGGCCTGGTCTAATTATCATGGGACTGGGTTTTTATGCTTCTGGTGATCGCCCGGATTATCAATGAGTCAATGTCAACTAGCTAAGGTAAGTTGCTAGAAATTGATGGTGCATAAGTCAAGAGATTATTTTCCAGTTCTGCCTGCACAGCGGGGCTAACGTAACAACCACTGTGGAGACATTTATGGAAAAAAACTAGCCCATGGTAGTATTGCCGCAAAAGATTACTTTGGCTGGGGCTTAGTTCAGCTACACAACCAAGCTGATGATGTTGACACACGATGGTTTTCATCCCCCGGTACCAATCTGGCCCCTGCATCCGCCACCATTGCAACAAGGATGATTTCTCTTCCATGGGGGAAGGTAGTTGCTCTTTGCAAATTTGTAACGCTTTCGTCAAGGCAGGAGTGAGGGAAAATTTTCTTTCAATATCAAGGGCAAAACCAAGGTTCAAATACTGTTCAAAAGTAGGATTTTGGGCGAGGGACTGGGCTAAGGAGAGAATGCGGATCAATTGTAAATCTAGGGAAATTTCCTGGTGGGGATTTTCGCTCAAACTCCGGTCTAGACGGGTAGCTAAATTAAGTCCAAAATCGTAGAGAATGCCCAAATAAAAAGCCCTAATGGCCACTGGTTTATGGTTAGTTTGGAGCAATTTACTTTTGGTATCTAAATATTTTATTACAGCAATTAAACCATCATCACTGGCTACTAGGCGATCGATCTCGAATTTCAGTTGCAGTAAAAAATCATCCGCTAGGGGAACAAGGGAAATGGCCAGAGCAATAACTTCCTGCCAATGGGGATCGGTGAGCCGTTGGGCAGTAATTTCTGGGTCATTAACGACGGAATCTGCAATGGCTAATTTTTTGCAAAAAACCCACTGTTGAGCCGTTAGGTATTCCTGAAAAATGACATGGGAAAAGCAATACACTGCCTTGGCTTGCTCCACCAAAAGCCCATGTTGCACTTGAATAGCTCGTAGGACATTTTCGCTTTTGAGCCACAGCAAATCTCCACTAATGGGGGCGCTGGCAATGCTAGCTAAATATTGTTGAATAATTAATAAAACTTGATCTTTTTCAAAATAAAAATAACCCTGCGCAAACATGCGGGCAGCTATTTCTGATAATAGTTTTAACTTTTGGAGCAGAGTTAACTCGTTATAGCCGTAGTCTGTTTGAAATGCCTGGGAGCGGGAACCCCGGTTAAGCAGAACGTTTAGCCCTTCTTTATACAGTTTGGCGGGTTTACTGGGCAGTTGGGCCCTTTCTTGGAAAGCACAGCAAATTAACTCTAGTAAGAGGGGCGTTTTGGCTAGTTCGAGGACAAAGCGATTTTCTGGTCGTCGAAGATGGGCTAATAACTGGTCGCTTTTGCTAATTTTACCATTGTCTTCAGGGACACCGGACTGGTTAAACCAATTGTCAATATAGGATCTAATTTGTTGCTCATTGGCATTGGCAACTTCCAGGTATGTAAAACCAGTAAAAAAATAATTTTGAGCAGCAATGCGGGAAGTAATTAAGATATTATTGTTCGGAAAAGATTGCACAAACTCCTGGATTTTTTGCAGAAATTTTTCACTGGTTTTGCGGGGAATTTCATCCAATGCGTCCAACAGTAACCAGAATTTGCCCTGTTGCAGTAACTCAGTTTGTAGCTCCGGAGTAATCTCTTCGATCGCCAATAGGGTTTGGAGGTAATCTGCCACACTCCAATCTGGTTCATGCTGTTGGTAGCGTTCAATGTCCCGCAGGGGGATGAAAACGGGGATATGATCGGGCTGAATTTGGCTGTTGTAACACTGTAGAGCTAGGTACTTCAACAAGGTAGTTTTGCCGGAGCCGGGCCGGCCCAAAATGACCAAATGTCCATGGTGGTCGATGGCCTCCTGAATGGATAAACCGATGGGCTGGGGCTGGGTCACACCTTGGAGTAAAGACCCTTGTAAATCGTCCACCTCCAACCATTGTTGGTGGCTAAGGTGGGGCAACAAACTCAGATCGGTGTAAATGTCGTCTAAGGCAAACTGCTGAGTCAAATTAAAAGAAGATTGCACCCTGCTGTACTGTTTACAGAACTGGTGCCTCAACTTAGCTTTGACTGCTAAATAAGTTTCCTCCAAGCTTGGTGGGGGCTGGGACTCGGTGGCTTCCATAACCGGGCGATCGCCTTCCTCGGTGACAACGCCATCATTCCCAATGTCAGGGTCGTCGTCCCCCTGGGGAAGGTCCGCAATTTCTTCCCAATCCAAGCCCAACTGGAAGCATAGTTCCATAAAAATGTAACGCTCCACTGGCCGCCCGCTGAGAAACTTCCAGACCGAATTACGGGTGGAAAGTCCGGCTTCAGTGGCCAAATAGGCTTGGGTCCAGCCCCGCCTGGTCATGGCCTGCTTTGCCCTGGCCTGACCGCTAGACGAAGACTTGAGGGAGCGTTTGCTCATGAATTTTTCCACAACAACAGTTAGCAAACAAAAACGCCATTACCCCACCACTATCAACTCGGCTGCAGGGGGGAGGGGGCGGTCGGCTATCCTTTATTATCCATCGATTTCCTGGAGTAGGAATCCCAGAAGATGGGAAAGATTTTCTATTTGTTGGGGAATTTCTACTTCTGCAAGATCAAGATCCGATCGCCATTGGATAATCACTCGTCCTAGGGGCTGACCCCGCCAAGCAACGGGCTGGACCGCCGTGGGAAATAGGGCCATGGAAGGCAACTTGGTTGACCAATGGTTCTTTGCCGGGGGAGTCACACCGGCTTTAAACACAATGCCTCCATCTATTTGCAGGGAAACTAAGGCGGCAAAGTCATCATTAATGGCGGTGAAATCAATCCCCATAGACTCCACTTCCGGATCGATAACCACGAAGGGAATGGCATCGGCGATCGATGTCACCAGCACAATGCGCAATCCGTTGAAAAGTTTTAATGCCCCTGTGAGCATGGTGTTGAGGTAATTTTGGTTAGGACTAGTCTGGGCCAAAGACCGCCAATTTTCTTGCCAGAAACTATCCCAGCTCCTACGGGAAACCAACTCCTTTTGGGTTGCTTCTACTTCGTTGAACAAGGATTTGACATTAATTAGTTGATGAATGCGACGACGGAAAGAAGACCAATGGATCGGCTTATTGATGTAGTCCGTTGCTCCGGCCGTAAAGGCTTTATCAATGGATTCTTGATCATCCAAAAAAGTGATCATTAAAATGGGTACTTTATCCCCTCCAGGCAGAAGACGGATTTGCTCGCAACAGGTGAAACCGTCCATACCGGGCATAATCGCATCCAACAGTACAATGTCCGGCTGTAACTGGATAAATTTATCGAGGCACTCCTGACCGTTAGTGGCTTCCGCCAGCCCATAATTATCTTCTTTAAGGGCCATCAACAGTAGCGATCGGGTGACTCTATCGTCTTCAACCACAAGAACCTTAAAAGTGCGTTGCCCACCAGCCAGATCATCAGACAACATTATTGTGAATAAACCCTAAATTAACGAGAGATGATTGGGACCACTGCTTGCCTAAAGAAAAAATCCCACTATTGCCTGATTTTTCGGGAAAATAAAGCCCCACAGACCGCCAAAAATAGTTTCCGTGCTTGAGGAGGAGTGGTTTTGTCTTCGTTTCCTGCACGGGTTCGGCCCGGTAAACGGTGAGATAGGCTTGACGTACAGACTTTATTCTAACTATTTTGGGCAGGGCATTTCACCCCATTGGGTTAGACGTTTGGAACCGATTAATCAGAAGTTAGACAAATTTGCCCTGAAGTTAAACATTGGCGTCAACAGAAACGTAGATCCTCGTCCTCCATCATGGGAGTTATGGAAAACGTTTCGCCCCGAGGATGCCTACGATGAAACTGGTCTCTGTGATTATTCCCCTCCACAACACCGAAGCCTACATTGCCGATACAATTCGTTCTGTGCTGGCCCAAACCTATACCAATTTTGAACTCATAGTTGTGGATGATGAATCCAGCGATCAGAGTGCGGCGATCGTCCGTCAGTTCAAGGACCAACGGATTAAACTAATTCATCAGAAAAATCGGGGACTAGCGGGGTCGCGCAACACGGGAATTCGCCATGCCCAAGGGGAATATCTCGCTTTTTTAGATGCGGATGACCTCTGGTTACCAGAAAAATTGGCCAGCCACGTTGAACATCTAGACCAAAATCCCCACATTGGGGTAAGTTTTAGCCGTTCTTCCTTCATTGATGGTCAAGGTCAACCCTTGGGAATCCATCAAATGCCCAAGTTAAAAAACATTGATGCCGGCCATCTCCTCTGCCGTAATCCCGTGGGCAACGGTTCCGCTCCAGTGATCCGTCGCCAGGTATTGGATGATATTGGTTTTTTGGACGATCGCCATGGTTTTCCCGAGTTCTGTTACTTTGACGAAGCGTTCCGGTTGCGGTCAGAAGACATTGAGTGTTGGATTCGCATTGCTATCGTGACCAACTGGGTAATTGAAGGCATTCCCGCTGCGTTGACTCTCTACCGTGTCAATAATCAAGGACTGTCGGCGGATGTGGAGTTGCAATTCCAGTCCTGGCTCCAGGTAATGGAAAAAACTGCCCAGTACGCACCAGCATTGGTGGCCCGATGGGGCAAACCGGCCAAGGCTTATCAACTGCGTTACCTGGCTCGGCGGGCAGTGCGTTTCCAAGACACAGACCATGCTCTGAATTTATTAGGCCAGGCCCTCAGCACCCATTGGCAAATTATTCTGGTGGAACCCCGTCGCACCGGCCTGACCATTGCCGCTGCCTGTTTGCTCAAAATCTGTCCCCCTACTTTTTATCAATCCATCGAGGCGATCGCCATTAAAGTTACCGGAGCTCTGCAGGCCAGAAAAATTGAACGGGAAGCCAACGCTTCGTCCCAACTGGCCTAGGGAATTTACTAGGAATTTCATCAAAAGCATTAGGTTAGACAATTACGTAAACACGACTGTAAACATGCCCCCCTCATACTGAAAATTAAGGAAAACGGGGTATGCCCCCACCATCAATGGGATGCAGACAATGAAACTTTTACTGATTAGCTCCAGCGGCGGCCACTTCAATGCCTTATGTCAACTGGCTTCCTTCTGGCAAAACCACGATCGCCAATGGGTAACCTTCCCCACCGCCACCACCCGCAACTACCTCGCCCAGGAAGAAGTCCATTGGGCCTTTGGCCCCACCAACCGAAATTTGCCCAACCTCTGCCGCAATCTGGGTTTAGCTGTCCGCATTATCTATCAGGAACGGCCGGACATGGTGATCACCACTGGGGCCGGGGTAGCGGTGCCCTTCCTTTTATTCGCCAAACTGTTGGGCATTAAAACTATTTTTATTGAATCTTTCACCAGGGTTAATGACCTCAGCCTCTCTGCCAAATTAATTCTGCCCTGTATTGATGTGCTTTATGTGCAGTGGAAACAGTTACAACAGCGTTATCCCCAAGCTAAGTTAATCGAAGTTTTAGCCCAGTAAATAGTAATAATCTGATTATTTTTGCATCTTTTCTATTTAAATTTACTAAACCTAACACCCTTCTCAAACTCCAATAAAACCATGATTTTAATTACCGTCGGCACAGAAAAATTTCCCTACAACCGCCTCCTGCAATGGATTGATTATCTAATTCAACAGCAGTTTATTGATCCCCAACAAGAAAAAGTACTAATTCAATACGGCAGTTGTACATTTCTGCCCCAAGGGGGAGAGAAATATCAAGTTTTGGCAGAAGCAGATTTTAAAACCATGCTAGACCAGGCCCGGCTAATTATTTCCCACTGTGGAGAAGGCAGTTTCGATATTCTCGCCAAACTAAACAAACCCTTTATTTTGGTTCCCCGTAGCCATGGGTTCGATGAACATGTGGACAACCATCAAGTGGAACTGGCCCAAGCCTTAGCCGAAAAGGGAGTGCCCATTGCCCATACCCCCGGTGATTTGGTGCGGTTTCTGGCCAATCCTGTCCATGTTATCGTCCCGGCCCCCAGTCATTACTACGCCCAGGCTAGTCAGTGGTTAACTCAGACAGCCCAGACCACTCACTCACCTCGCAGAAGTTCTGTTTACCCAGGCTGGATCAATGCTGTAGTCGAATTTGCTAAGGGCCTGGCCCGTCGTCTGCCAGGGTTGGCCCAGGAAGACCAATGTTTTTCTCCAAGGTAATCTGCCGATAACTCGTAACCCCCTGCCTAACCATATTGTTCACCTTACCAACACTCCACTATGAATACTTCCTCCTTAGCCCCGGTCCCTGACCAACTAGAAATTGTTAATCAACCAATCTATTGCCCGTCGGAGCACATTGCCCCCCACGAAATGTTCGACTGGATTCACCATGCCCCTTTCTCTACATTAATTATTGATTTGGGACAGGTAAAAACTATTCATAGCAATTTACTGATGGTCCTAGCCAAAGCCCAGCATCAGGCAAGAAAAATCAGCAAAACCATCGCCCTGACTTCCGTTTCCCCAGAATGGAAAATTGTCCTGGAGATTTCCAAACTGGATGGCCTATTTCCAATCTTGCCGTCGTTGTAAGGCCAGTTATTATTCACATTCAACCAACTCTCAACTGGGGCGGTAATATAGCGTTGATTCACTCCTCGGCATAGTTGAAGAGAAAATATTGATTCCTGCCTGCCTGTTTGGCGCAATACAAAGCTTGGTCTGCTTGTTTAAGCAGTGTTTCCTTGTCACCTTCAAATCCAGAATGGGCCACAGCAATGCCAATACTACAGGTGACATTGGCGACCGAATCCACTGCTTGGTGGGGAATACCTGGGGTTTGCAGGGCAGTTTTAATTCTTTGGGCAATGGCGATCGCCCCGAGTTGGTCTACTTCCGGCAATACTAGGACAAATTCCTCGCCGCCGTAACGGGCGACAAAATCAGACCCTGGTTGACGGATGCAACTTTGCAATATTTGGGCAATCTCCGTGAGACAAATATCTCCCTGGCAGTGGCCATAGTGGTCGTTATAGAGTTTGAAATGGTCCACATCCACCATCATCACTGTTAAGCGCTGGCCCCTCTGGAGGAAAATTTGCCATTCGGCGGCAAATTGTTGTTCAAAGTAACGACGGTTAGGGATATGGGTCAGGCCATCAATGTGGGCTAGTTTATTGAGTTCAACATTGGCCAATTCCAAGGATTTGTTAACGGCGGTCAATTTGTCAGTTCTTTTCTGCACTTCATTTTCTAAACTTTTTACTGCTTGGTAGAGGGATTGTTGAGCAATTCTCTTTTCTTGAATAATGG
The DNA here is from genome assembly GCF_014698605.1 of Synechocystis sp. FACHB-383. Taxonomy (NCBI): domain Bacteria; kingdom Bacillati; phylum Cyanobacteriota; class Cyanophyceae; order Synechococcales; family Merismopediaceae; genus Synechocystis; species Synechocystis sp. FACHB-383. Next base: position 34,198 of record NZ_JACJTJ010000032.1, on the reverse strand, counting down.
CGGAGAAAAATAATGCTGTCATGGAAATCACCGCTGTAAACATCTGTAGGAATATTACCGAATTATTGCCGGAGTCATAGTTGAACACACCTTGACCTTGGGCAGTGGCAAAAATAGCAAAAAAAGCAAAGAACGCCACAAAAACACTAGCAAAAAAGTCGCCAAAATGAAAAACCACAAATAGAATTAGTGGCAAAAACATGTAGGCGAGTGGGTAGGATTTATAAAACGATAAAAACCAAACTAAAACGGTTAAAGCAATGGAGATAATTAACTTGGTATTGAACAGATGATGGCGACGAAAACGATAAAAGCGAATATTAATTAACACCGGCGTGAAGACAATAATTGCCAGCACGCTATTAGACCACCAAGTTATCCAAGAGTAGAGAAAGTTTTCCTTGGCAACAATGCCCAAACACAGCAGCGTGGTAACACCAATAACCGCTGACAAAAACGGACCAATGACAGCCCCCTGGACAAAAGCAATGGTGGTGGAAACCCTTTGGAATGGATTGAGGACGGCCAATGGTTCTCGTATACTCTCACTGTCCTTGATAATAGGGAACGATTCCCTTTGGGCTAAGGACCTCAGTTTTCTTTTTAGCCATAGATCCCCCACAAAGGGTTGAAGAATATTGGCAAAAGCAAAGGCTGTTTCTAGCATCAGAAATTGAGCAATGCTGGGGGGAGGATCAAAGGTAGAAAATACTGAAACTAAGCCTAACACTGACCCAAGAATAATACCTGGGGTGACCCAATGGCCGAAGTGAAAAAACACCCCAAAGGTAAGGGCAGAGGGAAACCAAACGGGGGTAATTCTTCCTGGCAATAGGGTGCTAACTAGCTGATCACTTAGCTTAATGCCTACAACATAAAACAGAGCTACCAGAAGATTTAAGAGAATATTATGAAGCAGGGGACTCTGCAAAAAACTCGCACTGCCATTGCCCTTAATCCAGCGGACTAGTTCACGATGGTGGATGGGAAACCAGTAACCCTGTTTATTCATAATTGCACTGCCCCCACAGCTTAAAATTTCCCGATGCTTCAGTGTGCCAATCTGTCGATAGCTTTGCAGTATAGCGTCCGACATTGGAGTAAGTATAGGCTTAATTGCCTAGACTTTTTATTTGTGCTAAAAAGGACCGGGGCCAACTGGGAAAAGTTGTGCTGGCAAAATATAAAGATGAAGCCGAAGATGGGATTTGAACCCACGACCAACTGATTACGAATCAGACCTAAAGATAATATCAAAATCTTGTAACCACCGCAAAACCTAAATCCTGAGGCATTTTTAGCCGTTGCCATCTCCACGTTTTGCACGGCAATAAAACGAATTGCTAGGGAAGGTTTAGGGACAAAGATTGCCGCCGTATAAATCCACAATGGCTTTGATTCTCATTGCGGGGGCAGCATGGCCAATCGGTATTTCAGGGGACAGGGCACGGTCAAAATTGGTACTAGGGACAGCGCTGGGGCCCCGGTGGGACTGCGTTCTATTGGTAACTGTCCTATGCTCAATATTGCGATCGCCGAAGAATTTTCCGAGCATTACGAATCCGAAACCGGCGATCGGCGCATGGACTTAAAGGTGCGGACAAGCTTAAAAGTAGACATCACCTTCATGATTGAAAGCTTCGACTTGGCCAATTGGCTGATGGCTTTTAATGGAGCGGCGGGCACCGGCGGCGCAGGGGAAGAAGTGGTCGAAGCATTCAACGCTGACCGGGTGGACTACTATATGCGCTTTGAAGGCATGAATACCCTGGAGGGTAAAAATCCCATCACAGTCAATTTGTTTAAAGTTGACCTGTCCCCGCCATCTTCCCTGGATTTGATTTCCGATGAATTAGTGGGGCTGGAAATGACCGGCAGTGTTTTGTACGACAGCCTAAACGAAGACCTTGGTGGCTACTTCACCATCACCCAAGTAGCGCCAGCGTAGGAATAACTAAATGGTCTGGAATTTAGTTGCTGGTCTGGGGATTTCCTTTGGGGCCCGTCTGCTGGGGGGGCTATTTGGTGGTGGCCGGCAAACCACTAGCCAAATTAATGAACAGGGATTTGTCAGCGACCTCACCCAGCCTGCCAGTCAATATGGGGCGCATATCCCCAGGGTATGGGGAAATACCAGAATCACCGGCAATATGGTCTGGTGCGCTGAGCCCCAAGAGCGGGTAGACCAGTGGGACACAGAGCAGGTCAGCGGTGGTTCCCGCACCATTACCACCAACCGCCAAGCCTATTACTATGGCCATGCTGTTTGGGTATTGTCCAGGGAGATTAGTTCTTTTCGACGGGTGTGGGCCAATGACATCCTAATTTGGGAGAAAAACACGCCCGATGACAACATCCACCCCGAACAAAAAGCTAAATATTTTTCCGACCCCAATCTTCCCCTCAATTCCGGCAGTATTATTTCCCCTGGCCTTGATGCTTCTTTTTGGAATGGGGACGGCACCAACCCAGCCTTCCTTGACGATCGCCCCTACGGCTGGAATGACCGGGCCGTAGTTCAACTAGAAGAATTATTTCTAGGGCAATTTAATAATTCCTACCCGGCGATCGCCGTGGAGACCTATCGGGAAACGCCATTTTTCCTGAGCGAGATTATTACCGACTTAATGGTGGAAGCGGGCTACGAGCCAGAACAGTTCGAGGTGGGGGAATTAGACGATATTTTTGTGCGAGGCTTTAGAACGACCAGCGCCGACAGCACCGAATCCTACCTGAGGCAACTCCAGCAAGCGTATTTTTTTGAATATTTTGAAAGCAACGGCAAAATAAAATTCATCAAAATATTGCGCCCTTCGGTGGCCGCTAGTATCCCGATCGCCGACTGTGCGGCCCATGAAGCGGGGGGACAGGTGCCCGATGAAGCGGTACAAGTGGAGGTCACCGCCGAGGATGACCTACCAAGCCGGGTGGAATTAAGTTACATCAGCATTTTTGACTCCGTTTATGAGCGAAAAACCATCCTTTCTCCCCCAGTTAGGGTGGATCGGGAAAATATATTCTCTGTCAACTTAGAAATCAGCCTGGCTGATTCAGATGCAGAAATTATAGCCAATCGCCTACTGCAACTAGCCTGGAGTCAGCGGCGAACCTATAAATTTTCCCTGCCCCCTAAATACGGCTACCTGGAACCTGGGGATGTGGTGGCGCTGCCTTGGTTGGGGGATGGGCCCCAGCAAGTCCAAATTACCCGCACCGATTGGGGAGCCAACGGGTTAATCAAAATTGAAGCCCGCAGCTACAATCCCACGGTATTTAATGGGGCTTGGGTGTCTGCCCCCTCTGAACCAGAGCCGCCTCCTGGTGGGGGCAATTTCCCCGGCAATCCTGGCACCGGAATCCCCCCCATAGTTCCCACAGCCTTGGTGGCCCAGGAATTGGAAGCCAATGGCATTGGCCTATTTATTAGCGCCGATCCGGGTTGGGTGGGAGCACAGCTTTTTTACGCCCGGGACGACGTTGATTATTTCCCCCTGATTTTTACCAAAACCCTATCCACCTCCGATGGTGGTAGCGGCTTCCTGTTGACGGGCTTTTACGGCAAATTCGATATTCTCCCCAGTGACGTGGGGGAAACTCTTTATTTCAAAGCGGTATCCGTCGGGCAGGACATTGACGATGTTACTGCGGTCACCATTGTCCCCACTGGGCTAGGACTCCGAGGGGCGATCACGGGCTTTTCTCCCAGCCAAGGCCCAGAGGAAACAGAAATTTCCATCTATGGCTATGGGTTCATCACCGCTACCGGCGCAGAAATTAACGGTACTGCCATAACTAGCTTTGTTGTAGTGGACGATGGCACTATTACAGGCATTGTCGCAGTCGGAACTACCACCGGCAAAATTGTTGTGGCGACTCCGGCGGGAGACATTACCAGCATTACTGATTTTTCGGTTGTCGAGCCAGGTATTGACTGGGGCCAGATTGGTGGACAAATTCGTGAACAGTTAGACCTACAGGACAGGTTCAATCGCATTCGCCGCTACACCAACCTTATCGGCGACGTGACTATCCCCAGCGTTGGGGGGACAGTCAATGTCACCCTGGAAGACCCTGACGGTTTTGCCCCCACTGTCCCTGTTTGCCTATTCCGAACTGATTCTGTGGGCAGTGGCAGTGGCTATGCCCAAATGTTGTGCATCGGGCGCACTGGTAATGTTCTGACTCTGGAACGGGATGCGACAGGATTAGTTACTCAGACCAACTTTTTAGACGGGGATATTATCGCCCCTATTGTTGATCGGGAAGTCAATATTTATGGTGGGTTATCTGTTATCAGTGGAACAGCAACTAAGTCTAAAAATATTGAATCAATTTCTACCACAAAGTCACTGATTTTAACCTCTGAATACTTTCAATTTTTAACCCCTACTGCGGCCAGTGTTGCTGTTCAATTACCTGCGGTTACGGGTAGCGATTACTTTGAAGGGGAAATAATTAATGCGGGGGACGGAACAAATGCGCTGGAAGTTCAAGAAAGTGATGCCACCCCAATTATCACCCTATCCACTGCCGATTTGATTCGTTCCATTTATTATTATTGGGATGGGTCGATTTGGCGTATTTTTGAGAGGAATGTTTATGACTAGTGTTATTTACAAAATAGGTGGGGTTGGTGCCCCTGGCGGTAGCTCAACCAAAACTCAAAATATTGAGTCAATTTCAGCCACAAAAACGCTGTTATTAGACGACGATTATTTTCAGTTTTTAACTCCCACCGTTGCCAGTGTCGCAGTTAAACTTCCAACCGCTGGAGGTTCAGATTACTTTGAATGTGAGATTGTTAATATATCTACGACCAATGCTATTGAGGTTCAAGAACCTGACAACACACCAATAGTTACATTAGAGAATGATGGCGACCTGGCTCGTTCTGTTTATGCTTATTGGGACGGCTCCATTTGGCAAGTTTGGATTAGAGGATACTTTTAATGGCTAGTATTTTGTATAAGGGAAAGACAGAATTTAATGGCTATATTAGCTATTGGTCAGATCCCCCCGCACCAATTGAGCCGGAGCCATGGAACCCCAGCTTAATATCCACAGCCCTATGGCTGGATGCTTCTGTTCCGACTAGCATAACCCTAGACTCTGGAGCCGTATCCCAATGGGATGACTTGTCAGGCAATAATCGCCATGTAACACAATCAACCAGCACTAAACGTCCAACTTATACCGATCAATTTTCCGTTGATTTTGACGGTGTAAATGATGAACTTAGAGGTGCTAGTGCATCGACAGGATTTTTTATAGCAGTAATCACGCCATTTGGGTATCAATCCTTTGGAGCTTCGCTGGGGTTTACGTCTAGGCATGGTGTCATTCGAGATGACATAAGTAATGTTTGGTATCATTCCACTGCTAGTTTATTTCCATCTAGTACAGCAAGACGCAACGGGCAGTTATCTCTGTTACTTGCAGACGTTAGAGCGATCTTTTCTAATGGCGGCACCGCTACATCCGTAGCTATATCATTAGGCAAAGACGATGCTGGAGCTAATTTTGCCGCTTGCAATATTCATGAAGTGGTGCTAACGGCAAATGATCCATCAACGGGCGATCGCCAAAAACTAGAAGGATACCTGGCCCACAAATGGGGGCTCACTGGTGGGCTGGCATCTGATCACCCTTACAAAACAAGCTATCCGCTGTTTTAAACTTCTGGGCAACCAACATTTATGGTCAATTCCCAATTGTCAATACCAACTTGTGTGTAGGCAATAAAAGATTGAGACAATTCGTGCCCATTTAACCTAGCAAAACCGAATCGAAGTTCAACCCCCGGGATTGGATATACCCCCATTTCAGACAAGCTGATATTGCTTTGGGATTTATTTGTCCACTCAGCGTCCCCCACATTTCCCGCAAATCCTGCGATTTGGTGCTGATACCGAAAAGGACATTGCCACACAACCAGAAAAATGCTTTGCCCTACGTGCTCCCAGCTACCCTCAAACCTCTTAACGTCTTCTGAGTAGTCAATTGTTATTATCTCGTCCTCAGACTGAGGAACATAGGAGAACGGAGACAGCCAATAGCCAGTAACTCCCGAACCGAGATTGCCACCAAAATCTAATCGAATAATTCCATATTCTCCAGGATTTCCACCATCATTTACTAATTGCATGGAAGCCATTGGGTTTAAAGATCCGCCGCCTCCCTGATCTAGGTTTTCCACAGAAGCAAGAGAAAAATCTTTTGCCGTTGCGCTGTACGTCAGGGTTTGTGGAGTACATACACCTGTTGTTGGCTGAACCGGACACGTAACCTTTACAGGTAGTCCATTGAGGGCAAAGAGGCTTTCCCGATCGCCGATATTTTCACCATAATAATTTTCGTCATGGGCTTCAAATTGGAGACCGAGGGAATCGGAGTCAAAGCGGACAAGCTTGGTAGATTCGGTTTGCCAGTCGTAGAAATTGAAGGGGACAAGCTGGCCACGACAGAGGCGAAACATGGTAATCATCCTGGTCATTTCCGCCACATTGACCAGCTTTGCCCCAATATTCCATTGGCTCTTACTGCCGGAATAGTTTGCTTGGCGGTCATCCCAGCCGGAAGGTAAAGCCATGATGGATGTGGAGTAGGCTTGTCCGCCCGTTGTGCCGTAGTCTTTGCCTATACCCAAATCGGCATCAATGGAGGCAGGGGGAAGTTGCAATGGGGCATCGGGCCATGCCTTGCGGATTTCGGTACAGCTTAGCTCCTGAATACTGAATAATCTTTCGCCATCAGGGGAATAGGCTTCAAAGGTGAGGGGGAAGGCATCTTGGTCGAAGCGGACGGGCACATTAAATTCACAACTGATGACACCGCCATCATCAACAATGGTTTCCTCCACCACAGCGGTAAGTAGACGCTGAATGGATTCTCCCCCCAGGCTATAGGTTTTAATCACAGATTGTCTGCCCTCAATAACGGGGCCAAGGGATCCGTCGGTTACCTGGTAATCTGTCCAATCCCGAATTTCAAACTCATTCAATCTGCCCTGGGCCGCTTCAAAAAAAGCCAGCAGATAATCCAATTCCCCTTTGTTGACCATGCGATTGCCGATCGCTACTTTGAGGAGGGGCTGTTGGTAGAGGGCCCGTCGCTGTTCGATGCCTTCCCGATTGCTAATGATGTCGGTGGAGAAGTTCAGGGAATAGCTGGCTCCATAATTAATGCCTAAATCCAGTAGCGCCATTAGTTGGTCCCCCATTTAGCAAAGCCAGCTTGACCAGGGATGATTCCCTCCCCGCCAAAGTTCAGAATATTGGACCAACGGTTTTCGCATTCTTCCTCGGTCTTTAGGCAATTTTCGTAGGTCTCGAAGCTGTCCCCCACTTGGATCGAATAGGGAGTGGGGGAAGCCAATCGTAGGGTGCTGCCATTTGAATAAATCACATTGCCCATATAGCCCGCATTATCCCCCGTCAACCATTCCACCGTTGACCCTGTAAAGCGATTGTCGTCAAACGAATCAGCAACGGTGAACTGTAGGCGATCGCCGTTAGATCCAGTCACGGTCTTGCTGACGTAGGTCAATGCCTTTTTGCAATACTGATCGCCAAATTGATAGCGACATTCCTTCTGGCACTGCCAACCGTTGCGGGTGTTGAGCCGATCCGCCAATCCTCGGAATTGCAGAGTGTAACGGCGATCGCCATAGTTGGTGATGCCCACTTTGCCCCGCACCAATAGGTCATATTGCCGGGGTTGGGCTTCCAAATCGGTGGGGAGACTGGCCCAATTAACCCGCATAAATTCCACCGTGGCATCCTCAAAAATGCCGCCATCCAATTCGGGGCGAGTCACCTGATCGCCAAAAAAACTGCTGATGGAAACTTGGCCGGATCCACTGAAATTACTATCCACATCGGTGGGGGCAAAGCCCTCGGCAGAAATGTAGGTTAGCCCGGCAAAGGTAAGGTCATGTTCAAAATCGGTGAACCCGAGGATTTCCCCGTCCTGTCGGATTACTCGCCAACAATGGGCGATGGTTTGGATGGTGCCGTTATTGCCTGCGGTGTAGGTACTGGCTAAAGCTTTCATGGTTCCTCCCAGATTCCCTAGCCAGAATAAATTTATACGGGGGGAGAAAGGATTGCGATCTTAGTCTTTAACGATTGCCCAACCCAGCATTGTTTCTTCATCGACAAAAAAACGATCCTCGGCTCTAGCCATGGCTATTTGCATTTCAGTTAGCCGATCAGAGGAAACAATTTTTGCGTTATCGGGGCATTTCAACAAAAAATCTCTTGCGTTCATGGTTAATCATTTAGTAAAACAACACTTGTATTTTAAGCGGGGCCAAGCTGGTCCAATTGGCGGCCAAAGGGACAATCCTTTCACAGACTGGGTTTTGGAGAATAGTAGCCGAAAAAGCGAAATAATCGCCAGGCGTGGCTGAAAGGATGGCGCGTCAGTGAATAAAAATTCTTCAGATATAATCTGCGAACCCCTCACGGAACGACTAATTCCCAGGGGCTGTAACACCTTCAGAGCAGGTATCACCATGACAGATATCGTAAGGCAAACTGCCACCACCCAAGAGTCTCCATTTGATTCCATTCGCCAAGTTGATGAGCACGGAAAAGAATTTTGGATGGCACGTGATTTGATGCCCATACTGGGTTATGCAAAATGGGGCAACTTTAAATCTGTCATCGAGACAGCACAAGAAAACATTGAAACCGTTGCCAGTTCTACGGTTGAACACTTTTTGCCGCTAGAGATAAAAAGTCAGGGGCGACCTGCATTGGATTACAAGCTTTCCCGGTTGGCTTCTTATCACGTGGCCCTTTGCTGTGATTCCCGTGGCAACGACCATGTGAAATTTGCCAAGCATTATTTTGCTGTCAAAACTCATCAAGCGGAAACGGTTATTCCCGAACTAGCCCAGGAAAATGAAACCCTACGGTTAATGCTGGAATTGGAGCGGGAACGCAACAAAGGAAAGCAGTTGGATTCAACAATGCTTCAACTCCATGGCGATCGGGTTGTGTTGGCATTGCGGGGACAGTCTGACGTAATTGTGGAGAAGGAAACTGTCATCACTGAAGTGGTGGAACCCGACACAGGTAAAAGTTCCAAAATCCTAACGGCCGAACAATTGAAGCGGGCAGTTAAGGAAAGGACAGGGCAAAAACTATCCACTGCCAAACAATTCACCGATGCCTTGCGGAAAGCGGGACGGGATGATCTACTTGAACCGGTTCGCCGCTCCCAGGTAGCAGAATATGTCAAACCGGAATTTCTAAATGAGGCGATCGCCGTTGTCTATGGCAAATGTCGGCAACGATTGATTGGGGAATAGGAACTCTTCGCCGTTAAGGAGGGAGTGGCGACCCTGAATCTGAATAGAGGACATTATTTACTCCCGATCGCCGTTTTAGCCGTGTCGGGATTTTTTTATTCCTTCCGTTCCCGTTTGAGGTATCCGGCCACTGCGCCCAGCCCAAAGGTAACTATATTTTCGGCGGCAGATAGGAAGTCGGTGGAATCCTTCCACAGTGCCCCAAACCACACTGCCACCATGAAGGCGATAACAGCCAAAATCAGATAGTCTTCATCAAAATCAGGTAGCATAATTCCTCCTAACGAATGGCCCGCCGCATTGCTTCCGCCTGTTCCCTGGCCAAGGTATTGGCCGAAGCGTTGAACCGATCCACCGGAGCATGGAAATTCTGCTCAATGGTGATATTCGGTCGGCGATCGCCGTTGGCCTTTTGGCCTTCTGCGGTGGCCAGGGCGGAGGGGTTGAGGTTATAGCTGGGGCGGGAATTTAACCCAGACAGCAGATTACTTTCCAGGTTCATCGGGGCCACCAGTCCCCCCAGGGCATAACCGGGTTTGATGCCTTGGTTGAGGGCATTTAGCAGTGGCAAGCCTAATTCCCTGGTAGCTTCCTTATTGACCACAAATTCCCCAGCATGGACAATGCCCGCTGGTTGATATTTGCCTCCCGGACCTGTGTAACCACCCTCGGAAAAGCCAAATAGACCACCGACCAAACTTTGTACCCCAGTGTTAATTAGGTTTTTACCAATCTCCATCAAGGATTCCATCAGGGCATTGCCAAAGGCCTGCAACGCATTTTCACCCCGGAGCAGGGCATCAAAAAAGCTGTTAAATGCCCCGGCTACCCCCATGCCGATACTCTCGGTTAGGTCGAGGAATTGACGGTCAACCAACTGCAAATTCTGGGCCAGAATATCTGCTTCCCGGTTGATCGCCGCTTGCTTTTCTGCCGCTGTGCCATAGCGGGGGTCATTGAGAATTTCAAATTCTTTCTTGGCAAATTCCGCCCGTAGCCGCTCCTCCTCCATACCTTGCTGCATGGTGGCCGCAGTGTATGGATTCCGCTCCAAGCTGACCGCATTGGTGTTGAACCGTTGTTCCCGTTCAAAGGCCAAATCCGCCCGTTCAATTTGCCGTTGCCCGAAATCCCGCTCAATTTGCTCGATTTTGTTCAGGTAGCCCAGCCTGTTTTCTTCTAGCAGTGCATTCTTTTTGTTCGTCTCAAAAACCTCCAGGTTGATGCGGGCTTCCTCTTGCTTAAATTCAATGGCCGCCTTGGCTTGTTCCAGTTGCAGTCTCCGGGCTTCATTCCCCTCAAATTCTGCCCTGGTAATTGCTTTGGTGATTATCTCCAAGGCGATTGCCGCATCAGCACTTTCCCTTTCATACACTGCCCTCTGAGCCGAAATATCCGCCGACTTTTGCAGATTAGCCAGGTATTTTTTCAGATCCTCTGGCCTGTCGCCCATGGACAAGGTGGCCTCGTTGGCCATGCTTGCCCGGTTCAACTCAATCCGTTTCAGTTCAGATTGCAACCTGGCTTCATTGTTGCCAGAAGCTTGGGCTATTTCCGCCTCTAGCCCAACGGTTTGCAATTCCTGTTGGATAGTCCGCTGTTGGGCTTGAATTTGAATAAATTGCTCCGCCTGTTTCCTCACTTGGTCCAATTGGCCCAATTGCCCTTGGATTTCCGACAAAGCAGATTTGGCCGCCGTAACCGATGCCCCAATCGTTTCCCGGGTCGCATTGTATCGTTCCAGAATCGGTTGCAATAATTGCTGTTGTTCTGGGGGTAAAGAACCAAATCCAGCGGCGATCGCCTCCATTTCTTGCTGAAATCTTTCTGTCCCCTTCAAGAAATCATTAATGTCTCTGACCTGTTGTTCTAACCCCATCCGTTTATTGCGGAAAGTTGCCTCCAGTTCCCGCAAATCTGCCTCTGCCTGACTGGTCAAAGTCTGGCCGCCATAACGGGCGATCAGGTCAGCAAATTCGTTGCGGGCATCCTGGGTAGCGTTAACGGTGTCCCTGGTAAAGCCCCCAAATTGTCGGGATATTTCCTCAAACCGCTGCTGGTTATTTAGCAAAAATTGCTCGACTTTCAAAGCCGCATCAGCATCACTGAGATCCGCCAATTGATTATTCAAGCCCTGCATCTGACTGGTTAACCCCCTAGCCCGATCCACCACGGGGTCATTAGCTGGAGTAGTCGCCGCCGCTTGGTTAGCTTGGGCAGTGGTAGGAATGGAAGCCCCAATCCCTGCTCCCCGAACTTGGTTTAAGGCTTTTTCGTATTTAGTCCTGTATTGTGGGTCGGTAGCATAAATGCCATACTTGCCCCGGAAATTGTTCGCTATAAATTGTTCCGGGGTGGTGAAGTTGAAATTTTTCTTTAACCCCTGTGCGGCCGCCAAAAGCCCGGCCCGCATATTAGGAAATCCTCGATTGTTTCCTGCATCATCATTGCCCCAGTTGAGAGGGTTGTTGTATCTTGCCCCCCGACCTTTTGTGCCAAAACCAGATTCGATCATGGCTTGCACAACTAAGGCATCAACCCCCACTCCCGTTTGTTGGCTGACAGCATAAAAGTCATCAGGGGTCATTGACGAACCAAATTTTTTCAGCAATGCAGCCAAGGCATTTCTGCTTTGACTTTGCTGAGCCGTGGTCGCTGAGGTGCCAGCAGGCTGGGCAGATGGAGCGGAAGCCATGCCACTAGGACGCACAAAATAAGCTCCAGGTTGACGACGGAAATAATCAAAGTCGTTGTAAACGTCGGCTCTGTAACCACGGGAGGCGGAGGAATGGAAAACCTTTTTCCCACCCAAATAGACTCCGGTGTGTTCATCGCCATGCCTTGCCGACTTATCCCAGCCAATAATGTCTCCGGGTTGAATCTTGGAGAAGTCAGTCATCACCTGCCCAACTTTTTTGGAACTGTTGGCCGTGGCATCCATGGCGGAAGTGTTCAATCCTAATGCCTGGGTAAATGCTTTTACTGCGAGAGCGCAGTTATTCACCTGTCCGTTGAATCGAGATGCGGCTTTTACTGCGGATTGGATATTGGCCGGGGTCAGTTGACCAGAGGCATTAGCGGCACTTGCTTGGGGTGCGCCCGTTCCATACAGCGCTCCCAAAATACGATTGGAAGCTTCCTGGGCCGCTTGTTGCTTTTGTTGGGCGTTGAGTCGATTAATTGCCCCCATTTCGTTAACTTCTAGGATACTGACATTGCGCCGGGGAAGCCCTAGCTCATATCCCCGTGGCTTCCATGGAGTGGGAAAACCGCCAAACTCTTTCCGTAGCCGTTGGTCCATCTCGCTAATCTGATTGCCGACAATGACTCCTGCCTTGCCGCCCGCCATGTCGTTGTGAATTTCAAAGGCATAGAATCCCTCTTTTTCCTTTTGCTGTAACCAGGCTCCCACCTGATCTAGGCTCATCTTGGCGGATTGTTCCACCGTCAAATAGGCGACTTCAATGCCCATAGCTTGGGCATCCTTGATTAATTTTTCAAAGATGATTTTGTTGTATTCTTTCTCGCCAGGAGCACCGCCACCCAAGGTATTCCAGTGCCCTGCGGTGATCGCCAGCTTCCGAACCACTCCAGGCTGATTGATTCTGCCTGCCCAATTGCCCTCACCAACTTTTGCGCTGGCAAAATTACGGGTAATTGTCCGCCCAGTTCCTCCGGTTGTTGCCGATCGCCCGGTGGCGGCCGTAGTGGTGGCAGTTGCCGTGGTTCCAGTGGAAGTTGTTGCCGTTCCCCCACCCAAGGAAGCCCGGAACGCATTCACCGCTTCCGTTGCCCCTGCCACAGACCTTTGGAAATCCTGCATTTGATTTTCCAAGCTGTAATTAGCTCCGGCCAGTTGGAAGCGTCTTTGCTGGGAACCCAAAATCGAATCCAGCACCCCGGCCGCTTCATCAAATAAGCCCTGGATGGATTGCACAACCCCATTGAGGAAACTATTGGAACCAGGCACCAATGCCCGTTGCAGTCTCAGTTTTAGTTGCCCGGATTTTAGTTGGTTGGTAGCTTTGGCAATTTCAAACTGGGCATCAACTATCTGCTGGGTCAGGTTCTGGAAAAAGTCATTTACCTGACGGGTAAGCCCAAATACGCTTTCCTCTAGGTCGATGGCATTCTGGGCGATCGCCTCTTGGGTTTGTTGTAATTCCTGGCGGGTTTCGATGATACGCTTGGCCAATTCCGCTACCGCTGTGGTTTGCGGATCTCGATTTTCGCCAATGACTCTTTCCAGGGAAGCCAGATTCATTTCCAGCCCCCGTTCTAGTAGTTGCCGTTCCAGTTCCTGGTATTCTTTGGCAAATTGGTCATCCTGCAATAGGGTTTCCTGTTGCCCCAACATTTGCTGTAAAAAGGCTTCCCGTTGCTGGGCTTCCTGCTGGGAAAGGTTGGCTAAGCCCACCCCCCGCACCGCTGACCCCGTGCCATCCTGCAAAGCTGTGGTCAAGTAATCAATGCGGCGACGACTGGAAATTCGCTCCAGGGTTTCGGAAAATGCCGCCATACTTTCACTGATTTTCTCCAGTTCCCGGCTCAGGGCATTAGTGGACATCTGGACAGAATTAACCAATTTATCGAAACCTTGCTGGGCTTCTTTCAATGCCCCCAGGCGATCTTCTAATGCCGCCCGCTGGGTTTGCTCTGCCGCCCGGGTGATACCTCCCCGAGCTACCAAAGCATCTAAGTCAGACAATGCCTGTTCCGTAGCGGTAATATCTTTGGTCAATCGTTCACCATAGGCAGAGGTGGCCGCCACCAAATCTTCCCGTTGGGCCAATAACTTTTTCTCTTCCTCCACCGATTTTTCGTAGGCTTGGCGATCGCCGGCGATATTTTCAAAGCGACGGGAGCGGACAACATTAAGTTGTTCCTCAATGGCGAGAACTTGCTCTACTCGTTTCTTCTCTTCATTGCCTGCCATCACCGTTTGGTCAGCGGCCAACATTTGGCCACTGCTTTGAACGATGAAATCATTCATCTGCTTTTCGCCCAGGGTGGTCAGTCCCAATGCTTTGCGAGTGCCTTCTAGGTTTAGCCCCGTGTCAAACCCAAAGGGCTTCCAGGTTTGATCCGTAACAACGCCCCGGCCGTCAGTGGGTAGTGGATTTGATTGCGAGGTAGTCTTATTGAGCTTTGCCACTGCCGCTTCATGGGCGATCGCCGCTTTAGTGGCTGCGTCAATAGAATTGGCATATTCCTTGAATCGGTTTTGGGTAACATTGAATGCGGCCCCGAGAGCATCAAGCGCTAATTGCAATAGCAGGGTTTTGGCGATAAATACGCCTAATTGGGGCAATATCGCCTTAATGAATGCCATGATCGCCGACTTGAGCGTGGTTAGGATGGCCATGGCAAGCTGGCTATTTTTAATCACCACAATCAAAGCTTTAGCCCAGGACACGCTATTCCAAGCCAGCACCAATCCCAGAGCAGAAACAAATTGGATTAGTCCTGGCAATAACTTGGTGAACCATTCCACAGCTACGGCCGCCGCATTAATCGCCTCTTTAACACCAAAGAACCAGCCACCCATCCCCCGCTGCATTTCTAGGATGGCGTTGTTATAACGGGCGATCGCCTGGGCGGTGGTTTCAGCACTATTGGAAACGGCAGCATTTTCGGCGGCATATTGAGCGGCCACCTTGGGCAACACATCGGCGGCATTGAGGGAACCGGAGGACATTGCATCATCTAACTGGGCCACCCCAATTCCCATGGAACGAGCGAGGGTGCCCTGGAAATCTAGTCCGGCAATTTCCCCTAATTGCCCCCGAACTTCCTCAGCAGATACCTTTTGCTTGCCCAGCATTTGTTGGATAGCGGCAAACATCCGCCCTTGTTCCTCGGTGGATAGCCCCCGCACCGAAGCAGTTTGGGCAAAAATATCGAATATTTTCTTGGTTTCAGTTCCCTCTAATGCCGTCCCCCGGGTGGTAGCCAGTAGTCCTTGATAGGCTTGCTCGGCAGTTTGTAGGTCAATGCCCAGTTTTTTGGCGGTGTCACTAACAAATTGCAGCTCGGATTTTGCCTTAGCAGAACTACCAGTGAGGGCAACAAAGCTACGGTTCAAGGATTCAAAGCCAATCACAGCCTCAAAACTAGCGCTGGCCAGTTGAGCAAATGCCTGAATGGCCGCCCCAAGCACATTCTCCAAAATCATCCCGCCAAAAACAGCAAGGGCTAATTTACCAATTTGTCCAAAGATGGGGAATGCTTCATTCAATTGCCCTAGCAGTTCCTTCATTGCCCCTTGAAAGGAGCCGACCGCATTGTTAGCACCTTCGTCCACATCCCGCAGGAATCGGCGCACATTATTGGCCGCCCCATCCCCCAGGGCTTCCAAGCCACCATTCCAGCCTTCCACCACCATATTGGCGATTTCAAAGAATTCCTGGGACGGTGATTTGATGCCCAGGGCTTTTTTCGCTCCGGCGATCGCCGCTTCGCCAATATCTACTCCGGACTGTTCGGCACTTTTTAGGTCGGATTCAATGCCAGCGGTGAATCCTTCATCAACACTATTGCCAATTTCCTGCCATAACCCAGTGGCGGCCCGCCCTTTCATATTGGGCTGACCTTTGATTACTTCGTTTCGGAGCTTAGTAGATTCCCCGGCTTTACCGCTCCAGAGCTTTTTGCCCTTGGCGGTGGTGACCTCTTGGCTCATCTGCTGATAGAGCACCTTCACCTGCTCGGTTTGCTCCAACAATTCCAGCCCCAATGCCTTAGCCAGAACTTTATTCCCTTCGGCGATCGCCTGACGGAATTGGGCTTTTTTCTGGTCTAGTCCTTGGTTGAGGTTATCAATTTTGCCCCGGACGGCTTGGGCAATGTCGGCACCGGATGCCCGTAACTCGGTCAGTTCCGTATCTAGTCCGGTTTTGAAGCTATCCCGGATACCCTCTAGCCACTGATGCAGGTAAGCCAAATATTTATCGGCTTGCTGTTTCGGGTCAATGGCAGGGCCCCATGCCGACTTATCGGCCCCACCAAATCCTTCTGGTTTAGGGGCGGCCGGTTCGTCCCAAATATCGTAATCAGCTTTGGGTTCCAGCGCCTTAGTTTTTGCCTTGGGCTTAGCTCGACGACCACGACGGCGATCAGGTTCAGTGGTGGGAGATTCTGGTGCTTGGCTTGATTTTTTGCCTTGGAACACGCCACCCAGGGCATTCATGGCCATGCGTCCCCATTTAACGAGGTTGCCAATGAAGGGGATTTGCTCCAGAAAATCGAGGACTCCATTAAAGGCATCCATCACTGCTTGGCGGCCAGCTTCCACACCATTAACCAGTCCGTCAATGGATTGCTTACCGACTTTTGCCATCCGCTTGGAAGGAGAGGAAATATCCAAGCTTTCCTCGGTTCCTTCCACCAGAGCATCCCCCACCGCAGCCCCAGCACCTAGGGCTTCAGTAACATTGGCCAATACTGCATTAATAAACGATTGGGCCGCATTGTCCCCCGCCGCCGCCATTTCTTGGGCAGACTCCAAATTTTGGAGCAATCCCTCTGGCGATCGCCCCCTCATGTTGGGCTGACCCCGTAGCACCTCATTCTCCACAGCGGTGAGGTTGCCCTTCATGCCCTGGATAGATTTGCGCCCAATGTTCTGGGAAGCCGGATCGGAGAGGATGGTGTCGTAAATTTTGCGGACGGATTGGATTTGTTGCAGTAACCCAATACCCAACTCATTAGCCAATTGCCTTTGACCATCGGCGATCGCCTTGCGATATTCTGCCGCCCGTTGATTGATGGCAGTGGAGAATGACTTAGCAAAATCCTTTTTGCCCTGGGTGGTCATGGTGCGAAAACCGGACAGCATCACCTCGACTTGCTGTTCCGCCGCATCCCTGGCATTTTGCTGGATTTGTAGGAGGTAGGTAGCGAATTGTTCTAGGAGTGGTGCTTCCTCGATTTGCACCTCCGGCACTGGAGAATTCCGGGTTGGAACATCAATCCCTAGGCGATCTTGGGCCATATCCGGGTCAATATTCCGCACCCCACCACGATCCGCTAGCATCCGCTCAATGGAACGTTGCAAATCCCGCATCGCCTTGGTGTTTAGGTTCAGGGCACTAACAACCCCCACCTGAGCCCCGCCCCTGGCCCCTTGGAGCAATTCAGACCGCAGGGCATTCAAGTCCTGATTTCTGGTTTCCGCTAGAACCCCTTGACGGCCAGCATCTAAATTCATCCGACGGGCTTGTTCAATCAACGGAATTAGTCGCTCCGCCTCTGCTTTGAGCGCAACCATATCACCGCTGGCGGCAATATCCCGGAAACCGCCCATCTGTTCTTCTAGGGAACGATATTCCCGATCCGCCAATGCCCCCCGCTCAGTGGAGGACATTTGGTTATAGCCAGGAATCCGCTCGGAAATACCTTGGCTGGCATTATTGCGAGAACGTTGGACTAATCCGTATAAATACTTAATGTATTCTTCTTTTAGCCGCTCGATTTCATAGTCCTGTTGGCCAATCTCCCTAGCTACCCGTTCCTGTTCCCTAGCCCGTTTTGCTTCCCGTTCCTGGGCCTTGGCTAACCGTTCCTGGTTCAAGCGGGTGCGGCGTTGGGACTCACTCTCCGGCTGTGGCGGATCTTGCCAATCAATGGGAATTTGTTGGGGTGGAGGCATTTGGGGCACCGGTCTAACCCGTGGCCGCCCCTGCTCAATGGGAATGGCTACCGACTGGCGATCGCCTGCCTGTTCTGGCTGGAGGGCATCCGTTTGGGCTTGAACCTGGGCTACTTCCCTTTGGGCATTTTCCAGGTCTTGCTTGATTTTGTTGCGGGCATCAATAAACTGATTGGCAACGGCATTAAGCTCGGCAAATTCTGTCCCCAGGCTAGGAAATACACCGGCCAATTGTCGGGAAAGTTGCCGGTAGTAGTCCATCAATGGAGCGATGGATTCCTCTTGGGCAGTTTGGATTAGCTGCTGTCCATCCTTAATTTCCGCTATTAATTTTTTGCCGATGGCTTCTAGCGCTTGGTCGGATAACTGTCCCGCTTCAGCCATATCCGCCGCCACATTGCCTTGATTAACAATGCCGCCAATTTGCTGGCGCAGGCTCTTTTTAAGCAGTGCCCCCCGTTGCTCTGGGGCGATGCGCTCCAACGTTTCTGGGTGGGCGAGGTAGGACTTGATGCCATGGCCCGTCAAGTCGGAAATGCCTGCAACATTATCAGCATCCCGCTTTTTTCCTCTGCGCCCAAAAAGACCGGTTAGCCCAGACTGTTGAACTTCATCGGTTTTGCCAAAAATAGACCGATACCGACCCTTGGTTTTGAAGCCCACTCCCATATTGGGGGAACCCAAACCAGTACCCACCACATCATCAATGCCCGCCTCCATCAAAATGGCGATCGCCTCTTCGACCACATCGCCACCCTGACTGTGGGCCACTAGCTGAATGTTGGCGTTTTTATTTTTTTGCTTGGCGGCAATTACCTTGGCGGCCAACTTAATAGCATCGGGGTTGGCACCCTCCACAAACATATTGCGGAGATAGTTCCAATACAGTTGGAAGGAAAACTGTAAAGCCTCTTCCTTGGCATCCACCAATGGGTCAGTGCTTTGGGTCTTGAAAGGAATGGTTTTCACCTTATCCTTGCCCAACATATCCTTCAGTTTTTTGGCAATATCAACCCCACCCTTGCCTTTGGCACCCATACCCCCAACGGTGAAGATATTTTCCTTATCGTCGGCAATATCAACGTTTTCAAATTGGGCCAGGCGTTGGGCTTCCTGGACGGAATAATTTCTTACCTGCGATCGCCGTCGGGCCCTGACGGTTTCCCTAGCGGACTCTTTGGGATTGCCGACAAAGCGACCAACGCCAGCCCCGGCGGTCTTAGCGTCAAAACCCGTTCTTTCCTTGAACCCTTTTTGCAATCCCTTAGAAATATCAGAGCCAATCTTGAAGCCGATGCCTGCCACTAGCCCTTGGAACACCAAGCCCAGGGGATTATTGCGCCCACCATCAACCTGAATTTTTAGGTTTTTGATTTCTCCGGCCAGGGACTTGGCTAAGCTAGCATTATCTTTTTGCTGGGATTCCTTCGACTTGGCGCTTACCGCTACCCGATCCGCTGTCACCGTTAAAAAAGATGACCGGATGCTGATTTTTTCTGAACCTAAATCTTTTTCCCTGCGTTGTCTCTCCATGGGACGAATGGGACGCAGGGCTTGCCCCCGAATGTCCGCCACCAACGCCCGCATTTCCTGGGTGGTGACTTGCTTAATATCCCCTAGGGCAACTTTCCACTCTGCCAATAACTGATTGGCAAAATCATCCGGCACCATTGCCCTGGCAGGGGCGATCGCCTTTGACTTCCTGGCGGAAATATACCGGCCCCGTTCATCCCTGGGGCGTTCCTTGGGGGATTGCTTAGGGCCAGTAAATGCCTTCGCGGCCCGTTCCTTGCGATTAGCCCCGTCAATAGCTTTGCGGATCGCCCGCAACTCATCGGTCTGCCGACGTTCCTCAGATAATCGAGTGCGACCATAGGCGGCCCGGCGGGAAGCGTCGCCAATCAGAGAATCCCGCAGGCGTTCGATGGAACCAACAACTGCCGCAAAACCCTGATTATTAGCCATGGCCGCCCAATCCCTTCAACGCTTTTTTGATAGATTTGTCATTTCCCTGGGCACCGATCGCCGTCAACATCAACTGATTGCGACGGTCTTCGGCTTCTAATTCAGCGGAACATTCCAGGAAAAGTTTGATTTGGGCAAAGGTGTAATTTTGAATTTCTTCCCACCGATGCCCCGCTTTAATCAATCGGGAAATGGTTAGTCCCCAGTCTTCGCCGGGGCCGCCTCTTCCCCGCTGGCCTCTGCCTTTTTGGGATTTAGTCGTTTGCTGATTGCCGTGAAAAAATCCATATTCATTTGCAGGATTTCCGTCAGTAGGCAGATCACCTCGTCATAGCCAAAATCATCCAGTTCAGAAACACCGGATACCAGGGTGATTAGTTTGGCAATATCGTCCATGACCGCATAACCTTCCTCCTGCTTTTGCAATAGGGCGGAGATCATCTGGTCGGTGGTCAATTCCGGATTAGAGATAATTTGCAGGTATTTATCCACCAACTCCAATGCCTCATTCAATTGCTTAAACTTGAACGGCTTGAGGGTGATGGTCCCGGCGCTGGTGGCGAAGGATTCAGCGGGAATTAAAACTGCTAGTTGTTTGCTGGCCATAAAAATTGTGGTTAAAAAAATGATTAGCCCGAAATCCCAAACGGCGATCGGGCTGAAAAATGAAACCGATTATTAGTCAGCCAAAACGTAATTACCGTAACCAGCCAGGTTACCAGCGGTGGACTGAAGCGGTTCAAACAGAGCTTCAAATGGGCAGGTCATTTGGATAATTTCATCCCCCAACAGGTTGCCCAGGGAAGCAGCATCAAAACTGACCTTGTAGAAGTCCAGGCTCACCCGTTTTTTGTTGATGGTGTTGTAGCCCTGGAAAAACAGGTAATACTCTTTGAAGTTTTCCCCAAAGAAAGATGCTTCGGTGCTATCACCGGAGGTGTAGTTGACCAAAATAGGATCGCCGGCCATGGCAGAACCTTCGGGAACGTAAATCAGACGACCATCCACCACATAATCGTCCCCGGCCACAAAGGTCGTACCAGTGGGATCCGAGGTAATGCTGGTGACCGCATTAACAATGGGCTTGGTCAGCAAAAAGCTACTGCCAGCAGCGGGGGCGGTGTGGGCTTCGGCGGAAACACTAGCACCGGTATCAGTGGCCAAGGTGCCCCGAATAAAGGTTTTAAAGTTTTGGGAGCCAGTGTTATCCAGAATTAGGTTGCCGTTGATGGTGGTCATCCGGGGGATTTTCACATCCTTTTTACCGTCACCGGATTGGTGCTCCATGTGCTCCACAAATTCCTGGGAGGTTTCAAAGGTCAACTCGGACGCATCCCCCAGAAAGGTTAGTCCAGTGGCCGCTAGGGTGCCGGTGGTCAAATCTCTTTCACCAATGTGTACTGTGCCGCCTAGTCGCTGATAATATTCGGGCAATCCAAACGCCATGGTCTTTTCCTCGCAAAAGTTGAAGTTGCCCTAATTGTGGATTTATACAAACTCCCTCTTCTCCGTATAAGCCCACAATAAAAGGGTAAATGCCCCGCTAGTGCCATGCGTTACCTACTGCAAAACTCCACCCTTCCCAGTTACCAAGTCAGCACGGACGACATTCACATCCCCCTACCCTGGATCACAGGGACACTTTTGACGACTACTGCTATATTCTTTTCAATTATCTGGTGGGTGCGGGGACTCAAATCCAATGTGGATGAGTCGAACAAGCGTCTAGATTTGCTGGAGAAGAAAATAACCGAAGGACAAGTACTTGAGTCGAATCATAGAAACGAATTAAAGGAGGATCTGCGAATTTCTCTGCGGCGAGACATTGCAGAATCCGCTAGCGATATTTGTCATGGATTTGAGTTGTTTGCGGTGGAAAATCGGCAAAACATTAAGCAACTTTCTGAGAAACTGGAATCCAGAGACAAGCAGCTTGAAAAGCTGGATTCCAAGGTAGAATATTTGGCGGATGAATTTGCCGGCTTGATAATGCAGCTTCAGTCCCAAGGCTTAGGTATCCACTCCCGTCAAACCAAGGGCCCCGGTGATCAGCGGCCCCGTTGACGGTATTCAATCTCTACACTTAATTCCACCAATATCCCCTGTTTTCCCTTAGCGGCAATTATTTTGCTGTCTCGCATGGCCCGGACGGCAATGACATTGCTATCCCACGGCTCCACCACTACTGCTTGATATAAATCCTCTAGCAAGTTGCAGGAATCCACCAATTTATTCTCTTTGGTTGTCCAACTGAACGCAGACAATTCCACATTGACTTTCTGTTGGTAGTTCTGGTTAATCCTCTCGTATTCGGTGTCGGTGTCACGGAAGGCGATCGCCGGTGGGCCATTGTAATCGTCGGGGTAAACGTCCCAATATTCCACATTTTGGCCAATGTCGGTGCTGTAACCGTTGGCAGTGGTAATGGTGCCCAGTTGGGTTTGTAGGGATTGGAGGATGGCAAGGCGCATAAGGAAAAGCCCCTGAGGAGATAGGGGCATGACACTAAGGAGTTTATGGAGGTCTCGGCTGTGGCTTTATTTTTGATTTATACGGGGTCAGATGGTGATCGCTCTAGATGGGGAGGAATTTCTGGTCGTAGGCGAAACTCCCACCATTGACTATCCACTTCGTCATCTTCGACAAATTCCAACCATCCGCCCCCTTCAAACCAAACGACTCCATCCATCAAAGTGCCAATTTCATAGCCATACTCGAAGCTCAATTTTTCAAGAAATTCTTTATACTCTGCCTCTGTGTATCCTGTTACAAGGTTGACATGGATGGCGTTTTCCTTTTTGTCCCTTGTCCAATAGAAAATGTGAGCGCATCGAATTTGCAGACCTGGAGGTAGGTGTTTGAGTGCCCACAACAACTGTTTTTTTGCGGTATTACGGTAGATTTTTCTGATCATTTTAGCCGGTGGGATAGGTGACAAATAATGGAACCTTGGCGATCGCCGTCAATAATTCCATCTAATGCGCCCAGGGCGTAAGTCGCAGTGGACAAAGCCCTTGCTTGCCCCATAGCCCATGGCAAATGTCCAGCGGGCATCAAGCCAAGATTGGAAATGATGGATATTGCCACTCGCTGGCCTAATGTCAGCAGCCAAACCATAGAGGTGCTGGGAATTCTTTGCCCCTCCTACCCGTTGGTTTACTGCCGGGGGACGATACCAACTTGTCACAATAATTGGACTTCCCCATTCTTCCCTCACCGTATCCAGTTTCTGTGCCAAGAGGATGGCATTCTTGCGATGCTCTGGATTGGTAGGAATGCGCTCTCGCTGATTTAATGCCACTTCCCCAACGGTGAAATACTTGGAGATTTTTGAGTCAAAATTAGCCCAATCAATAGCTGGATTTTTTTCAGCTTCCTCTTTTAATTGGCGATAACTGCCGGGACCAATAATAGTGGGAAATTCTAGCCACCGATCACCTTTCCATGAGGCAAAGGCATGGGCCGTATTTTTGCCAAATTTGCCGTCAATGGTGTCGTCATAGTAGCCCAAAGTCTTTAGGTATTCCTGAATTTCCTTGAGCAGAGCAAACCCCAGCTTATGCAGTTCAATATTTTCCCTGATGACTACCATGGGCGATTCCTCTGGCTTGGATGTCGGTACTGGGTGCAAGTTAAAGAAACGGTGCCGCCCAATTACCGAAGATGGGGTCTTTCCCCTGGCCCAATTGGGGGTGGCAATCCAATCGGCATAGTAATGATCAGCCCCATTGGTGGGGTCTAGCACCAAGTCCTGCAAAACCATATCGACACAGCGACGCACTTCGGCGATCACAGGGTCGGCGGATTCAGTATTGAGATTATTCACCCTGCCCCGGTTGGGGTCATTGTCATTCCAACAACTAAACTGCCAGGGCTGGAGGCAAACTTCCCTAATGGTGTTGGGCCATTGCGGTTTGCGAGTGCGATTGAGGATTACCCAGGCAACTGCCATCTTCCCGATCGCCTTTTCGCCCCTAGCTTCTCCCCAAACTGTTTTGATCAGGATGTCCCGGTCTTCTGGTGTGTAGGAGATCATGCTTCCTCTAAAAAGATTTTGACCAAGCGCCCATCTTGAATGGGATTAATTTCTGCCACGGTGTAATCCTTGTCCCGGATCGCCACGGCATCATTGGGCTGAATACCGGGAACATCAATTTTTTTAACCAAGGCAGAAATGGCCAATCCATTGGCGGCAATAGTCAGGGGGTCATGTTGCTCATTGAAAATACAGGTGAGGGTCTGGCCATTCCAGTCAAAATCCTCACCGAAATCAGCAAAGAAAATCGTTAGATCGTCTTCAAACATCAGCTTCCGGTTCAACCTCAACGGAAACTGTCTCGGCTTCTGGTTCGGCAGGAACTTCCACCAATTCCACATTGACCAGATGAACGTTCAACTCTGGGACGGACATAGGGGGCAAAATATCACCGACCTTGTACTCCACCCCCCGATGCCAACAGCTATATTTCGCCACCCGATAGGCGATCGCCGTTGGTTCTTTTTTCCTGGCCATTACAGAGTCTCCGCTGTGATGTAGGTAATCAGCACATCCACGGATTGGCCAGTCCCGCCAATGGTGCCAGCGGCGGCCCCGTTGGTATCGCAGGCAAACAAGCCAATTTCTTCGTCAGCAGTAACACTGGCGGCCGTATCCAGCAGAGTTTTGGCAGTATTCACAGCGGCTAGATTGGTGGACAGCCAATATTTGTCGGGGTCAGCGGTGGCGGTCAAGCGCCCAATACCAAATTTGACAGCAGTGGTGGCAGAGATAGTTTGCGGATTTTTCACAGCCGCACTGGCCACTACACTCCCAGCGGGGATGGTGCCAATGCTGAAATTAGCAGCGGCGGTGGAAATATCGATGGTCTTGGCGATCGTGCCGGTGGTTAAGCCCTGGGGCAAGAAACTGACGTTGCGGTTGGCGGTTAAGGACATCCCTCTTTCTCTCCAAAAAGTTTGTCTTCATTGTCGATTTATACAGGAGAGGTGCTGGCGGTTAATAAAAAAAGAACCCCCAAAACAATCCAATGGCTAAGCCCAAAAGAGAGGGGGAAAGGTAGCCATCAGCAAATTGCCAAAATTTAGTCCAATTTTTTTGAGGTTGCTTTTCCTTAAGCAGTGAGTCGATTATTTTTTGCGTTTCACTCATTTGCTTGTCCAGCTTGGCATATTGCTCATTTCTGAGTTTTTGATTTTGCTTAATGAGTTGCAGTTGGTCAGCAATCTGTCGGTTAAGTTCAATTGCTTGCTCTTTTAATTCTTGAATGTCAGATTCAATCATTGCTTAATTCCAAATTAAGTCTGCAAAGTTATCTGGTAACAATCCGTTTTTGTTCATTTTGTCCCGCATGGATTTATGTTTGCGGTCCTCTCTGAGTGCATGGCAAACGGGGCAAAGGGTTCTTAAATTACTGACATGATTAGAACCGCCGGAAGATATGGGACGGATATGGTCTATGTGGGCTTTGTCGTAAGGCACTTCCCGCATACAAACCCCGGTTTTTTTGGGCTTGCCATTTTCGGGTGATTCACACATCCCGCCTGATTTTTTCCACACTGCCGCCCTGGTATGTTTCCAGATTTCTAACGGTTGCCGCTTCCAATGATTAACGGGCAAGTTTGGATAACGACGGCGATCCTTTATTTGCTGATAAATTTCTTGGGTATCCATGGCTTTAATTTGATGGGTAAACATGACATAACAAAACAAGACGTGACTCGACCTAACGTGACGCGACAAGCCCTAACAAAACCCGATTCGACTTGACTTGACCCAACCAAACGGGTACAGCCAAAAGCTGTGGGTAAACATGACACAACGAAACACAACCCGACATAACCGGACATAACAAGACACGACTTGGCTCGACTGAATCGGACAGCACCGGACTCGTACAGCCAAAGGCTGTTGATAAACATGACATGACGTGAAAGGACAAGCGGCGACTAGACTGAACCAGACACGACTTGTATAGCCACCGATTGTTTTAAACATGACAAGACGAGACTCAACTTGATGCGACGCAACCTGACACGACGAGACGTGACATAACACAACATGTACAGCCTAAAACCTAATCCTGAATATCAAAGGACTGGATTACATAACGGCCATAGCCAATTGAACCACGACCATCTGCAATCCCGACCAGTTGACCGGCGGCATTTAACGCCTGTTGCATTTGGGTTCTGGCAACAATGGTTACATCCCAAAGAATGGTGAATGTCATTTCCCAACCTGGCTTAACCGCTACTCGGTAACGAATATTTCGGGCTTTGGTGGATGGGTTTTTAACTCCAATCCGTTCAACGTAGGAGGATGGTAGTTCATCACTGGGAACACTGTAGGCGTCAAAAACATCTGGTTCCTCCGGCAACACAATCGGCTCACCATCCCGGCAAAGCTTAATCATGTCGTCTTCAATCTGCAATGTGGCGGCAATGTCATACATGATAGAACCCCGCCCTTTCTTCACATGGCGGCCGCCCTCCTTGATGGAACCAAAGAAATAGGTGGGGGGTAAAAATAATTCTCGTTTCTTGGTCAGCAATACCGAGCGTGTCCATTCAATGGGGTCATGCCCTGCAACGCCGGTCTTTTCTTGTTTCTCTAGCGGTAGAGCGTCAGGACCAAAGTGGTGAATGGCTAGAGTTTTAATTCCTGAAATGGCAACTTTTGCCGCTACAATACTCATTGTGCAACTGCTCCTTAACATGAAGTTGTACTGCCCTTGGGGACGGCCATCCCGCGAAGGGCTCTAACTTTCTGTTTATAACACGCAAAAAATATTACTGTCAATAGGCAAACACTAGCAATAAAAATAACCCCACCAATTTAATGGCAGGGGTAGAAATGCTATTCTTCGGTCTTGGACTTGGTCTTGCGGGTAGTAGTCGGCGCCGGCTTTTGTTCAATGACGACCTCTTCTAACTGGTGCAAGTAGCCATCCACATCAGCATCCGATAATTCGACAATTGCCCCCGGTTGCAGACAGGTTCCGTTTTTTAGGAGTGGGTAAAATCCCTCCCTTACTTTATAAAACATAGGTTTTAGACGGTAATTAGGTCAGTCAAGGCGGCGAAACTCTCGGTATGGCGCAATGCCATATCCAGTGTCTTGATTGCTCGTAGTTCAATATTACCATTTTCATACCCTTTGCCATAGGGATTTGGTAAAATTTCCAGTACGCCCCATTCCGCCACGATGAGCTGATCCCAGCATCCCAGAATCAGAGCAGACAGGTTGGTGCCGTTACCCTTGGCTAGGTTGCTGGGCACTTGGTTGGAAACATTGAATCCGTAACCCAACATACTAGCGGAATCTTTCAGCACAAAGTTCCCTTCCACGCCACTGGATTGCATGGGGGTGAGCATCAGTTTTGCTTTCACTCGGGGGTTGGTAAGCCAATTCATGGTGCTAACATCCCCATTGTCAACTTCGATTTCGGAACAGAGCTTGACAAGATTTTCGTAAGTAGGAGCAGTGCCGTCAGCACCCAAACCAGAGGACAAGGTATTGATGGCGTAATTCAAGACACCCCGAGGCTCATTATTGGTACCGCTACCATAAATTGCCGCCCGATCTACGCCCAATGCGATTTGCTTAACCATATCCTCACGCACTAGCGCCTCTGCACTAAGACTTGCTTGAAGCATGAGTTGGCGGGTCATAGACATCCGAGTAACAATATTTTTGGGACTCAAGCCAATTTGCCCAAAAGTAATATCTGTACTCGGGATTGTGCCCCCTTCCCCTACCCAGTAGGTAGCCGCCACTCCGGTTTGCTTGGGAATTTCCACATTGCCTTGCAGTCCAGTCAAAAAGCGGGCCCCAAGCTGAAAGACGATCGCCTTATTGCGGAGAGCTTCGATAAAGTCCTGGGAGCGGAGTTCGGTGTCAACCAACTGACCACCATAGGCAGTGGCGGCGGTGTTGAGGGCATCCCGTTTTTGATTTCTGCCCACGGTGAGATGGCGGACGGGGATGTATAAACCAGCGGTAGTTTTGCCAATTTTGCGGCCAATTTCTTCGGATACTTCCCGCTCAAAACATTTCTGTTGATATTCAGGGAAGCCAGGGCAAATTGAGCGCAAAGCATTGAGCAAAGAATATTGCTTATCTTCCCTTTCGCCAAAGCCAGAAATATTGGCATCACCTAGGGGGGCACCCAGGGGAACAGGATTGTAATTGCGCTCAATTTTATCCAGGACGATGGAGCGGGCTTCATCAATGCTGGTGCCTTTTTCAATTAATTCATCCCCCAAGGAGGCTAAATTGTGCTTTTTGCAAAGGGCGGCGATGCCCCGGATGCGGTCAGATTCCTGTTGACGGAGCTTGGCCCGTTCTGCCTCCACGTCAAACTGAATTACCTTTTCCTCGTTGTTTTCGGTTCCCATGGCTTCCCCTATAGGTTCGTTGTTGGTCTCAATTGTGGATTTATACGGTGGAGCCTCCCTGGTTTCAGGTTGGGCCGTGACTTTTTCTTCCACCGGCTCTGGTTCAGGAGGTTTCAGGTCTGGTTCCCAACTGCGACCCACGCCCACGGTATGGTCGGCCGGCACCGAAACTAACGAGATCTCCACGGGGGTCCAACGGGTAATTACCACGGTGTCGTCATCATCACCGGGCACTACTCGGTAATCGTCCACCTGATAGCCAAAGCTGATATTTGTTAAAACCCCTTCCTCTACGTCTTGACGAAACTCCTGCACCATTTCCTTTTTTGACCAGCGAATGGAGGCAATGGACCGATCGCCGTCTAGTTTCCAATCGAGGACTTTCCCGAGGGGGCGACGGCCAACCTTGGGGTCACAGCCATGGTCCCAGAGGAAAACCATGCCATCAAGCCGCTCCAGGTTCATCGCATCGGGGGAATGCTGCAAAACTTCCTTTCCCCACCATCGCTCTACGGGCAATTCTGAACTGACGGAGAAGGTCAAAACATCCGGGTCTGTCTCCCGTTCTGCCTCCGACATCATTGGCTCAAGCTGCAAAAACCTTGTCTGTGGCTGTTTTAATGACGTTTCTAGTTTTCTGGTTTCCATGGCACCTTCCTATTCCTAGAAAAATGATGGATTTATACGAACTCCATTAAGCCCATTTTTTAAGGCGTTTTTTGCGCTTGCGGGGTAGTCGTTTTGGTGGCGCTAAATCCTCCAGGTCTTCCTCTTCCGATTCGTCCTCCATTTCATCTTCAGCTTCCATAGCATCCAATTCCGCAACAACGGCGATCGGGGCAGCAGGTTCCACTTCCGCCACCAGTTCTAAGCCATACTTTTTCCGCAATTCTTGCTCTTGGGCCAACTCAGCGAAATGCTCTTCAATGTCGATGCCTTTTTCCTTCAGGATTTTGGTCACAGTGGTAGTGCCCATTTCCAATTCGATTTGCTTGGCTCTGGCATCCTTGCCCGGATCTACCCAAGGCCACGCTTCTCCCACCCAACAGTCTTTAATATAGTGTCCTTCATTCCATTCCCAATCCGCCGGGAATTTGATGTAGTTGGCGATCGCCGCTTGCTTGATAAAAATATGAAAAATCTTATGGTTGAGGTCTTCGTTGATGTCATCCCGAAAAATTTCAAATTGCTTACGCTGCTGGAGTAGTCCGACTCGCATGGAGGAGTAATTGGCATCGGCCAAGTCTCCAGACACCAAATAGCTAGAAGTATTAAGCCCTCGGGCTACGCTCCTTTGCATGGTCCGCACAAATTCCGGCAAGTTGGGATTAGGGGAAGAGGGATCAAAGGGCACCAACTTTTTGCCGGGGGGCAAATCGTCAATCATGCCCGGCTCCATCTGGCGATAGTAGTAGCCATCATCATCTTGGGGCAAACCGATTTCGTCGGGGGCTTCATTCTCGAAAAACATCCCAATGCAGGACTGTATGCGGGCTTTGACGATTTCCGATTCTTGATAACCCAACAAATTCCGGGCTTGGATAATCACTGAATGCAAAGCGGGAACGCCCCTGGTCTGTCCCGGCCGCCAACCCCGCCAATTAAAGATGTGCAAAATTTCTGAAGCTGGAATCCGTTGGGATGGCCCCTGATGCCCCTGCCAAATATCCCCTGGGTGATAGGGACGCACCCAATAGGCCACGGGACGGCCCCATTCATTCACCTCCACCCCCATGCGGACATGGTTGCCGTTGGGAGTTTGTTGCACGGTGTATTGGTCGTCCAGTTGGTCAGCTTCAATTAGCTCCAGGGCGAAGGGTAACGGCGAATCCTCAAACCGTTTTTTCACTATCCGCACCAATATTTCGCCACTCACAAGCACGGATAGGAGGACGGTTTTTTGCATTTTCCAGAAGGTAAGCTTCCCCGCCGCATCGCACCATTTAGGATTGTCCGCCCACCGATTAAATGCTTCTTCTATGGCGGTGTTAGTTTTAATATCTAGCCCGCTGCCCCGCTTCTTGGTCACCTTGGACTGAAGCAGAATGCCTTGGCCCACCGTCTCGGACACAATATCATTCACCGCCCCGCATACGTTAGGGTCATTGCGGTATAAATCCCAACTTCGTTGCCGCAGGGTAACCAGCGCACTCCACAATTCACTGTCCGCACTGCCTCCCCCAGTGAACCACCCGGACACACTGGCCCCATCCCGACGGCCACCGTCATAGCCTCGCTGCTTTTGCTCTGCCGTGGGAATTCGGAATAATTTGGCTAATAACTGTTGAAATTTGTTCATGGCCACTGGCGATCGTGCTGTGGCCTAATTCTCAATTTATACGTTTCTTAAACCATGGTGCTGTGAACTTGCATTAAAACTGTTTTTCCGGCAAAGGTAGCCACGGGCAAAAACCAGGGACTACTGGTGGTGATGGAGCTAATTCGTACTGGTTTAAGTAGGGTATAACTCCCTTGAGCCAAAAGTAATCCCGGCAGTCTGCCGATGCATGGATCGCCAATGTCGGTATCACTATCGAACACATAAAAGTCGGTGGCCCATTGGGCGGTAGGCTCTTCCTCGTTGGCGCAAACAATTTCGTATTCTGCCCTTCCGGTACTCAGGGCCGCTTTGCTTGCGTCGGCTATGTAGTGGGAAAGGTCAAAAGGAAGAATGGTGTTGGCCCCGGTGGCTCCTGTTGAAGCAGATGAACAGCCTCCAACCACTGTTTGAGTTAACAGGCTAGCGTTGTAGTAATCAAATCCGGTGTTGATGTCCTGAACTTTGCCAGCATAACTAAACCGATAAACGTACCCTTCGTCGGCATATTTGTAGTTGAACTCCAGAATTGCCGTGTGGTTGGCACTGGCTCCAATTACCACATTGGAGTTAATATTTGCGCCCGTGGGAAAGCTCAAAATATCGTCAATGGCGATCGCCACTTTTGCTCCGCCGGTTCCGGTTCCATCCCAGGACTTCCCAGCCCAAACCCCATCTAAGGTACTGAGGCTAGCGGTGGGGGCACCATTGGCGATCGTTGGGCCACCTGGAAATCCATAATGGGTAGACAGAGGGGCAGAACTAGCCGTGGCTACTCCCCAAAATCCCCCACTTTCTCCTGCTGGTGTGTATGAAAGGTCGCTGTAAAGTGTTGCGATGGCAGTTCTAAGGGCGGCAATGTCGGCAGTTTTGGGGAATCCAGCTAGGTGAAAATCTGTCCGAAAAACTGGATTGTGATTGCTCCAAATGCAATTACCTAGGTATTTGTTGCCTGCGCTATCGGTATGGGTAGTCATGTCAATTGGGGTCTTGGGTGATGGTGTAATCGGGCGGCTCTAACTCGCATTGTTCACACTCGTCAAAACCATCCTCCTGAGTCCAGACAAATTCGTAATCTGGAGTTTCCAGGTCACAGTTTTCAAGGTTGTCAAAACCAGTTTGTTGATCCCAGGTAAAACTGTAGTCTGGGGCTGTTAATTCACAGCTTGCACCTAGATCAAATTGCTCCTGACGGTTCCATGTAAAGCTGTAATCTGGCGTTGTCAGGGTGCAACTTTGTCCTGCGTCAAAGCCCGTTTGCTGATCCCAGGTAAAGCCATAACTGGGTGGTGTCAGTTGACAGAATCCAGACTCACTGCCACTCCAGGCGATCGGCGAAACTTCAACAAAATACTGGTAAGCAATCCAGCTATTGCCACGGTTGAGAGTCAGGAAGAAAAAGTAATGTCTAACCCCAGGAATCAATTCTGGTTCCCCACGGGGCCAAATAATTGCACTATCCCACTGGACATCACCGCCAAGGTAATCCAGCGATAGGTAAACTAACCGGAAAAACAGGAAGCGATTATAAACAAAGTCAATATCTGTGTTGCCCGTTATGGGCGCATTAAACCTAGTTCTGTTAGTTGAATCAATAGTCAAAACTCCAACCGGATCAGGCTCAACCGGAGGTTCTTCGGGATCGCCTTCATCACCGCCACCACCCCCGCCGCCACCGGGAGGATTAACGTCTTCTGGGTCAATTTCGTTGGTTTCCCCTGGTATTAATTCCTCATCTAGGTCTACCCCAAACGGGAAGAATCCCCGCTCCCAGACGTACCAAACCCCAGTAAAAAAGTAGACATAAATTGCCCTTAACCCTGTATTAGCAACGTCTTCCCCATATTTGTTCAAATCAACAACCGGGGTGCCGTCAAACTCTTGAATTTTGAGGGTCTTAACCCCATTGCCTCCATGGACAATTTCAAATTCACAATACCCAAGCCCATCTGGGTTAGGGAGCTTGACGACAGTGTTGTTTTCAAGGGGCCTTAAAAGCTGGAAATATTCGTCCGTTGCGACCAATTGTTTTTTGGTTATCAACTGAGCGACAATACCCTTTAAGGGTTGCTTTCCGTTCAATTCGGATCGCAACCCTGTTATTTGTTTAATCGGGATTCCCGGCATTAGCTGGCAAAGTAGTAAGCGACGACATTATCAGTCGTTTGCAGCGAGAACCCTGCGTTAGCCGCACTCCAAGTTAAAGCTAGTCCGCTACGACTAAAGGCCGGACTGGGTTCAGTAGAAGCAAAAACTTGCCCATTCACAGAAAGCTTCATAGCACTGCCGGTGGCAGGGGTAGTGGACAAGTCATCCAGGGTATCTGCTGCAGTAACAGCGATTGGCTCTGCTATTTCAGGATTGGCCCCACCATTGCCTGGGGTAGGTTCAGAATAGACGTTTTTTAACGTTAAGGCGATCGCCGCATCAACAGGGTATTTATCGGCGGTGAATCGGTAGGGAAAATAGAGGTCAATGTCCGTGGCGGGACTGATGCTGTGGGCAGTTTGGGCACCGGCATCCAAAACATAGTAGGTCAGGGTATAGGCCCCACCAGATTCAGTAATTCGACCGTAAACTTCGTTGCCGGAACCATCAACCAGTTTTTCTTTAGTGGCGCTGTCGTAAATTTCGACTCGGTTATGATCGCCGGTTGCGATTACGCCTTCCCCCTCGCTGGCGCTGATTTGCACAGGGACAGCGGTTCCACCTCGTCCAGCGGTGCCTAGGGCGGCGGTAATTTCAGTTGTGATTACGCCACTGCCGCCGGTTGCCTCAAATGCGGCAATACCAACCCAGCCAGCGTTAATCCAATCTAATTGTTTGCGTTGTAAAAGAGTCATTTTTTTGCTCCTAGTAATAGTAGATTTCGAGGCGATCGCCAGACTCAAGGAATTGAGGGGCTAGCCAATAGATCACATTGCCAGCGGCGTTGTAATCCTCTCCATAAAACAACTTTTGTCCATTTAAGAAGAGTTTTGACCTAGCAGGGGCAAGGGGGGAATAGTCCAGAATAAATTCATCTTGTCCATTGGTAATTGGCAAAACCTGATAATATTCATCAATTTCATAGACAGAAATAGCAGTAGTCAGGTCAGATAGTTCTATTTCTAAAACCTCGTTTTCTACCACTATTTCTTGTAAGGTAACAGGCTCTAAATGCAATCCAATGGAGGGCTGGGGATTGATTTCGATTAAGAGTATTTCTGGTTCCAGTATTAGCTCATAATTTACATCCTGAGCCGTTAATTCATGGGTGGAGCAAACCGATATTTCTATGGTCGAACAGGTCATGCGACAGTGACCTCCTCTATCACTTCCACATAAGAAATCGTAATTACGGCGGATTCTATGACGAGGTGGTACAATGAGGGACAAATATTCAGGGGAGTTCATCGAAAAGTAAAATGCCAGCTCTATCAGTTGATCTAAGAGAAAGGATAGTCAAGACCTATGAAGGTGGTGGAACCTCAATTAGAAAAGTAGCAGAGCAGTTTCAAGTAAGCAAAACGACCGTTCAGGATTTGCTTAAATTGAAACGAGAAACGGGACA
>NZ_JACJTJ010000031.1:0-47563 GCF_014698605.1 Synechocystis sp. FACHB-383 | reverse complement strand
GATTATGCATAGCGTTCCAGGTTTTGAGTGGTATCTAATCCTAGAACGCGACCTCCCCTCTTTTCTACAATCCCCACCTAGACTGCTTTTCACTTCTTTTGTCAGTCAATCAGGAAATGACCTCTTACGAATCAGTTTTTGAATGTATTTATTCAATCCAATCCTGCGGGTTTGACAAAAATATCAAAGAAAGTGCTGGTTGCCCTCATATCAAAGATCCTTAAAAATTTCATTAACGGTTAACGCTAACTGGGGAAACGTGGGGGACTGAATTGCCATTGATTCTTTAAAATCACCCACTTCTTGATAGCAACCCGAAGCCAATTCTAAAACCAAAACTGATTGCGTTTGGGGATCAACAATCCAATATTCAGGAATGCTACAGGCTTGATATTGTTGACGCTTAGCAATGTAGTCCCGCTCCCGTTGCAATTCCCCCGGACTGACAACTTCCACCACCAATAAAGGCGGTAACATCGATAACCGAACCGTATTGCGTTTAGCTAATTGAGCAATATGCTCTTCTCGAATAATCGTTAAATCAGGAAAGCGGTTTTTGGGCTCACCATGAACTTCTAGTTCTAAACCGTGTCCCCGCACCCGTCGATAGCCAACGATTTCAGCCAACTTCAATAGCAAAAATGTGGCAATTTCAAAATTCAAACCCGATTCCGTCGGCACAGCTATTAATTCCCCATTGAATAATTCATAGAGTTGATCGGTATCGTCTTCGTACGCAAGATACTCGTCAAAGCTTTTAAAGCGGGGTTGGAGCGCTAACATAGGCTACCGTTTTCAGGAATAATTAGGCTTTTATTCTAGCGATTTAGCGATTTTATGGCGATCGCCAGTCCCATCAAGCATATTCCCCGCGCAACCAATGGCCAGAACATTCTCATACAAACCATAGTTTGAATTTCCCCGGCAAAAGTCAGGGCGACGGCTTTGTATTGGGGATTTTTTTGCGCCAAAAGAATCAGGGATTACCGATGTTTTTCCTTTGCAAGCGACGACGGTGGGGCAAATAGCGACGGAATATGCCAGGAAACTATTTGCCGGAGATAATTACACCGATTACTTCTACTTCCATGGCATGGCAGTGCAAATGGCGGAAGGTTTAGCCGAGTGGACCCACCAACGAGTACGGCGGGAATTGAGATTTGGTGATTTAGATCCCGACAATATCCGCGATATTCTGCAACAACGTTACCAAGGCTCCCGTTATAGTTTTGGTTATCCCGCTTGCCCCAATATGCAGGATCAATACACCCAGTTAGATTTACTCCAAACCGACCGAATTGGCCTGTTTATGGATGAAAGTGAACAGGTTTATCCAGAACAATCGACAACGGCGATTATTGCCTACCACCCCACTGCCAAATATTTTAGTATTTAGACTTAAGGCACTCAAGATGTCAGAAGTTTACCAACTTCAAAGAGTTTCCCTTGATTCCGACATTTGTTATAGGCAACCCTTTGTTTGACGATTATGCTATCTGGTTCAGAGGGTGTTTTAACAGCCCCCTTACCTCCCAAGTTTGGGGACTCCCAGTATTGCCAGAGCTTTAGTTAAGGGATTTAGGAGGCGAACTAAAACCTTCCAAACAGGCTCTTAGTTACGTATTACTAAAATCAGCAGAGATAGTCCAGTTGATAAGAAAATAAACCCCAAAATAATGGGAACAGCAGTTCCAAAATTAGCGCCCGGTTTTAAGATAGCTAAACTGGGTTCTGTTGGTTTGTAAAATACATCAATGGCACTGCCAATTGGATATTTATTTTTTTCGGCGATCGCCTTACTTCTTTCATTAAAGCGTTTACTGGCGGTCGAACCGTCACCAAGGGAATAGCGATCGCCGGTGTAGGCATTGCCATCCACTTGGTAGTCATAGGTAATCGTCAAATGATGAGTTTCCACCCTGGTGCTGCCATTACGATCAACTTCTCTGATAACTTGCACAGATTTAATCTCGCCCGCTACAACTGGCCATTTTTTGGCAGCTAGGGCCTCCTGTACAAAATTGACACCGAAGATAATCATTGCCGCTCCACCGACTGTTAAAAGTCCGGCGAAACCAACTCCTAGCCCATATTGCCACGGTGGCATTGTTTGTTTTGTCATACCAAAGTTTATTTATAACAGGCGATCGCCTCATTGGGTTTGTTGAGATCATCCGCAACCTTAGGAAAATGAGGGCATAAGGGAGCATTGGGGATGTTAAAAACCCTATTATCACTTTTTTATAAAAACGGCTGGGGAAAATAGCGCCCCCCGTAGGAAATATCTCGGCGATCGCCGTTATCTCAAAGATTCTTAAAAATTTCATTAACGGTTAACGCTAACTGGGGAAAAGTTGGGGACTGAATTGCCATTGTCTCTTTAAAATTGCCAACTTCCTGATAGCAATCCGAAACCAATTCTAAAACCAAAACCGATTGCGTTTGGGGATCAACAATCCAATATTCAGGAATGCTACAGGCTTGATATTGTTGACGCTTGGCAATATAGTCCCGCTCCCGTTGCAATTCCCCCGGACTAACCACTTCCACCACCAATAAGGGCGGTAACATCGATAACCGAATCGTATTGCGTTTAGCTAATTGGGCAATATGCTCTTCTCGAATAATCGTTAAATCAGGAAAGCGATTTTTGGGCTCACCATGAACTTCTAATTCTAAACCGTGTCCCCGCACCCGTCGATAGCCAACGATTTCAGCCAACTTCAGTAGCAAAAATGTGGCAATTTCAAAGTTTAAACCCGATTCCGTCGGCACAGCTATTAATTCCCCATTGAATAATTCATAGAGTTGATCGGTATCGTCTTCGTACGCAAGATACTCGTCAAAGCTTTTAAAGCGGGGTTGGAGCGCTAACATGGGCTACCGTTTTCAGAAATAATTAGGCTTTCATTCTAACGATTTAGTGATTTTATGGCGATCGCCAGTCCCATCAAGCATATTCCCCGTGTAACCAATGGGAAGAACATTCTCATACAAATCACAGTTTGAATTTCCCTGGCAAAAGTCAGGGCGACGGCTTTGTATTGGGGATTTTTTTGCGCTAAAAGAATTGGGGATTACCGATATTTTTCCTTTGTAAGCTGTGACGGTGGGGGAAATGGCAGCGGAATATGGGAGAGAACTACTTACTGGCGATAATTACACCGATTGTCTCTACCCAAAATGATCCGACCAGGGCGATCATGGCTTATCATCCCACCCCCAAATATTTCAGTGCCTAATCTACTCCCCGGTAATGGCCAATCCTTCCACCCACACCCGGGGACAGACTCCCCCTGGGGTAACTTCTGCTTCTGGTTCTAGGTAAACAATAGTTTTTAAAACTTCTAAGAAGTCCCCTGCCACCGTGGCCGCATCAATGCTTTGCTTTTCACCCTTGTTTACTAGCCAGCCGTCAAAGGGGAGGGAAAAAGAACCCTGGAGGGAGTTAACACCGGCGTGGAGAGCTTGGAGTTTGTCTATATAAACTACATTTTCTGCTTCGTCCAAGCTATAGCTTTTTTCTGGAGCTTTCTCGCTGTACACATGGTAAAAGTGGGCTCCGACGGTGATTTTGGCCCCGATGTTGGCGTGGCCGGTGGGTTGGGTATTAAAACGCTTTGCCGTACCAGCACTGTGGAGTAAGCCGGTTAAAACTCCGTTCTGAATGATGTTCACCCTTCTGGTGGGGGTGCCTTCCCCGTCAAAACGTTCGGCGGAAATGTTGCCTGGGTGCAGAGCATCATCGCTGACTGAAAGTAATTCACTGGCGATCGCCGTGCCGAGGGTTTCCTTGGTGGCTAAGGACTGTTTATCGAGGATGCTTTGAGCATTGTAAAGATTAGAGAAAGCACTGAGCAAACTTAAAAAGGCCCGGGGGGAAAAAACCACAGTATATTTGCCGGTGGGGATGGGGCGGTAATCAAGATGGCTGAGGGTTTTCTCCTTCACCGTTTGCAAACAATCATCAATGTCCAGGCTGGCCAAATCCCGGCTGATCTTCATTTCTCCAGCACTACGGGGCTTTTTGCCTTCCTGTTCTGCCCGACTGTAGAGATAAATGGAGGCATAGGAACGGCATTCATAGCGTTTAGCCCCAGCACTGTTGAGGTAAAACCGCTCCGTGGTCTGTTCCGATAAACCGTTATAGGGCACTCCAGTAATGGCGGGATGGCTACTCAGCAAGTCCTGTTCTGCTTTGACCAGTGTGGCAATTAAATCCCCCATGGGAGCCGGTTCCGCCACGTCATTTTCAGCGCCACCAATGGGTACTTGGGCTTCGGGACTGAAGTCCGGAATATTATCGGTGATGCCAAAAGCACTGGCTTCGGCGGCGGTTTCTAGGGCTAAACTAATCCCAGCCGCATCCAAATCTGTGGTGCTAGTGACCCCCACTAAACCTTTGTCATTCCAAACCCGTACAATCACGCTGGCCCGGTTGGAAGCTTCTACCTGTTTGGGTTCGCCGGAATCTACTTCCACTCCGGCATCATCCACGGAGGAACCGTAAATATCGTATTGTTTAATTCCCAGGGCGGCAGCTCCTTGGTGGGCATGGTCGGCGATCGCCTGAATATCGAGCATAGTCTTGTGATTATTAGGACTGAATAATTCCAATTTAACGAATGGACGGGGCCGGGAGCTATCAATTCCCCCGTGGGTGGGGATGCCTTAACTAAGACTCAAAAATTTATCCAACGCACTGATCACGCTGGGAGGCCAACGGCGGACTTGTTTGACCCAGTCTAGATTTTGGTAACGGCTATCTACCCCCACAGCGGCCACCCAATTGCTTTCTGCTTCCCCCTGTTGTCCATCTACCCACAGTACGGCGGTGAGGGCGGCCCGCATATCAGCAAACATGGGATATTTTTTTACTAAACGGCGCATGGTTTGAATGGCCTCTTCTTTTTGCCCCAATTCATACAGGGCTAGGGCAGTGTTGGCCTGGGCAAAGGCAAAATTAGGGGCGATCGCCGTGGCTCGCTGAAAATCCTCTAGGGCGATGGTCCAATGGCCCAAACCCCCTTCCGCATTACCCCGATTATTGTAGGCAAAGGCATCTTCGGGGTTAACGGTTAAAACCTTGTTATAGTCGGCAATGGCGGCTTTAAATTCCCCTTTCGCTTCCAAGGCAGTACCCCGGTTGAGGTAGGGATCCGCCTGCCCCGGTGCCAACTCAATAGCTCGGTTGAAATCGGCGATCGCCTCGTCCAATTTGTTTTGGCTCACCCGAGAATTGCCCCGATTACTCCACACGGCGGGATTCTGGGGGAACTTCTCAATCAATTCCGTCCAATATTTTTCAGCTGTGACAAAATCCCCCATTTCCGTGGCGGCAAAGGCTTGATCGGCGAGGCTATCCCCTACCTGTAACTCCTCATCGGTGACAGGACTGACATTTTCTGTGGCCCAGACTGGGGCAGGGCAGAGAATTAGTAAACCGACCAGTAAAATTCCCCATAGATAGGGAGTCAGCAAAGCCAAACTTTTTTTTGCAAAGGGAATCATTGAAAATTTTTTTGGTATGTTAAGTCGAGTGATGATGGTGTTCAACCCAGAAGGAGAGCGAATTTTAGGTGTATTTTCCTTGCCCAGTCTCTGGTTATTGTACCTAAAGTTATTCAGCGAAGCATCTGGTAGCACAAAACCTTTAGCGTAGACCGTTAGTATTATACCGTCACAACAAACTCAAGGAATCTAAAGGAATTTACTTATTATCTGATTATCCCAAAGAGGAAAATGAATAATGCCACAAGCAATGCAATTCTATCAAATCCCAGAAATTATAGACGGTCTTTCTATCAATGAACAACATGAATTAATTGATCTTGTTCGGCGTCGTCAAACAGAATAAAGAAGAGAAGAAATTGTTCAAAATATCCAAAAAGCTTGTCGAGATTATCAGCAAGGAGAACAATTTCGAGGAAGTATTGACGAGATTATTGACGAACTAAATGATGATAAGTTAGTTTTAACTACCTCTTTTAAAAGGGTGTTCAAAGTGGTTATTAAGAGAAATCCAGATCTGAAGAGAAAGATTGAAGCAAAATATAAGACTGTTAGCCGCAGATCCTTATAATCCTGTCCTCAGAAACCACAAACTAAAGGGTAAATTATCTGGTGCCTGGGCTTGCAGTGTTGAGTATGATTGCCGCATCATATTTAATTTTGAGAAAAATCAAGAAAATTTACAAGAAGAAATAGTTTTAGATGAGGTTTACTGACCAAAAAATCTGTCAAATTTAGTGTATTTATCTTTAGGCGTAGATGGAATATTGAGTCAATACTAAGCCAAAGCCAGTTAAAAACCCTCCACCTGAAGGGTTTAGGTTTCCAGGGATTGTTGCTTAAGTTGTAAAAAGTATCCCCATCCCCTTTAAAGCTCCTCGCCATGAACAGTACCAGTACCCTATCCCCCCTCACCGTAGCCGTGGGTGGCTCCCTCTGGTGGAACGGTTTTACCGCTGATTTCACCATCACCAACACCTCCAGCACCCCCCTCACTAACTGGACCTATACCTTCGACACTGTCCATAAAATTTCCGGTAATCCCTGGGGGGCGACGTTCACTAGCGTAGATTTGGGCAATGGCATCACCCGCTACACCCTCACGGGGGCCGGTTGGGCATCAAGTATTCCCCCTGGTGGTTCTGTCACCATTGGTTTTAACGGTACTCAGGGCACGGCGATCGGTAACAGCGGCTCTTTAACCTCCGCCCTATTGTTCACTAACGCTGGGGGCAATACGGGGGGCATGGGGGGAGATCATCATCATCACGACCCAGATCCTATCCCTGATCCGGTTGTGGATCCCGATCCCGTAACACCTACCGATCCCGTGGTGGACCCTAATCCGAATCCTGGCACCGGCAGAGTGTTTGCGATTAATCCTGCGGCGGCCGATATTGTTGGTTTTAATCCGGCTCTAGATAGATTAGATTTTGGCGATGTGTCGGTGCACAACCTGATCGTTGGTAAGACCAGCACTGGGGAAGTGGCCATTATCAATCCCTGGGCTTGGACGCCTGAGTTCCAAATTATTCGGGGGGTTAGTTTTACCGATCTGACGGCAGCAAATTTTGGCATTGTGCAAAACGAGCATTTACGCCAGGACATTGGCGGAGTCCTCAGTTGGGAATTGGGTTTGGGGGCTAGGAATAGCAACACAGTTTATGTTCGTTCCCATGAGTATGGGGTGCAGGAACGGATTGAAAATTTTGACCCTGCCACCATGAAGCTGAGCTTTCTCTACTACGGCACCAGGGAAAGATTAACAGTTACAGATACGGCGGAGGGTTTATTAATTGCCACCCAACCCACGGGGCAGACTCTATTGCTGGTGGGGATTACCCGCAGTCAACTGATTCCTGCCAATTTAGAATTTCACCATGACCAGGTAGTGGAAGACCGGTTGGAAGATGCTTTTGGTATTACTGTCGATCAAGTTACCATTGTCAGTCGCACTGGTTTAGCTACGCCCCAGGGCCCAGCAGGGCAAATTACCGACGGCCATCAGAGTCGGCCGGGCAATGGCTTAACCCCCATTGGCGGAGGAGAATTTAGCGGTGGGGCTGGGGGCCATGGCAGTGGCGATGACCACAGTCACCATGATCATGACCACGGCGGCGGTATGGACCATGGTTCTGACCCCGGTGATGGCATGGGAGGAGGCACTACCAATCCTCCTGCAACAGACCCTGATCCAGTTACTCCTCCACCCACTGATCCCGTTTCTCCGGGTAGTCCTTTTACTGTCACGGTGGCAGGCAATCGTTGGTGGAATGGTTTTACGGCGGAATTGACCATAACCAATACCTCTAATAAACGGCTTAATAGTTGGAGCTTTAGCTTCGATACGGTGCATAAAATCTCCGGTAGTCCCTGGGGCGCCACTGTACAGGGGACGGATTTAGGCGGAGGCATTACCCGTTATGTGGTCACCGGCAGTGAATGGGCGGCGGCCATTGCCCCTGGCGGTTCAGTCAAAGTTGGCTTTAACGGTACCCAAGGCACGGCGATCGGTGATGATGGCAGTTTAAACGCTGATTTGTTGTTCCTCGGTGGTGGTATTGTCGGCCAGCCCGGTGCCGGTTCTGGGGGTAATACCGGGGGAACTCCCACTAATCCCAATCCCCCCACTGACCCGATTAACCCTGACCCCAATCCTGTTGATCCGCCGGCGATCGCCAATGGGGACCATAATTACGGCGAAGCTTTACAAAAATCCTTCCTGTTTTACGAAGCGAATCGTTCAGGAGACTTGGATGAAGCCACGAAACGGATTGACTGGCGGGGAGATTCTGGCATGAGGGATGGGCGAGATGGCATTTATTTTGGTGGACAAAGTAATGGTAATTTGCAAGCGGGTTTGAGCCTAGACCTAACTGGGGGCTACCACGATGCGGGGGACCACGGCAAATTTGGTTTACCCCTCGCTTCTACTTTGACCACCTTGGCTTGGGGCGGCGTTGAATTTAGCGACGGTTATCAAACCAGCGGCCAAATGGATGATCTCCTCGCAACCATACGGTGGGGAACAGATTATTTGCTCAAAGCCCACGTCACCAATGCCAATGGGGAAACCGTATTTTTTGTCGCTCAAGTGGGGAATGTATCTGCAGATCATTCCCTCTGGAGTGCTCCGGAAAGCCAAACCAT
Organism: Synechocystis sp. FACHB-383; assembly: GCF_014698605.1. NCBI lineage: Bacteria > Bacillati > Cyanobacteriota > Cyanophyceae > Synechococcales > Merismopediaceae > Synechocystis > Synechocystis sp. FACHB-383. The sequence continues at coordinate 38,902 of NZ_JACJTJ010000031.1, read as the reverse complement.
TGCTCGGCCAGCCATGGCAGTCACCCCCGATAAACCTGGTTCCGATGTAGCGGCGGGATCGGCGGCGGCCCTAGCGGCAGCTTCCATTCTGTTCCGAGAAGCGGGGGATGTTGCCTATGCCGATGAATTGTTAGTTAATGCCCAATCTTTGTACCGATTTGCCGATACGTACCGGGGTAAATATTCCGACTCCATTCCCGAAGTGCGGAACTATTACAATTCCTGGAGTGGTTACGAAGACGAATTAGCCTATGGGGCAGCGTGGTTATCCCGGGCAGTTAATAGTGCGGGGGGAGATGGTTCTGCTTATCTGCAAAAAGCCTTAAATATTTACAACAGCGACATTGGCGGTCTAAGCCGGGGTTGGACCCACAATTGGGACGATGCTTCCTATGCCACGGCGGTGATCCTAGCCCAAGACACCGGCAATCAAGCTATCAAACAAGATGTTACCCGCTGGTTAGATGCCTGGGTCAATGGCACCGATGGAGTCCAAATCACTGACGGTGGATTACGATTCATCAGTCAATGGGGTTCTCTGCGGTATGCAGCTAATACGGCAATGTTGGCAGCGGTGTACTCGGATGGTCTAACTGATCCCACCGGTAAATATGCCCAGTTGGCCCAGGATACGGTGGATTATATTTTGGGCAGTAATCCCCGTAATGCTAGCTATATGGTGGGTTACGGCAACGATTTCCCCCAACAACCCCACCATCGGGCCGCCTCGGGGGTCGGCTGGGACGGTTTCCGCAACGGTTTACCCAATGAACATGTTTTATTCGGTGCTTTGGTGGGAGGCCCCACTGCGGCCAATGATTTTAGTTATAACGATTCCCGGGATGATTACATCAGCAATGAAGTGGCGATCGACTACAATGCGGGTCTGACTGGAGCCTTGGCTTGGTCCGTAGAACAGTTTGGTGGCAATCCTCTCACGGCGGCTCAATTGAATGCTTTACCAGGTATTTCAGTGCCCCAGGGGATGTAGGAAAACAAGTTCAGAATGCCAAGGGGAGAACCGCAACTCCCCAGCACTCCCCCATTTTTGCTGGCAATCAGTGAATGGGAAGTCTTAACGTTGGTAGATCCTACGGCGATCGTCGATGCAATTAACTAGGCAACTTCATCTTGATTGAGGCGAGTATAGACATTTTTCATCATTAATTCTTTGACCAAATCACCAAAGGATGGGTCTTCAAGGACTCGCTCGAAAATTTCTTGATTTTGTTCCATGCGTTCAATGAGCTTTTCGAGAAAACGTTCTTCAAAAGCAAATTTAAAAGTGTCGAGTTTATTGGCTTGGGCTTGGGTTTTAAGCATTTCATCCCCGACTAATTCAGTTTCGATTTGCTCAAAAAATAGTCGGTCTGCTGCCTCAAACTCTGTGCCAAAGCGGTCGTTCAGCCTATCGATGATGATGGACAGTGGGGCTTTTTTTTCCTGCGATTTTGCCATGCCTGCATCGTAGGTTCCGGTTAGCTCACCGACGCGATTGGATTCTAAGGCGATTGCCCCCGTTTTGATTTTGTCGAGACGGTAATATTCCAGGGCAATTTCATCGGTTAACCGGACAGCTTCACCGAGGCTGGGTTTAGGGAGTTTAGTTAAAAGTAATTTGCCATAGGCAAAGAATTTTTCTAGTTCGGCGTCTTGGAAGGGCATGATCTGGGCCAAAAATGCGTAGAGTTTTGTCCAAGTGCGTAGGCTCTTCTTAAATTCGTCCTGTTGATCTTCTGTTGCTAAGGCTTGATAGCGATCGCCGGCAGGTTCCAAAATGGCGTAGAGTTGTCCCTGTACTTTGGGGGTGATCTTCGTTTTGGGGTCAAAGTAAATCTTGGCGAAACTATTGATTTCTGAGGTTAAGTAAATCTGGTATTGGTCTAGTTTTCCCTTGAGGTCATAGAGATGGTTGGGATCAGGTTCTTCGGTAAGGGTTGTCAGTTCATAGTAGGGTTGGAAGGATTCGAGGATGGTTTCACGATCATTGACAAAATCCAGCACAAAGGTGTCTTCTTTGCCGGGGGCGATCCGGTTGAGGCGTGATAAGGTCTGGACGGCTTTCACTCCTGACAAGCGTTTATCTACATACATGGTGTGGAGTAGGGGTTCATCAAAGCCGGTTTGGTATTTATCGGCAACGATCAGAATTTTGTATTCCTCTTGCTCAAAAATCTGCGGCAGTTCCTTAATGCCAAATCCGGTTAACTGGGGTTCGCTCACGCCGTCAGGGTATCTTTCATCAGGAAATTCGGAGTCTTTCACCTTGCCAGAGAAAGCAACCAATACCTTCATTTCCTTGTCATAGCCTTTTTCTTTGATGTATTGCTTAAAGCTGTCAAAGTACCGTTTGGCATGGAGTCGAGAGGATGTCACCACCATCGCTTTGGCTTTACCACCGATTTTGTGGATGACGGATTGGCGGAAATGCTCAATGATAATCTCGGTTTTTTGGCAAAGGTCATGGGGATGTAGGCTCACAAATCGGGCGATCGCCTTGGCTGCTTTTTTCCTATTGAGTTCGGGGTCATCTTCAATGGCTTTGGAGAGGCGGAAAAATCGCTGATAGGTAATGTAATTTTGGAGGACATTGAGGATAAACCCTTCCTCAATGGCTTGGCGCATGGAATATAGGTGAAAGGGTTCTGGTTTTCCTTCCCTGTTTTTCTGTCCGAAAATGGCGAGGGTTTTGGCTTTGGGGGTAGCGGTAAAGGCAAAAAATGAGAGGTTGTTTTGCTGACCACGGGTGGCGGCAGATTTTTCTACGGCTTCATTAATGTCATCTTCTCTGCTGTAGTCAAAGGCTTGTTCTTCGTTAACTGCTTCTTCAAGAGTTTTGGCAGCAAGGACTTCTTTCAGTTTTTTGGCAGATTCTCCCCCTTGGGAACTGTGGGCTTCGTCAATGATGACGGCATAGTGGCGGTTGGGTAATTCGCCTACTTTATCGATGACATAGGGGAATTTTTGCAGGGTGGTAATGATGATATTGGCACTGTTGGCGATCGCCTCTGCGAGTTGGGTGGAGTCTTGATCAATTTTTTGGACAACGCCGGATTTATGTTCAAACTGGTAAATCGTTTCCTGGAGTTGACTATCGAGGACTAGGCGATCGGTAATGACAATAACACTGTTAAAAATACGCTCGTCTTCCTCGTCATGCAGTCCAGATAAACGGTAGGCAAGCCAGGCGATCGAGTTACTTTTACCAGAACCGGCGGAATGTTGAATTAGGTAATTTTGTCCTGCGCCATTGCCTCTAGCATGGTCGGTTAATCTGCGGACGACATCGAGTTGGTGAAAACGGGGAAAAATCAATTTTTCTTTTTTACAGGTACGTCCTTCAAATTCATATTCTTCGACTTGAAGATGGACAAATTTTCCGATAATTTCCAACCAACTATCTTTGCTTAAAATGTCTTCCCAGAGATAGGCGGTGCGATAATTTTCGCCATTGGTAGGGTTGCCTTGTCCATGTTGAAAGCCTTTGTTGAAGGGTAGCCAATAGGTGCGATCGCCGTCGATTTTGGTAGTCATATAAACTTCTTCGTCATCCACTGCAAAATGCACCAAAGCCCGTTTTTTGAAGGCAAAGAGTAATTCTTTGGGGTCACGGGTGTCGTTATATTGTTTCTTGGCGTTGGCGGTATTTTGACCGGTGAATTGGTTTTTGAGTTCTAGGGTCGCAACAGGAATCCCATTTAGGGCAAGGACTAAATCAATGGATTGTTTGGTTTTACTGCTGAAATAAACTTGGCGGGTGACGGTGAGGCGGTTTTGCTGATAAAGCTTGATGGTGTCGGGATTTAGTCCGGATTCGGGTTGGAAGTAAGCGAGTTTAAACTTTACGCCGTAGTCAGTCATGCCATTGCGGATCACATCGAGGGAACCGCGCAACTCCATTTCTTTGCTCAGGCGTTGAATAATTTTGGTATCGATATCTGCGCCATGGATTTTGGTGAGTTTTTCCCATTGTTTGGGTTGGCTCGTCTGGAGAAATTGAATCAGTTCTGTTTGGGAAAATCCGGTGTCGGGACTGTAATCTTTCGCGTTGCCTTGATGATAGCCACCAAATTCAATCAGGTTTTCAATGATGGCACTTTCAAAGGTGGCTTCTGAGGTGAGACTCATGGGATTTAATCTGAGTAGGATTGTTTTAGGTTTTGAAGTTCTAGGAGTAGCACGGGGATTTCGTCGGTGATAATGCTCCAGATAATGTCGTCGTCTATGCCGAGATAGTCATGAATAATGCGGTTTCGGGTTGCGATAATTTGTCGCCAAGGGATTTTGGGATATTGTTTATGAATTTCTTGGGGAATATGGTTTGCAGCTTCACCAATCAGTTCTATGTTTCTGAGGGTTGCGTCGTAGTAGGGTTCACTTTGAATAAAGCTGTCTTGGTCTAGGCTCTGGGTATAGCGTTGGACTTTCTCAGCAAAATGAATCATGTCATCAATGTAAAATCGCCATGCCCTTTCTGGGGTGTTACTAGACATAGATTTTTTCTGCGTCAATGTAGGGTTTTAGTTCGGGACGCAGAGCATTTTCTGTCACAAGGTCAACGGGACGATTGAGGAGATCTTCGAGGTAAAACAATACGCCAAAGTATCTTTTTGCGGTGGCTTTTCCTTCAAAGCTAATCAAAATATCGATATCGCTTTTTTCTGTGGCTGTATCTCTAGCGGTTGATCCAAAAAGGGCTAACTGTGCTACACCGTACTGCTCCTGAAGTAAGGCTTTGCTTTGGGTGAGAAGTTCAAGGATTTGTTGTTTGGTCATAGCAGTAATTTTGTGAATATCAATCAAAATATCATCAAGGTAAAGTTTGAGGCTTCTAGACATATTTTGCCTCGCTTAATACTTGTTCGCGAATAATTTCTTTTAGGGATTTTTTGGTAACTAAATCTACGGGTTTATTAAAAATCTCTTCTAGAAAAAATTTAAGATCCATGTAAAGGCTGAGGGTTGTTTCAGTGCTAAATTCGACAAGGAAATCTAAGTCACTTTCTGCTGTGGCACAGTCATTGGCGATTGAACCAAAAAGGGCGAGGGTTTTGATATGAAATTTTTCAAAGAGGTTTGGATATTCTCTCAGAGTTTGGAGAACATTTTCTGAAGTTGGTGGGGGTGAAACAATTGTCTGTTGTTTATCCATCGTTGTATTTTAGGCAACTAATTCAGGGACTTTGATTTTGCCTGTGACGGCTTCGCTAATCAGGGCGGTGCGGTATTCTTTCTGGAGTTCGATAATGCGTTTGGTTTTAGCTATCTTGGCATCAATTCGAGCGCATTCTTTTTCAATATAAGCGGCGATCGCCCTTTGTTCTTCGAGGGGTGGAAGTAAAAGTAATAATTTGGGTAATTTACTAGCTTTAATACCCAAGGCTGTTGAACCAGTAGCATAAGTGTATAGGTCTTGTTGAAATGAATTACACATCAACCAATACTTTAAAAAGTAATTGTCAAGCACTTTCTCTTTGCCTCTGAATTTAATAACTCTTTGAGCTAAAGCAATATCTTCTCTATCAATATTTGCTACTTCTCCTAATGGTGCTTCAGTTGTAAATAAAACATCTCCAATTTCTGGAGTACCCCTATCTAACAAAGATTGAGCATCTAATCTATCAACGTATTCTTCAGATAAAGAATAATCAATAATTCCGCCTTTAATATTTTTTGCAGTAACTAGGAATAATCCGGTATCAATTTTTTTGGGTGTTCTACCTCGATAATCAACGATACTATCTAAATATTTTGTCATTGGAACAATCTGCCAATGTTCGGGAATATCGCCGAGCCAATCAATACCACTGGGCTTTAATTTGACATCGGGGTTAATGCCTTTGGTGACAGCCTCATTGATAATGGCGGTTTTCTCTTCCTCGTACAGTTCGATCAGTCTTTCCTTTTGCGCGATCAGTTCGTCAATCTCTGCGGTTTTGCGGTCGAGAAATGCGGCGATCGCCCCTTGCTCTTCGGGATGTGGTAAGGCAATGAAAAAGTTATTAATTGTATTAATTGTTAACTGATTTATTGTTGCTGTAAGAAATAAGCCTGACTGACCATTAAAAACTTGAGAATTAAAATATTTTGAAACAAACTCTGACAACTCAGTTCTAAAAACAGTCATGAAAGCTCCAAAAGTTTGACCTTCAGTAGCTTCATCAATTGTAATATTTTTGCCAATTAATGCCCTGCTTCCATTCCTTGAACAAATTAATATATCTCCCTTTTTAACTCTTAATTTATCAGGAATATCTTTTTGAATATATACACAGTCATTAAGACTTAACTTTCCATCTTGAATATTTGAAGATCTTAAAACTAGCGTTCCTTGATTTGGTACAACATCATCAGGACTATACGTCATGCCAATTATTGATTCACCTATATACTTTAATTTAATGACTTCCCAATGTTCGGGAATCTCACCGAGCCAAGCAATGCCACTATTCTTATACTTTTCGTGCCGTTCTATCACTGTCCACCCCCTAAAACGAAATTAGCTCGTTCCCAAACATCAGACTCCAAAGGAATTAATTCTGGCTTTGCATATTGCCGTAATGCCCCTCTCATAATCTTTCTCTTTGAAGAAGGCTTTTGCTTTGTTAAAACAATGACCTCCACCTGTTGTCCTGACCATTCCGACGGTAGATTTAATACAACCTGACCATCTTGAACCATGTCAATTGAGCGAATAACTTCCATAACTAAGCCACCCCTAAAATTCTAAAGTCTCATTACCTAATATCAAAGTAATTAGCTCCCGTAGCGGTTCTAACTCAATCTTAACAATATCCCAAATGATTGCAGAATTAATCATAAAATAAGTATGGGCAATAACATCCCTCAAACCCGCCACCTGTCGCCAAGGAATATCGGGATATTGTTGTCGTAATGATTCAGGAATTTGTTTAGTTGCTTCACCGATTATCTGTAAATTATGCACCACCGCATCAATCGTTTTTTCATCCCCAGAAAAATCATCATAACCCATATTTCCTAGATAAACATTAATTTTATCAATACTGCGAATAATATCAGCCAAATATAAACGAAGTTCACGAGACATAAACAGTTTCCCTTAAAATACGCTCCCTGATTTCCGGTTTGATATCTTCCTTAATAACCAAATCAACCCTCCGATCAAACAAATCCTCAAGAAAAAACTTCAGATCCATATAATGCCGAAACGTTGGCTTTCCCTCGAACTCCACCAACAGATCCAGATCACTAATTTGTGTTGCTTCTCCTCGAACAAATGAGCCAAAAACCCCCAGAGACTTTACAGCATAGCTCCGTTCAAATTGTCCAAGATTTGCCCTTAAGGCTTCTTGAATATATTGAAAATCAAGCATCTTAGATCTTTTAGTTATATCCATAAATTAAGCCACCCCATAATCAGTATAAGGACGCTTGTGGGGAGCCTGTAACCCCAAAACAATATTCTGTCGCTCTACCCCCATCGCCACCAGATCCTCCGCAGGATTAAGATCCGTCGCATTGTGCTGAAGCCAGATTTTGCCGTCCTTAATATCAAAATGAATAATCGTAAAATAAATCCGTTGAGAGCCATTCCAGCCCAGATCAAGCCACAAATAATGATCGTTCTTTTCATCAAAAATTAATTGGCATTCATAATAAGTATTCTGTTTTTCATCTCCCACATAGCCAGATAAAAGCTGTTGAATAGATTGCCGATATAAAACTAATTTATCCATTAACTTAACCTCTCACTATAGCCATAGCCTAACTCAATACCCCCTTCTCTAGCTCCAAACTACTCTGCTCCAGGTTCAAAATATCCGCCCGAATTTCCGCCAAACTCCGCAACGGTTTGAACTCATAAAAATATTTGGTGAAATTAATCTCATAACCGGTCTTGGTCTTGCCCTCATCAATCCAAGCATCAGGGACATGGGGTTTAACTTCCCGCTCAAAATATTCCTCGATGGTTTGCGGTACTAATCGTCCCTGGTCATCCTCCCGTAGGAAAGGAATATTCTCATAATCCCGTAACGATGTATCCGCCTTGGGTTTACCCTTCGACTTTTTCACCTTGCCATTATCATCCCGCTCCGGTTGCTCCACTGTCACCCGCCAATAACCAAAAAACTCATTGGGAAAAATTTTGACAAATTCACTTTCCTGAAACTCCCCATAGAGCTTGGTGATAAACCCGATGCCCTTCGTTTCGCCATTCTCAGGAATCTGCTTGCGTTTGTTGCCCAAAGAACGGGACATCTTTTCCCAGAAACGATTAAAAGCGCGATCACCCTCAGCGATTAACTCCTCATCTTTACTGCCCGTGGCATTAATCAACTGCACTTTACCTCGTCGCTCCGGACTTTTATCATTACTGAGAATCCAGATATAGGTGGAAATCCCAGTGTTATAAAAAAGCTGATCCGGCAAGGCAATAATCGCCTCCAACCAATCATTTTCAATAATCCACTGACGGATATTACTCTCGCCACCACCCGCCTGCCCCGTGAACAGTGGGGAACCATTGAACACAATGCCGATGCGACTTCCCCCATCCGCTTCCGGCTTCATCTTCGAGATCATGTGCTGAAGAAATAACAGCGATCCATCATTAATTCGGGGTAAACCGGCCCCAAACCGTCCCGCAAACCCCGACTTTTCCGCTTCCGTTTTGATCACTTTTTCGGCTTTTTTCCAGTCCACCCCAAACGGCGGATTCGAGAGCAGATAATCAAACCGCTCTTCCCGCAGACCATCCACCGTGAACGTATTACCAAACTTGATATTGCTGGGGTTCTGACCCTTGATCAACATATCCGATTTACAGATGGCGTAGGACTCTGGGTTAATCTCCTGCCCAAACACCTCCAACTTGGCATCGGGGTTAAAGTCGTTTAGGTGCTGTTCGGCGATCAATAACATTCCCCCAGTGCCACAGGCAGGATCATAGAGCGTTTTGATGATGCCTTTCTGGGTCAAAGCTTGGCGATCGCCGTCAAAGAGAACATTCACCATCAACTTGATGACTTCCCGTGGGGTGAAATGCTCTCCCGCCGTCTCATTAGAAAGTTCCGCAAACTTCCGAATCAGGTACTCAAACACATACCCCATATCCATGGAGGTCATGGCACTAAGGTCAATTTCCGCAAAGCGTTTTACCACCTGAAACAGAATGTCCGCTTTGGGGTCATCCATGCGATCAATCTGAGCCTCAAAATTGAAATACTCAATAATCTCCCGTGCCGAGGCAGAGTAACCATTAATGTAATTCCGGAGATTGGCCGCAATATTATTCGGGTCAGCAATGAGCTTGGCAAAATCAAACTGACTGCGATTATGGAAATTTTGCCCCGCAATTTTATTTAGGGTGACATCCTTAGCACTATCCGATAGCTTCTCTACCTTCGGTAAATAGCCCAATACCTTTTCCTTGGTGGGTTGCAACACACAATCCAACCGCCGTAGGACCGTCATCGGCAGAATAACTTTGCCATAATCGGACTGCTTATAGTCTCCCCGCAGGAGATCCGCCACCGACCAAATCAGTTCGCCTTTATCACTGGGTTGAAATTGAACCATGAATTACCAACAAAAACCTGGGGTAAGTCTTTCGATACTACATTGACATCCCCAATTATCGTCCATTCCATGGGCTGGAATACCAAATTATCGGCTCGATATTCCAACAAAAGTTAATGCATAGGCTAAATGCACAAACCGCATATAGGTAGGCTGAGTGTAATTTACGTTACAAAATTTAACGAAATGGGAACCCTATAGTGATTTCTACTGTTATCTGGCTTGAAGCGTTGTGGCTAATAAATTTGAGACCGTTAAGGCAACCAAAGATGGTTTGGCTGTCCGGGCTGAGTTGGAGCATTTTGCCCAGATTGGTTGGGAAAACATCCCCGAAGAGGACCGGGATCTACGCTTGAAGTGGTTGGGCATTTTTTTTCGCCCTGTTACCCCCGGGGAGTTCATGCTCCGTTTTCGCATTCCCCACGGCTTGCTCACCAGTCAGCAGTTGCATGTCATTGGCGACATTATTGACCGCTACGGCGATCGGGGCAATGGGGACATCACCACCAGGCAAAATTTGCAGATTCGGGGCATCAAAATTGAAGATATTCCCGATATTTTTAGCAAGCTGGAAAGCTGTGGCCTGACCTCTGTCCAGTCCGGGATGGATAATGTGCGTAACATTACTGGCTCCCCGGTGGCAGGGTTGGAAAAGGATGAATTGATTGATACCAGAGACCTGGTGCAACGGGTACAGGACATGATCACCAATGGCGGTCAGGGTAATCCCGAATTTACTAACTTGCCCAGGAAATTTAACATTGCCATTGAAGGAAGTCGGGATAATTCTGTCCACGCAGAAATTAACGATGTGGCCTTTGTGCCGGCCTATCGGGAAGGAATTTTAGGATTCAACGTGGTGGTAGGGGGCTTTTTCTCCTCCCGTCGTTGTGAGGCGGCCATTCCCCTGGATGCTTGGGTACAACCGGATCAACAGGTGGTGGATCTGTGCCGAGCTATTTTGGAAGTTTATCGGGATCATGGTTTGCGGGCTAACCGCCAAAAGTCCCGCCTCATGTGGCTAATTGATGAATGGGGGGTAGCTAAATTTCGGGAAGAAGTGGCCGCTAAGTTGTCTTTTCCCTTGTTAACAGCGGCTCCCAAGGATGAGTTGGACTGGGATAAGCGGGATCATTTGGGAGTGCATCCCCAGAAACAGATGGGGTTAAACTATGTGGGACTCCATGTGCCGGTGGGCCGTCTCTATGCCAATGACTTTTTTGAATTCTCCCGTTTGGCGGAAAGCTACGGCAGTGGGGAAGTGCGGCTGACGGTGGAACAGAATCTAATTTTGGTCAATGTCCCCGACGAAAAACTTGAAGCACTTTTAGCGGAACCTTTACTGGATAAATTTAAGGTTAATCCTGACAACCTAAAAAGATCGGTGGTGTCCTGTACGGGGGCGCAGTTTTGTAAATTCGCTCTGATCGAAACGAAAAATCGAGCCTTGGCCATGGTGGAGGCGTTGGAAAAAGAACTTACTGTGCCGAGCCCAGTGCGGATCCATTGGACTGGATGCCCCAACTCCTGTGGCCAACCCCAGGTGGCAGACATCGGCTTGATGGGTACAAAGGTGCGCAAAGATGGCAAAACAGTGGACGGGGCAGACGTTTACCTAGGGGGGAAAGTGGGTAAAGATGCCCATTTGGGAACCTGTGTCCATAAGAGCATTCCCTGTGATGAACTCCAACCTTTGCTGGCCAAAATTTTAATTGAACAATTTGGTGCAGTGCGGCGTTGATTTTAGCACCCAAGTTCTGGTTAACTCGGCCATCGATAACATCTCCAGATTTATCGGCAGTAGTACTCTCTGGGCTTTTCCCGTCAGAACCCCATGGCGGTAGATTTTCCTGGGTGGCCATGGTCCTTGGATAGGCGGGTCAATCTGTAGTCCGAAAATTAATTCCGTTGAATTGAAATTATTTAATTAATAAGGAGAAATCCATGTCGAGCACTGAAATTTCTGCTATTACGACAAAACTTCTGGAAGCGAAAAAAGTCAAGGGAGTTACCTTCGCCGATTTAGAGCAATTGCTCGAACGGGATGAAGTCTGGATTGCCGCTGTGATTTATCGACAGGCTAGTGCTTCCTTTGATGAGGCCAAGAAACTCCTGCAATGTCTGAGTTTGAGTGAAGAGCTTGTGCCCGAACTGACGGCTCCTTCGGTTAAAGGGCTGGGGCCAGTTGTGCCCACGGATCCCCTCATTTATCGCTTTTATGAGATCATGCAGGTCTATGGCATGCCCATGAAGGAAGTGATCCATGAAAAATTTGGGGATGGTATCATGAGTGCCATCGACTTTACCCTCGATGTGGAAAAAGAAGCAGATCCCAAGGGCGATCGGGTTAAAGTGACGATGAATGGTAAATTCCTACCCTACAAGAAATGGTAATGGGGAGCGTCCGAAATGATTTCCGTTGCCGCCGCTGTTGAAATTATCCAAGCCCATTGGCCGGATTTTGGTGACACTACCATGGATTTTGATGGTAGCTATGGGCTAGTTCTGGCGGAATCCATTGAGGCCGACCGGGATTATCCCCCTGGCGATCGGGTAATGATGGATGGCATTGCCTTGGCTTGGTCAGAATATAACCAGGGCCGTCGCCAGTTCAAGCTTTTAGGGACGGTGGCCGCAGGCGATCGCCAATGTATTTTGCCGGACCAGTCCGGTTGCTTAGAGGTGATGACGGGGGCCCTACTACCCCAGAATTGTGATTTAGTTATTCCCTACGAAGAGGTGGCGATCGCCGATCATCAGGTGAAAATTGTTGATCTCCGGTCAAGAAATCCAGGGGAATTTATTCACTCAAAAGCTAGTGATTGCCGATCAGAAACAGTTATTTTAGAATCTGCCTCAAAGTTAAACGGCCCCGCTTGGAGCATCATTACTTCCTTTGGGAAAACTAAAGTCAAAGTTAAGCAAACGCCCCGCATCCAAATTATTTCCACCGGAGATGAATTGGTGGAAGTTACTCAAAAACCAGAAGCTCATCAGCTACGTCGTTCTAATCTTTATGGACTCCAAGTATCCCTACAAAGTCGAGGGTTTCAGAATCTAAATTTGAATCACTTAGCTGATGATCAAGAGGTAATTATTAGCCATTACCAACGGGCTAAACTAGAGTATGACATTCTGATTTATTCCGGTGGCATTTCTAAAGGTAAATTTGACTATTTACCAAAGGTCTGGTCTGAGCTAGGCGTAACTAAATATATCCATGGCGTGGCCCAAAAGCCCGGTAAGCCGATGTATTTTGGTGTTGATCATCAGACTAAAACTGTTATTATTGGTCTGCCTGGAAATCCTATTTCTAGCCTTGTTTGTTTACATCGCTACTTTTTGGATAATCCTCCAATCTGCGCCCAGTTAACTAGGGATTTTACTTTTAAAAAAGATTTGACCTATTTTTTACCTGTTAAGCGAAGTTATACTCCCCAAGCAGTGATTAAAGCTGAGCCATTGCCTGTCAAAAACTCCGGGGAATTTATTGCCCTAGCTAACAGTGATGGCTTTTTGGAACTACCTCAGCACCAAGCATATTTTCAGGCTGGAGAATGTTTTCCTTTTTATGCCTGGTAGAATTAGCATTGCCCATGTCCCAGACCTTAGTTGATAATTATGGCCGCCGCATTCGTAAATTGAGGGTTTCCCTCACGGATCAGTGTAATTTGCGTTGCCATTATTGTATGCCAGTGGACGCAACATTTCTTGATCAATCGACTTATTTATCTTGTCAGGAATATGGGGAAATTGTTGGAGAATTAATTGAATTTGGCTTGGAAGAAGTCCGCCTAACCGGAGGAGAACCTTTGCTGAGAAGTAACTTCGCCGAAATTGCCCGAGCCATTGGTCAATTAAAACTTAAAAAAATTGGTTTGACCACCAATGGTATTGTTCTAGATCGACATTTGGATACCCTTAGGGAAAATAATATTCTGGATTTAAACGTTAGTCTCGATAGTTTAAATGTTAAAACTTTTCGGGAAATCACCCATGGCAATTACCTGAAAATAATCCTTCGTAATCTCGAATTAGCTCATCATCAAGGATTTAAGATCAAACTCAATACGGTGGTAATGAGGGGGATTAATGATCAGGAAATTTTTGATTTGATTGAATATGCTAAGCAGTGGGATATGGAGATTAGATTTTTGGAAATTATGCGCATTGGATATGCCTGTCAACAGCAGGAAAGAACATTTATTTCTGCCCAAGAGTTGCTGACAAAAATTCAACAAAAATATAGTTTGAAGCCAATCCAATCGGCCTTGGACGCTACGGCATTTCGTTATAGCACTAGCTGTGGGGGCGTAATCGGTTTTATTGCCTCTGAATCCCAGCCATTTTGCGGTCATTGTTCCCGTTGGCGGCTATCGGTAGATGGTACTCTACGGGCTTGTTTACTCAAAAATGAAGGGGTTAACATTCGCAACTTTTCGCCATTGGAACGTCAGCAAATTTACTGGCAATTACTGGGAATGAAGCCCTATTTGCGACCCCCCGAAGTTAGCCATGCCATGCATCAAATTGGAGGATAAATGTTTACCCATCTCGACGAAAATCAACAGCCCCGCATGGTTGATATTAGTCAAAAAGTAGCTGGCGATCGCCGGGCGGTGGCCCAGTGCATAGTGCAGTTACCTAAGGCCATCAAAGATTATTTAACAGGGCAGGAAATTGTTCTGAAGAAAGGGCCAGTGATTCAAACAGCGATTATTGCTGGCACCATGGCAGTGAAAAAAACAGCGGATCTGATTCCCTTTTGCCATACCTTACCAATCCATGGCTGTAAATTTGATGTCAAAATTGTTGATCAAGGACAAGATTATTTGGAGATAATTTTGCAATGTGCTGTTAACACTAATTACAAAACTGGGGTAGAAATGGAAGCCCTTTGTGGAGTCTCCGTGGCGGCATTAACCATTTATGATATGTGTAAATCCATCAGCTCAGAAATTATCATCAAAAACACTCAATTAATAGAAAAGACCGGTGGCAAAGCCGATATTAAGCAAAAGCAAACTCCTCTCTACGGTTTAGTGTTGACCGGCGGAAAAAGCAAACGCATGGGTAAGGACAAGGCGTTAATTAATTATCAAGGGCAACCCCATGGGCAATATATCTATAATTTGTTATCAAAATACTGCGAACAAGTTTTCCTTTCTGCTCGTCCCGGCCAGTGGCAAGGCACTGCGTTAGAAAATTTACCTACCTTAGTTGACGAAGGAGAAAGTGTGGGGCCGATGTCGGGAATTTTAACGGCGTTGCAGAGCTATCCCCGGGTTAATTGGCTAATTATTGCCTGTGATTTGGCCTACATTAATAGTACAATGATAGAAAAGCTAATTGCCCATGCCCGCCAAGATTTGGTGGCAACTTGCTACGAAAATGCTGATCAAGGTTTTCCCGAAGCGTTGTGTGGCCTTTACACTCCCCTTGCCCTAAAATTATTTACTAAAGCGAAACGTATCAGTTTACATTGTCCAGTTAAAATTTTACAAATGGCAGATTATCAATTGATCAAGCCTGACAATTTACTTGACATTGCCAACGTCAATAGCCCAGAAGATTATGCCCAAATCAATTAAGTTAAGGTATTTTGCTTCTCTCCAGGAACAGGCCAAGATTGCGGAGGAAAATTTAATCACCGATCTAAATACCTACCGAGAACTTTATGATTTATTGTCGGAGCGTTATAGATTTAATTTGTCTTCTACTCAAGTAAAAGTTGCAGTCAATGATGAATTTACCACCATGGAAAATATAATTTTAGACCAGTCCACTATCGTTTTTATCCCCCCCGTTGCTGGGGGCTAATTTCCATGGCTTTAGCTTTATTTGACATTAGTGACCAACCGATTAATACCCAACCTTTAATTGCGGCTTTAGAGTATGACCAGGCTGGAGCCTTGGTAACTTTTGCCGGTTGGGTCAGAAATCACAATGATGGCAAACAAGTTAACTCTTTGGAATACCAGGTTTATCAGGAGTTAGCCATTAACGAGGGCTTTAAAATTATTACTGAAGCTAAGGAAAAATATGATCTTCACCAGGCGATCGCCATCCATCGGAGTGGCCATTTAAAAATAGGGGAAACCGCGGTGTGGGTGGGGACAGTGGCTAGCCATCGCCAAGCCGCTTTTCAAGGCACTCAGTATGTTATTGACCAAATTAAATTGAGATTACCGATTTGGAAAAAGGAGCATTATCTCAATCATCCGGCCGCATGGGTTTATTGCTCCCATCACCACAGTCACTAGATTATTAATCATCTAGCCAGGTGGAGATTAATGATATTTATTGATGGCACTGATTTGATTTAATCGTGGCAATTATCTGGCGGATATTGGTGATTTTAGTGACCTTTTTTCGCTAGGATAATTAAAGCAAAATAACTCGAGGGTAATATTGATTATGGTTAATACAACCAAAGGAGCCGATGCCATTGACCAGGCGATCGCCGCTGGCATTGATTTTGATGGCAGTGCCATTCCCCCAGCCAAACTGGAACTCTATCATCAAGTGATGGGCTTGGAAGCAGGGCGGCAACGTAGTGGGGTTAGTAATACTATGCGCTCCCGCATTGTCCGCATTGGAGCCAAGCACATTGCCCAGGCAGAATTAGACCAAAAATTAATTGACGCTGGCTTTGCCCCCCTTAAAGATAAGGAAATTGCTTTTTTCTATGGCGCTAAGTAATTTTGGTTGCCTTTAAGCAGAGTAGTTATCTCCCTGGCTGGCTAGACTTAGAACCCATTGTCGACCTCCAGGGTGGGAGAGCTTTAGTGAAAATTTTCCCATGCTATCTTGATAGATAAAATCAGGCTAAGTGAACTGAGTTTATGGGTCGATTATGTTAGCAAGGGTTTGGAGTGCTTCCCTGTTGGGCATTGATGCCATCAAGGTCGGAGTGGAAGTGGACGTTTCCGCTGGGTTACCGGCGATCGCCGTGGTGGGACTACCAGATACGGCAGTGCAGGAATCTCGGGAACGGGTCAAGGCGGCGTTAAAAAATGCGGGCTTTGCTTTTCCAGTACGACGCATTGTCATTAACCTCACCCCGGCGGATTTACGAAAGGAAGGCCCCAGTTTCGATCTCCCCATTAGCATTGGCGTCCTTGCAGCATCGGAACAGGTGGATGCCCAACTGTTGGGGGATTATTTGTTTTTAGGAGAAATGTCCCTAGATGGCAGTTTAAGGGCGATCGCCGGGGTTCTTCCCATTGCGGCCACAGCACAAAAAATGGGTCTAGCGGGCATAGTAGTACCGTCCGGTAATGCCTTGGAAGCCTCCGTGGTGCAGGGCTTAAAAGTCTACGGCTTCGACCATATTAAAGACGTGGTGGAATTTCTTGGAGCACCGGAAAAATTCACCCCAGTTAATACCCAGGATGCCAAGCAACAGTGGAGCATGCCCCTACCTTGCCTGGATTTAAAAGACGTGAAAGGGCAATCCCATGGCCGGAGAGCCTTAGAAATTGCCGCTGCGGGGGGCCATAACTTGATTTTTGTCGGGCCACCGGGCAGTGGTAAAACCATGTTGGCTAGGCGTTTACCGGGTATTCTGCCGCCGCTCCATTTTGAAGAAGCACTGGAAGTGTCCCAAATCCATTCCGTAGCAGGATTGCTGAAGGAACGGGGGCAGTTAATTCGTCAGCGCCCTTTTCGCAGTCCCCACCATTCGGCTTCCGGCCCTTCCCTAGTGGGAGGCGGTAGCTTTCCCCGGCCGGGGGAAATTTCCTTGGCCCATCGAGGGGTTCTGTTTTTAGATGAATTGACAGAATTTAAACGCAATGTGTTGGAATTTTTGCGTCAACCCTTGGAGGACGGGCAAGTTACCATTTCCCGCACCAAGCAAACCATCATGTTTCCTGCCCAATTTACCCTTATTGCCAGCACCAATCCCTGTCCCTGTGGTTATTTTGGCGATCCAATTCAAGCCTGTTCCTGTTCTCCCCGCCAGAGAGAAATGTATTGGTCTAAGCTTTCTGGCCCCCTGATGGACCGCATTGATTTACAGGTGGCGGTGAACCGCCTTAAGCCGGAGGAAATGACCAGCCAAGGCCAGGGAGAAAATTCAGAACCAGTGCGACAAAGGGTGGCCAAGGCCAGGGCCATGGCGATCGCCAGATTTAGCAAAGACTCAAAAATTAGTTGTAATGCCGAAATGCAGGCGGGACAATTACGTCAATTTTGTCAGTTGGATGAAAACTGCCGTCAACTGCTGGAAGGAGCAATTAAAAAACTGGGGCTCTCCGCCCGGGCCATGGACCGAATTTTAAAGGTATCCCGCACCATTGCTGATCTAAGCCAATCGGATCATATCCAAGCATCCCATCTGGCGGAAGCAATCCAATACCGCACCCTGGACAGGTTTACCTAATGTTTACCCCTAGGGTGGAACATTAACTTCGTTTTTTAATGCGGACGGGGAGACTCGAACTCCCACGCCAAAGACACTAGAACCTAAATCTAGCGCGTCTACCAATTCCGCCACGTCCGCGTCCGACCAATCATCCTATCACAATCCTCCCGGTTTTTTCCCAGTTGTCCAAGCAACCTATGGGTAAATCCCTTTTTCAGTGGGGTTGGGGTAAGGAAAGAAGAAAAATTTCTGTCCCCAGGGGTGACACCTCCCTAACTCTTTTCTAATCTCCCAAATTCATCAAACCTTCCGATACTAAAACCGATCGCCCGGCCACTTTCACTGCCGTAATCGCTTGATTTTCCTTCACCACAGTTAACTGTAATTGGCTGGGTCTTCCCAAAGCTTGGCCTTGTTCAATCTGCCAGTGATATTGCCCTGATGCTCCCAGGCGATCGCCCAGGTAACCTCCCAGAGCCGCTACCCCGGAGCCGGTGGCCGGATCTTCGGCAATGCCTAAACCAGGGGCAAACATCCGCCCATGGATCAACTTGTTATCTAATAAACCTAGGGCAGGATCCGCTGGGGCCAGACAATAAACGCAATGGGCCCATTGATCCGCCAATAGGTCTTGCCAAACCGCCAAGTTAAAACTAATTCCGTTTAACGCCTCCTCATCCACTAAGGGAATAAATAAAAAGGGCAACCCACAGGAATAGGCTTTTGCTTCATACTCCCCTTGCTGTAGTTGATCAATGGATAGCCCTAAAAGCAGGGTCAAATCCTGGCCGGATGGGGCGGACCCCTGGGTTTGAGGAAGTTGAGCCACGGTTAATTCCGTTTGTATCAACTGTCCTTGATCGTAGTGGAGAGTGACAGGCACTAGGCCCACTGGCTCTTCCAACTGCCAAGTAGTGGTGACTAAAGGGCTGGGGGGCTGGAGTAAACCCAACAGATAGGCGGCCCCAATGGTGGGGTGCCCCGCAAAATCTAATTCTGTTTTGGGGGTAAAAATTCTTAGGCGGAAATTCCCCACTGCCGTCGCTGGAGGCAACACAAACACGGTTTCGGAATAATTGATTTCTGCGGCAATGTTCTGCATTTGCCCATCGGTCAAACCCTGGGCGTCGGGAAAAACCGCCAGGGGATTGCCACCAAAAAGTTGGTCGGTGAACACGTCAAGGGTGTAAAAGCGATAGCGCATAGGACTAACTGGAGAATTGAGAATCAGAAAAAAAGGGATGTAAATTTTTGTTTCTGTATAAAATGTTACAGAATTGTGTGTTATAAATATTAAAGAGGGTAATTAACCAAAACTTTTTTCAGCAATCGTCAAGAGGTATTCACTATGTCTACTCAACAACAGGCCCGCGCTCTCATGATGCGCCACCATCAATTTATTAAAAACCGTCAACAGTCTATGTTGTCTCGGGCTGCCGCTGAGATTGGCGTGGAAGCCGAAAAAGATTTTTGGACCACTGTACAGGGCAAACCCCAATCCAGTTTCCGTACGACCTATGACCGTAGTAATGCTTCCCTCAGTTAGTTTGACTGTAGCTAGGGTATTCAACGCTGAATGCTTTAGCACGGGGTTAGAGTTCAGCGGAGTAGTAAAAATAAGCCAATAACCACCATTTTGTGGATTTTGCAAAGGGAGGGAGTAAATTAACTGCCCTCTTTTTTGCGTCGGTCAGAGTAAATTAACTTTTTTGAGCGAGATTAGTCTTGATGGTAACTAGGCTCCCATCGGGGAATTAGACCCTGGGCTATACCGTTGTAAAGGCTCTAATTGTGGTACTGTCAGTGCAATAGGGCTGTCCCTGTCTTTCTCCCTGTCTTGTTCATCGTTTGGCTGGATCTATGTCGGATATCCCGTTCACGTTGGATCAACTTCGCATCCTCAAGGCGATCGCCTCGGAAGGCAGTTTTAAACGGGCGGCAGACACATTGTACGTTTCCCAACCGGCAGTTAGTTTGCAGGTGCAAAACCTGGAAAAGCAGTTGAGCGTGCCTTTATTTGACCGGGGAGGGCGCAAGGCTCAATTGACGGAGGCGGGGCATTTACTGCTCAATTACGGCGAAAAAATTATTACCCTCTGCCAAGAAACCTGTCGGGCGATCGAGGATTTACAGAATTTGCAGGGGGGAACCCTAATTGTGGGGGCTTCTCAAACCACAGGTACCTACCTCCTGCCCCGGATGATCGGTATGTTCCGGCAGAAATATCCCGATGTAACGGTGCAATTGCAAGTCCATTCAACCCGCAGGACGGCCTGGGGCGTGGCCAACGGTCAGGTGGATTTGGCCATTATCGGCGGCGAGGTACCGGCGGAGTTGCAGGAAACTTTGACAGTATTGCCCTACGCGGAGGACGAATTGGCCCTGATTTTGCCAGTGTTCCATCCCTTGGCCCAGGCAGAGACAATCCAAAAGGAAGATCTATACAAGCTTAAATTTATTAGTCTTGATTCCCAATCTACTATCCGCAAAGTGATTGATAAGGTGTTGAGCCAGGGAGAAATTGACCCCAAGCGCCTTAAAGTTGAAATGGAGCTCAATTCCATCGAAGCGATTAAAAATGCGGTGCAGTCCGGTTTGGGAGCGGCCTTCGTCTCCACCACGGCGATCGAAAAGGAATTGGAGATGAATGTGCTCCATATCGCCCCGATTAAAAATGTGGAAATTCGCCGGGTTCTTTCGGTGATTATTAACCCCAACCGTTACCGTTCCAAGGCTTCCGCCGCTTTCATTCGAGAAGTATTGCCCCAATTTTCCACCCATCCCGATGCCCTCGACCCCGAAAGGTTATTCGCTAATCCCTACAGCAACAATAACGGCGATCGCCAAGGGGATGGCAAGGACGGCAAAGGGGGAATTGAAATCGATTCAGTAACGTAGATAGGTCAACAACAGAGTCAAGGTCAATTGACCCCAAGGCAAAGAACTTGATTCCGGTTGCGATTGGAATTAATTGTTTGAACCTGGTAGATTGGGCAAAAGTTACCTTTGGGGCAGAATAGTGCTCACCCCGGCGAGGGAAAATTCCCGCACTGCGTTCCAAGCGACGCTTACTAATTCCTGGGGCTTAAAGTCATCCTTCACCAGACCCCAAATTCTTTGCACTTCATCCGTGTGTAGGCGATCGTCCTCCGTTAAAGCCAGGAGAATTTGCCGCCGCAAATATAAACCTTCCTCGGAAAAGAGGAACTGCAAACCCAATTGGGCTGTGGGCAAAAGGTCAAACTTGGTATCAGAACGGGCAATGCTGAGCATATTTTCCAACCGTTGCCATTGGAATTTGCCATTTTTAAACAGCACATCAATGAGTTGGCGCCGCAGTTGGGGAGATTCCCCGGTTAATAAGCGACGGGCTACGTAGGGATAAGCCACTTCGACAATTTTGAAATTGGGGTCTAAACTCAGGGCTAAACCTTCTTGGGTCACCAAGGAACGAATAATCAGAGCAAATTTGGCCGGTACTCGGAAAGGATAGTCATACATCAACTCGGAAAAATCGTCGGTGATGGTTTTAAAGTTAAAGTCTTGGACGCTCTGGCCAATGGCACTGCCAAAAACATTCTCTAGGGCAGGAATAATAGGGGTAATGTCGGTGTTGGGAGCAAGAAAACCGAGGGCAATAAAGTCTTCTGTGAGGGCTAGGTAATCCTTATTAATTAACTGGACAATGGAACTGGCAATGGTTTCCTTGGTACCCGGTTCTAACTGGTCCATCATGCCAAAATCAATATAGGCCATGCGACCGTCTAAGGTGGCAAATAGGTTACCGGGGTGGGGATCGGCATGGAAAAAGCCATGTTCCAGCAGTTGTCGGAGCCCGGAAGTAACGCCAATTTTGATGATGTTGCTGGGGTCGAGGCCCGCCGCTCGAATTTTATCTATGTCGGTTAATTTAAAGCCTTGAATCCATTCGAGGGTGAGGACTTTTTGATTGCTGTATTGCCAATAAATACACGGCACTTTAACATCGGCGTCGCCATGGAAATTTTCGGCAAATTTTTCGGCGTTGCGACCCTCGTTTAAATAATCAATTTCTTCAAACAGCTTAATACCAAACTCATCCACAATCAAAGTTAAGTCGTGGCCGAGGTTGAGGGGCAGAAATCGCCCAAATTTTTCCGCTCCCAAACGCATCAGATATAGATCTAAGCTAAGCCGAGGGCGCAGATTGGGACGCTGTACTTTCACTGCTACTTCTTCGCCACTAAAAAGCATGGCACGGTACACTTGCCCTAAACTAGCGGCGGCCACAGGGTGGGCGGAAATTTCTCGGTATGCTTCGTCCACTTTCATGCCCAATTGCTCTTCCATGAGCCAAAAGGCAAGGTCATTGTCGAAGGGCGGTAATTGATCCTGAAGTTTGATTAATTCTTCTAAAAAGTCTCGCCGTACCAGATCGGGCCGGGTGGAGAGGGCCTGACCCACTTTGATAAAAGTCGGCCCCAATTTGGTTAGTAATTCCCGTAAATCCTCCGCCCGTTGCCGTTTGTAATATTCCACCTGATGGGTCCATTGATCCCAGAGCAAACAGGTGAGGAAAAAACCAAAGGACCAGAGCACCTCCAGGGCCCGGCTAAGTACTTTCCAGGGACGACGACGGTAATAGTTGGCGATCGCCTTAACGTCGTAGCGACGAATATTATCGAGTTCGGATTGGGGGGGCAGGGGTTTGGGGTTAGACACGGGGTGGGGACGGAGATTTATGAACTTTTGGCTAAAATCTTCAATCGGAAAAAACTTAAGAAATGTAAAAACTACAACATTTTTCTTAATATTAGCATTGCTTTTCCTAGTGGTAAGCTCAGACGATCAATCCCTCGCCCGCCATGACTCCATTACCTTGGTTGTGCACGATTAATCAGCCAGATTGCGTCGACATAGTTTTTCCCACTCCATAAATCTGATGATTGGGGGGAAATTTGACTATTATCTATCGCAATCATTGGGGTTTTAACGAGGTTTTGACCGAGGGGAAGATAACCCTAGATTGGGAAAAAAGTGTGATCATAGGGGACAGTGTTTCTCCCCCTTGTCCCTATGTCGGCTCCCCCTTCCTTCACTGCTTTGACCCAGGCCGTCAACAATCCCGAAATTGGTTTTGATGCCCAAAATCCCCCTCCCCAGGCTGTGTTGGATAGCTGTGTCCACTGCGGTTTTTGTTTAAACACCTGCCCCAGTTACCGGGTCATTGGCAAGGAAACCGACTCCCCCCGGGGGCGCATTTATTTGATGAATGGTATTAACCAGGGGCAAGCCAGTTTAGACGCCACCACCATCCAGCATTTTGATAGTTGTTTAGGTTGTTTGGCCTGTGTCAGTGCCTGTCCTTCTGGAGTGCAGTATGACCAGTTGATCTCCGCCACCAGACCTCAGGTGGAGCGTAACTATGATCGTCCCTTCGGCGATCGCCTTTTGCGGGGGATGATTTTTAATTTATTTCCCTATCCCTGGCGGTTGCGGCTGTTATTGCCTCTGCTCTGGGTTTATCAAAATTGTGGGTTGCAAAAGTTAGTGCAAGCAACGGGATTATTGACCAGATTCTTTCCCCGTTTAGCAGCTATGGAAAGTATTTTGCCCCGGGTGACGGCCGCCTCATTTCGGGACAATTATCCAACGGAAATCCCTGCCCAAGGAGAAAAGCGTTATCGGGTAGGGGTAATTCTCGGCTGTGTGCAACGGTTATTTTTTTCTCCCGTCAATGAAGCCACCGTGCGAGTTTTAACTGCCAATGGCTGTGAAGTGGTTATTCCCCAATCCCAGGGTTGTTGCGCCGCTCTCCCGGCCCACCAAGGTCAAACGGTCCAAGCCCAGGCGATCGCCAGACAGATGATCGACAGCTTTGCCGACACCGAGGTGGATTACATTATTATTAATGCCGCTGGCTGCGGTCACACGCTGAAGGAATACCACCATATCCTGGCCGACGACCCAGAATACTTACCCAAAGCCCAAGCCTTTGTTAGTAAAGTACGAGACATTAATGAGTTCCTGATGGAGATAGGGTTAAGCAAAACCCTCCACCCCGTCACCGAGGAATTAACCCCTGTGGTTTATCAAGATGCCTGCCATCTGATCCATGGTCAAAAAATCAGTCTCCAACCCCGGCAGTTAATTGCCCAAATTCCCCATTTGCAATTGCGAGAACCCCTGGATGCAGCCCTCTGTTGTGGCAGTGCCGGGGTCTATAACATGCTCCAACCGGCGATCGCCGAAGAATTGGGACAGCAAAAAGTCAGCAATCTCTGTCAAACCGGCGCCAAATTAATCATTTCCGCCAACCCTGGTTGCTCCCTGCAAATCGAAAAACACCTACAGAAACAAGGCCAGAGCCTCGGGGTCATCCATCCTATCCAATTGCTGGACTTATCCCTGCGGGGAGAAAAGTTAACCAACCTCTAATGCTGAGGCTCAGAGCCGGTTGACCCAGGTCTAATCCTGGTTTTTCATCCTCTAGCAATGGCCGGGGCAGAGACGCTTCCAAAAAAGTAGGGGAATCGAAATTCCTGAGCGAACCCACTCTTGGGGGTGTGAATGGGTATCTTTACCACCACAGCGGCATAGGGTCAACAGTGGAAACACTGGGACGAAATCTAGTCACAGTAAGTGATCCCCAGTTTGTTGTCCCTCAAACGTTCGCTTGTGCTGTGAAATTTGCACTAGCAAAACTGTCCATCTCCAACCCCATTCAAAGCCATTAACTAACAGGGCATGGAAACCAAAAAGTCGTTTTTATCGACATTCTCCTAAAAGTTTCCCCCCAAAGCACCAATTCTGTCCCATTGCCGTTAAAGTGAAGACAATTCACCAACCACACGTTTGTAGTCCTAACTAACTTTTATATGTCTGCCTTACCTAAACCGGCTTTTCCCTCCCGCCGTACCGCCGTAGCTGCTTCCCAACCTACGCCCCTCATTACCTCTCCCCGGGAATCTTTGCCCACTTCTCTGCAGGTCTTGTTGCGGTTTCAACAGGCTACTTCTTGCCTTACCTTGGGTGTAGTGGCGACGGTTTTAGGAGTTTATGGTTGGACGGTGTACACCCCTACCCTCTGGAGTAAGGAATATCAACAACTTAAAGCGCTCCAACAAACGGAACGCCAACTGATCACCAACACTGAAGCCATCAAACATCAACTGGCCCAGGAAGCGGATCAGCCAAGCTCTGGTTTGGTCAAAGCTAACCCCAACCAGAATATTTTTCTGCCTGCCCAAGCTAGTGCTCCCCCTGCTTCTCCCGACAATGCCACCGTTGCCTCGGCCACCAATTTCAACATTGCCACCAGGCCCGTTGCCTACTAAATAATTCGAGCCATGGACTCCTCCCACCCCAAACTAAATTCCTCAACTGCCGATTCATCCCCCTTCACCAAGCATATTTCCCGACAGGAAAGGCAAAAGCAAAAGGCCCAACAACAGGGGGTGCCGGTGGTGCGTTTGCTATTGGTCTGGGGATTTTTATTACTAGCCATAGGGGGACTAGGCTATCGTCTTTATCGGCTCCAGGTGGTGGAAGCCAACCAACTACAACGCATGGCCAAGGCTCAACAGAGTACTAGTATGCAGCCCTATGTGCCCCGCCGTTCCATTGTGGACAGTCAAGGTAATGTTTTAGCCACCGATCGCCTTACTTACACCCTATTTGTCCATCCCCGTTACTTTGAAGCGACGAAGGAAATTACCGATCCCACCGACTACATTGCGCGGGAACTGTCGGCAATTTTGGGGGATATTACCCCAGCGCAACTAAAGGAGAAATTCAAGGCCAAGGAATCGGGCATCAAACTCGCCACCGGGCTCAACGAGTCCCAGGCTGTGCGCATTGGTTCCTTGAGAATGGGGGGGGTGGATCTGGAAAAGCAATATAGTCGCTACTATCCCCAGGATGAAATGGCGGCAGATATCGTTGGCTATGTGGACGGCGAGCACCAGGGACAGGCGGGATTGGAACTGAGTCAGAGGGAAATCCTAGAACGGGATGTGGAAACCTACGCCATTCGCCGCACTGGTAAGGGCGTTGTGTTGCCAGAGTCCTTGCCGGATAACCTCTTGCAGTCCAACGATTGGCAAATGCAGTTGACCATTGATATGCGTTTGCAGCGGGCCGCCCGGGAACTACTGAAAGCCCAGGTCGCCCAACAAAAGGCTAAGCGGGGCACTGTTTTAGTCATGGATGCCCAGGATGGAGCCATTGTGGCCATGGTTAATGAGCCCACCTTCAACCCCAACGAATATTACAAAGCCAAGGTGGAGTATTTCAAAAACTGGTCCGTGAGCGATCTGTATGAACCAGGCTCAACCTTTAAGCCGGTGATTGTGGCCCTGGCCATGAATGAAGGGGTGCTGAAACCAGAGGACCGCATCAATGATAGTGGTTCGGTGCGGGTGGGCCCCTGGACCATTTCCAATGCTAGTAAAAGTGGCGCCGGTATGATTAATGTCACCCAAGCCATCCGCTATTCCAGTAACGTCGCCATGGTGGCGATCGCCCGTCGTCTTAAACCGCAACGCTACTATGAATTACTGCAGGGGGTAGGACTGGACAGTAAGACTGGCATTGACCTACCGGGAGAAGCGGCCAGTTACCTCAAGCCCAGAAAAAGCTTTATGGACGACCCCATTGAGCAGGCCACCACTTCCTTTGGCCAGGGTCTCTCCCTCACTCCCATCAAACTACTCCAACTCAACGCCATGTTGGCCAATGGGGGCAAATTAGTTACTCCCCACGTAGTCAAGGGCCTGGTGGATGCCCGTAACCATCTGCACTGGCAACCAGATCACCCCGTCGAGCAGGTAGTGAAGCCGGAAGTGGCTCATTCTGTGGTGCAAATGATGGAATCGGTAGTTAGTGGCGATGGAGGCACCGGTAAGGCGGCCCAGATCCCAGGCTATCGGGTAGGAGGGAAAACCGGCACGGCCCAAAAGGCAGGCCCCAGGGGCGGTTATTTAGCCAACGCCAAAATCACTAGCTTTGTGTCGATTTTGCCAGTGGATAATCCCCGCTATGTGGTGGTTGCCATTATCGATGAACCTAAGGGAGCCAATGCCTATGGGGGCACTGTGGCCGCCCCGGTGGTTAAAAATGTCATGGAAGCTCTCATTGCCATTAAGGGCATTCCCCCTTCCCAACCGCAATAAATTTACCCCGGCAGGTTTTATTCATGGACACCGGGGATCAATGGAGCCGTGGCTAGCGGACAAAACTGCTAATCAACCAGAGGATGACAAAGGTGATGGTGGCGGCAATTTGTTCCAAGTTGGGGCCGATCGCCACATTTGCCCCCAACAGTAACTGACCCAAGACCGTGCCCAAAATAATTCCCACCAACAGGGCTCCCAAACTGAGCAGTAGGGCTTTACCGAATTTGCGCTGCTTGCGGTTGAGGAAGAAAATATTGCCAAACACCCCCACCACCAACAGCAAGGACTGGATTGACCCCCCCGCCCCTTGGGTCAACCAACTGATCAAAATCAGGCTAGCGAAAAAGCCAGCGGGCCAGAGAATATCGTTTTGGGAAGGAGTATCCAGGGAATTGGCTAGCCAGCTGGGAGCGGTGGGAGCTGGAAGGGAGGGGAAGCCATTGCCG
Organism: Synechocystis sp. FACHB-383; assembly: GCF_014698605.1. Lineage (NCBI taxonomy): Bacteria > Bacillati > Cyanobacteriota > Cyanophyceae > Synechococcales > Merismopediaceae > Synechocystis > Synechocystis sp. FACHB-383. Next base: position 11,372 of record NZ_JACJTJ010000031.1, on the reverse strand, counting down.
GTGCTTTCTGCCTGGCGTTCAGGGAAGCGAATTTTTTCCGGTACTTTAATTTTTCCTTCCTGGCGCAGACGCAGTCGTTCCATAATAATGGCGTCGTAGGCGGCCTCCACCTCTTCCAACAACTGGGTGTTCCCCTCATGTTCCCGAAACAGGCGAGTTTTGACGGCTTGGATATCTTCAAAAGTTGCTTCCTCTGATATGCCCAACGTCTGATAGGGAGTTTGTTCACCCATTGTCCTAAACCTCCTCTGGTTGAATTTCCTTGAATGCTTGATTGGGAGTGCTGACATCCAGTATGCCCAAAGATCTTACCATTGACATCCTCGCCTCCCTAGGGAGAAAAGCCATTCCCGTCCCTGATCAATGGTGACCATGGCCGGTTTAACTCCACTCTGTGATCCATTGTCGCAAAATTGGATTAATTACCTCTGGAGCTTCATCCTGGGGACAGTGACCCAATCCGGGCAAACTGATGAATTGTTCCACACACTCATAGTTTTGCAACCCTCTCCCCAAGGCGATCGGTTCCCAGGGATCGGCCTCCCCCCAAATCAGCACCGTTGGGCAATGGATTCGGGGTAACAAATCCTCCGGCAAAGGCCCCTGGGAATAGCCGGTGAAAGCTAAAAATACTTCCGCCGCCCCTTCATCCTGGGCTGGCCGCAGAAGCATAGCCACCAACTCATCCGTGACAGCATTTTTATCTCCGTAGGCTTGGCAGAGAGCCTGACGAACGGTTTTAGCCCGGGCCACCTGTCGGAAGAACAGTTTGCCAATCTGAGGATAGCCCAGCACCGTTTGCAATACCCCCGCCCCTACCCGGCGATACCAGGGCAAAGCTGACCGTTTGCGGTCATGGAGTAACCGCAGAGAACAGTTGAGGGCAATCAAACCAGTGACCAGTTCTGGATAGTCCGTGGCAGTTTGCATGGCCACCACACAGCCGATGGAATTACCAACTAGCACCGCCGGTCCACCAATTACTTCCCGGCAAAAGTCCGCCACCAGGGCCGCCCAGGTTGTGAAAGTGTAACCCAATGTTTGACTAGGGATAGGTTTGGCCGAAGCACCAAAACCCAACAAATCGATGGCGTAGCAACGACAATATTCCCCCAGGACAGGGATATTTTTGCGCCAATGGCCCCAGGAGGCCCCAAAACCATGGATTAGTAATACCGCTGGTCCCCGATCGCCCCTTTGCTGATAGGCGATCGCCTGGTCGCGCCATTGCCAAAACAGGGGGGGAGTGTGGGGAGACAGGGCTGGGGGAGAAGATTCTAGGGATACCATAGCGGGGCCGAATCAAGTTTGAAGCATTGATTTCTATGGTGACTGAATTTGCTGATAAAAGCATTGTTAACAGCCAGCAATTGTCCCTATCTAGAGGGAAGTAGCCAGAATTTGTTGGAGTTTATCCGCCACCACCGGCAACTGTTCCAGCATGGCAAAATGGCCGCAGTCTTCTATTTCCAACACATTTGTCCCTAACTGGGCAAATAAACTATGGAAGCTGGCTAGATACTTAACATATTGCAATTCCATTACCCGGTCATTTTGTCCTGCCAGGAAATACATGGGCTGGGGTAACTCCGCTACCAATTTGGGCAGTAAATGCACCGCCGCTTCCGTTGTACTTTCCAACAAAGAGCCCCGGGCAGCCTGCTGGTCCGCTCGCAAAAAATCCAGCAACCGTTGTTTGCCCCACTTTCTAGCCAGGGGTTTTTGCACCATTAACCGACTGAAGGCCAAATCCAGCAACGGTAATTTCCCCAACCAAGGGGGACGAAAATCCAATAATCTTTCCCCGGCGGTGCGAAACTTTTCAAATTCTTCCTTGAGGTAAATTCCGCCGCCAGCATTAACACAAATTACCCCCTTAACTCGCTCCGGACACAGGTGAGCCGCCCAGATGGCCACACTTCCCCCTAGGGAATGGCCCACTAACCAAGCTTGTTCAATATTCAATTTTTCCAGTAGAGCAACCAAATCTCGGCCGTAGGCTTCTAGGTCATAGTTTGAATGGAGACGATCTGGACTCTGGGATTCCCCAAACCCCCTCAGATCATAGCCCACGCAGGAATATTGCCCAGATAACATTTCCATTAAGGGCAACCAATAATGGTGACTAAGGAGCCAACCATGGACAAAAATCAAGCTGGGGGCAGACCCCCGTTGACCAGAGCCAGATTGTTGATAGTGGTGAGGAAAACCCAAAAGATCCAGGGTGGGCATAGTTCTCGCAGTTGCTACGGGGAACCTACTTTCACCATTCTGACATTGGGGGGAGCGTCTGGCTAGGCAATGCTGACATCAGGGAATTTACTTAATTTCGGCTTTCATTCTTTCCAAGGTGAGATTCATCTGGTCGAACATTTGTTGAGGAGACATACCAAACTGTCCTAGTTGGGTTTTCATCTGCTCGACGGTCATCTTGGCCATAAAGTCATCGGAAAGCTCGAAGCGTTTCATAAAGATTTTATAGCGTTCCATCAGAGCTTCCATCTGCTCGATGAAAATCATTTTGCCATCCCGATCAAATTTGCCATAGTCACCACCCAATTTGGTCAGGGATTGATAGTCTTCAAACAATTGTTTGGCTTCTTGTTGAATAATATCTGAATCAAAAAAGCTCATGGTTATGACCTCTGGGGTAAATGGTGCAGTCGAGTGAAACGTAATTAAAGCAACTGGATGAAAGGAGGAGCCATGATTATCCCAATTCAGCAACCAATAAAAATTCAATCAAATTTAACTCGATTAACAATGAAAATTTAGTAAAAAAATTCAGTAAAAATCTGTAAAAATCTAAAATAATAAGAACAAAAAATGAATTAGAAATTGAAGTTTCTTGGGAATTTTAAGTGAGTTCCTGAGGGAAGTTATGCTTAACCCCCGGGGGAACCAAAGGGGAGCAAAGACTCTCTGTATTTACGGGGGATCCCATATCATGGAGTCTTTCCCATTGTAAAAGCTTATTTTTGCTTAGTAAAATACGGTTTCCCGAATTTGCCGGCGATCGCCGGAGTTATGGTTGGCAGACTAGCCTTGAAACAACGCCATGGACTAGTGTCTACCCACCCCGATCGCCCCTAGCTAAGGCTAAAATTACCACTGATTCAGAACTTGTTCAGCATTGCAATTATGTCTTTTTTAAGTCCCCTGTTATCTCTGCCAAAACGTCGCTACTGGGCGATCGCCTTGGCGGTGACATCGGCGGTGCTGCCCTGGCCCATGGCGGGTCTCCATAAACTTTACCTGGGGCAACCGGTGTGGGCGGGGGTCTATTGGTTACTGTGGAATACTCCCATACCCAGAATTGCCTGCGCCATTGATGCAGTCTGGTATTTTGTCCAAGGGGAAGAGGATTTTAACCGTCAGTTCAACAGCCTTGAGGGAAGCTGGCACCAAAATGGAGATAGCCTGCAACCATCCCAACAGGTCATTACCATGGCCGAAGCTATGCGAGAGTTAGAACAGTTACGCCTAGAGGGACTGCTAACAGAATACGAATTTGAACAAAAACGGCGGCAATTATTAGGTTAAATATCGCAGCAAAACACCTATCTCGTTGAGCCTAGGAAGTCAAAGTTAATCGAAAATCAAATATCTATTGACTGTTGTCTCATCACTACTGTAGCCTTGGTTAAAAAATTTGCTGGAAATACCATGGCCACTCAAAACCTAGACAGAGTCGCTGCCTCCTTGACATCGAAGGCTCTACCATTCTTCCTGGTATTGGCGGGAATGTTCTCGGGAAGCCTGACGGCCGAAGCCCAAGGTAAACCCACTATTTCCGTGCCGGAGTTTAAAAATGACACTAATATGAGTTGGTGGTGGTGGAGTGGCAATACTTCGCGGGAACTGGCCGATGCCCTCAGCAATGAACTTACCTCTACCGGTAACTTTCAAGTAGTAGAAAGACAAAATCTCGGTAGTGTTCTGTCGGAACAGGAATTGGCAGAATTAGGATTAACTAGACCGGAAACCTCTGCCCAAAGAGGACAGTTGACAGGGGCTCAGTATATTGTTTTGGGTAGAGTTACCGCCTATGAGGAAGGGGTAAGCTCGGAATCTGGAGGCAATAATTTTGGGCTTAACCTAGGACTTTTCAGCATTGGCAACAGTGAGCGTCAGGCTAAACAGGAGGCCTATGTTGCCATAGATCTGCGGGTGGTTGATAGCAGCACAGGGGAAGTGGTTTATGCCAGAACAGTGGAGGGCCGTGCCGCTGATACCGCCGCTAGCTCTGCTAATAACGTCAGTATTTTAGGCATTGTTAATACGGGACAGGATAACCAAAGCACCGCCAGAGCTCCTGTGGGCAAGGCCTTAAGGGCTGGATTAGTCGAGATTACCGATTACCTCAGTTGTGTAATGGTGGAACAGGATGGTTGCATCCAAGAATATCAAGATAAGGAGAGGCAACGTCGACAAAAAACTAAAGATACTTTGATTTTGGAGTAGTGGTATAGTTACCCGAAATGAAATACAAAACTAGGATAGGGGTATTTTCCAAAAAACTTCTATTAGGAACGTGTTGGCTGGCTATGTGACTTCATTATTATTTGAATTAGCTATGCCTTAGCTATGGGGACAACCATCAAAGAAACGGTAGGAAAGTCCGAAAAAATTTCCTTACCCTCAACAAAAAGACCAGATGGCGAATTCGGGGACTAAGTTGGGGCGGATTGGGGTTTTCTGCCAAAGCTTCCATTAATTCTGTGTATTCCGTTGCCGTTAACGGTTCTCCATCCAGAGGCGATCGCCCTTCGAGGATGATTTCTGTGCGCAAAATTTCTTCGGGAATGTCATCCGGGGGAGGTAGGACCGGAGACTGGGCCAAACTGGGGGCTAGGGGCAAAATAGCGAGACTGGCAGTCCACAATACCAGCCATGGGCCCCAATGCCTTGGTTGCCGTTGATGCCCTGGCTGTTCACACCGACCCGGAGCTACCATAATCTAGATTGACCCCCTACTTGAAGCGGACTTTACTGTGGAGGAAATTGGTGAGCAAGCCAGGACAATTGGCCACAAACCAGCGAAATAACAATATCCTGGCAATGGGCTTTGGCACCCCGACAATAGATTTGAGCAAGCGATTTAGGGGGCGGAAGGGAAATTTTTTATTGATTATGTTGATGGCGCCAATGTCGTAGAGGGAATCAAGAATTAATTTAATGGTAGCTTCCTCTCGAATAAACATATCCTGTAACAGGAGCTCCGTGTCGTGGAGTTTTTCCTGCTTGAACTTTTCCTCTGCGGCCAATCTAGGGGACAGGGGGGGAGTGGGACGAACAGTGATGGCTTTGCTTTTCGGGGAAGACACGATGGCAAAAAATAACGATGAACCGGGCGGATTACCTAGATTTTAGTCCCCAAAGTCCATTCAACCCCATCGACCCTGATAAAAATTGACCAGGGAGGTGAATTCGTTTGCCTTTGCTAGTTCTTAGGTTCTATGCAGCCATGGCGGGCTTTTCCCCATTGACCAAGGCCGCCTCTGGATTGCTATAAATGGGAAAAACTCGATTTAGTTGGGTCAACTCAAAAATGATTTTCAGTTCCGGGGAAACCCCACTTAACAGTAATGTTCTCTTTTGACTTTGGAGTTCTTTGTAAGCGTTAACCAGCACCACCAAAATAGCGCTATCGAGGAAATCCACCTGGCTAAAGTCGATCACCACCGCCGGACTGGAGGTAGTGGCTAACCAACTGGCTAAATCAGCTTGAAAAGCTTGGGTGACGGCGGCACTCAATGTGCCCTGGGGATAGAAAACATCCCTCGCCACAACCTGGGGGTTAAACGGCATAATCCTGACTCCTCACACAAAAGAAAAAACGGCAACGGCAAAACCGGCCCCAACTCTAGTAATTTAGGCGATCGCCGTCAATTATGTCGATGTGCTGACCATTTTGTGTTTTAGGGGCGACAATTTCCGTATTGTCCGTTACGGCTTGTTTAGTTTAATACCGAGAAACTATTTACCCCCCGGAGAACCCCGTCCATGGCCGTGGGCAAAGCCAGCCTAGTTCTAGTAAGATTGGCGTTAACAATTTCTGTGGTTTGAGGAGTTTTTATGGTTAATAAAGGGTTATGGTCTGCAGCGGTGATGGTAATGGGGTCTGCTCTGGTGGGCAGTGTTTTTACCCCAGCCCCGGCGATCGCCGGAAAAAGTTGCAACTATCTCAACACTAATTTATTCATGGCCCAGGGCTACGAAAATCCCAATGGGATCTGGGTGAGTGAAGGTTGGTGGGTGGTGGAACCGGGGGAGTGTGTGGTCTACTCCGATAATGCTTTTACCTACTTCAAAGTTAGCGATGGGGTGGCACCGAACCGCAAAGCCATGGCTGAGATGGCAGGCAGTGAGTCCATCAAACTATGTCAAGTTAATGACCGCTTCACCGCATTCCAATCGGACAGTAGTTCTGCCTGCGGCAATGCTGGGGGTAATAGTCAAACATTTATTAACCCGGGCGCCAATTTAGAACTGATTAAGTCCACTGGTCGCTAGGTCAGTTTTTCCTGGAGGGTCTTTTCTAGTCTGTGTTTGAGTTCTTCGATGGTCAGCCCCAATTCAGCAAAACAGTTAGCAGGATCAGGGGTTGGCTGGAAAAAGAGCAGTTTGAACTGGGTGTGGCCAATGACAAAAATGGCCACTTCCTTGACCGGATCATAGCCGTGCAAAATCCCCACCATTTCCTGGATACGCCCGTTCACCTGGTCATTTAGTTGGGCGATCGCCTGGGGGGCACAGCTAATGAAATGGGCTTGGGGATGGAGGTCTAACCCCAAATACTGTTCTTTGGCCGGCCATTGCTGGTAAAAGGCCCAGGCCAGGGCCGCTAGGGTGGTCTGTTCTTCCTTGGTGAACTGGTCTAGTCGGTAACGCCAGGGATGTTGGCCATCGTCGGGAAGCACGGGGTCTGGGGAAAACATGCGACTGCAGTCGTAGATAAACTTACTTCAAATACTGTACGATACCGGCGGCGATCGCCTCAGCCATTTGCTGTTGAAAGCGGGGATTGCTGAGGTTCCGGCTGTCTTGACTCCCCGTCACAAAACCCACCTCCACTAGGGTGGAAGGCATGGAAGTACGGCGCAAAACATAAAATCTGGCTTGCTTTACCCGGCGATCGCGGACATTAAGCCGTTGTAGGATACTGCGATGGATGCTCTGGGCTAGGGAACGCCCCGTTTGGAAATAATAGGTTTCCACTCCATTGACTTCCGGTCGCCCTAAGCCGATGGAGTTGGCATGGATGCTCACAAAGATATCTGCCCGGGCCGCCGCCGCCCTTTGCACCCGACCCTGGAGAGAAATAAACACATCACTGTTGCGGGTCATCACCACCCCAATGCCCTGTTTCTCCAGCTCCCTGGCTACGCCCCTAGTGATGGCCAGAACCACATCTTTTTCCCGCATGCCCCGCTGTCCGATCGCCCCTGGATCCCTACCGCCGTGCCCTGCGTCCAACACCACCGTAAAGCGTCGTAGGGGTCTGGGGGCTGGGGCTGGTACATTAACCGCCACTGTTTCCTGGGGCAAACTATATTCCGAAGGTTGGAGGATGGTGGGCAGGCGGGCATACCATCGATTGGGCGCTAACCCCCGCACCTGCACCTCCCAGGGCTTGACTGTGAAAGGCTCCGTCAATTCCAAAACAATGCGAGTCGAATTATTATTCCATCGACCAACCCTTGCCTCTTTAACATACTGGGTCAAAGGCTTATAAATGGTGGGGCCCCGGTGTTCAATGCCCGGTAAATCCACCACCACCCTAGTGGGATTGCGCAGCACATTTACCTGTGGCCTGACATCCTCATCGGTAATGATGTCTAGACGACTATCCCGCAGGTCAAATTTCCAATATTCCAAAGAGCCAGCCCAGACCAGTGGTGCCAGGGCCGGTAAACTCAGCAAGCTGGCACAAATTAGGCCCAGACTTTTTTGCAGGGAACAGGAAAAATAGTTCATGAATATGTTATTTTTCTGATTGGTGCTGGTCCACTAGAAAACCAGTGGTAAAGAACCTCAAGCAATACTTTTTTGGATGGCCCAACGGGCTAACTCGGTGCGGTTATGTAGTCCTGTCTTGTTTAACATATTCGACACATGACTTTCGACGGTGCGCTGACTGACTTTTAAGTGGTCGGCAATTTCTCGATTAGCCAATCCCTGGGCCACCAGTTGAATTACCTTGGTTTCCGTGGGGGTGAGTTCCACGTCCCTAGCTACCTGCACCCGGGAGTTTTCCCCCAGAGGATGGTTATTGTGTTGCAATAGGCGATCGGCTTGACGGAGACAAGATTGTACTTGGGCAGCCAGTTCTTCCGGCTCAAAGGGTTTGGCCATATAAATATCCGCCCCCACATTGAGGCCCTTCACCCGATTGTGGCTTTGGCCCTTGGCGGAAAGAAACATCACCGGAATCCAACTAATACTGGGGTTTTGGCGCACCTGCTCGATGAAAGCGTAGCCATCCATCTCCGGCATCATAATGTCGCAAATAATCATATCAGGCACCATGTTTGCCAACGCAGCCAGGGCTTCACGACCGTTACCAGCGGTGGTGACTTGGTAACCCTGATATTCCAAATAATCCTTGACCAAAAGGAGTAGGTTGGGATCGTCGTCCACCAACAATAGATGATAATTTTCCTTGGATTGGCTCATGGCGATTAATTCTTGCAGGTTAACCAGGGTGACCTTGGCGATCGGGGGCAAAACTAGGGCTTATCTAAGAATTTTTCCGATTAGCATCATCCCTAAATAATCCTAACCGACGAACTGTACCGTCTAAATAGTTTTGCTAGATATAGATTTTCTTCTCTCTCCCATAGGCGATCGCCGAGATTGGTCAGGCAAAAGCATAAAAGCAAAGTAAAAATTAAAAATTGAGCACAATCCCTAGAACCCGCTTTGATTGCCCAAGTTTGGAAAATCTAGATCTGGCTGAGGGAGCCTCAATCGCACCAAAGTTGATAAAAAACCCCCAGCAACGAAGTGGGGGCCAAATATCTGGAAGTTTTGGTGTGAGTGTTGGTTTTACCCCAACAAAGTTTCTAGAACTTGAAGGTGGTGCGGAGTACCCCAACCCAGATAGCACTGTTATTGCTGTTGGCTTCCGGGTTAAGGATTACGTAGGCACCAGGGGTAATCTGGATGTTTTTGTTCACAGGGAACTGGTACTGAGCCTCGATGATGTAGGGAGAGTTGCGGTCATTGCTGATCCGATCGCCGTTGAGGCTAGCCACATAGGGAGCGTAGGGCATCAAACCACCACTCAGGGAGAACACCGCCCCTTCCTTGAACACATCGATGATAGATAGGGCCGCATTCCAAGTCCACAGGTCAGCCCCTAAACCATTACGATTTTGGGGATTACCGCCAGTGTTGAAGCCCTGGGCCGTGGCATTGGCATAACCAAACCAACCGGAGAGATTAAACTTCTCGGTGATCTGCCAGGACGTTTGGATGTTGTAGGTATCCATGGTCGTGGCCGCTTGGTAGAAGGGGTTGCTGGCAATACGGCTACCAGTGCTACCGGTTAAGTTAACGTCACCTTGGGTGAAGTACTTATGCAGATAAGAAATACCAAAGCTAAAGTCCTGGGTAGGCTTGATGTCAAACTGAACCCCGGTGCTGTAGCTACCATTCAAGAAACCGTTACCACTGCGGAAGGTATTGCCACCGCTGGTGAAAACATCATCACTGGGATTGCTGGCCTGTCCTTGGTCCGCCAAATAAGCTGCACTAACGGTGAAAATGTCATTGAACTTATAGCGCATCGCCCCACCGGTACCGGCAGGCCCCCGGTTAACAAAGGGGTTGTACCGACTGAAACGGCTCAAAGCACCGCTGTCGCCACTTTCCAAGTAAGGGTTATAGGTTTTGAAGACATCATCCAAATCCAAGCCCCGGGCCCCAACCCAAGTGGTCAAGTTACCCACCGGGAAACGGTAGAACAACTTATTAATGTCAACGTTGTTATCAGGGCTAGAACCATCAAAGGCAAGACGAGCCATGTTGGTGCCGGTGGGACCAGCTAGGTTGGGCACGGTGCCTGCCTGCAAACGGGTCCGCAATAAGTCTTTGCCAGTGAAGCTGGTGTCGAAGTTCAAACGCACCCGACTGGAAAGGGTGGCATTTTCATCCACGGGAGCAGGGGCGGCGGCACCAAAGTTATTGATGTTGTCCTGTTGTCGCCAATCCACTGCTTTGTTCTCTCCCCATTGGTTAACCAGGGCAAAAACCGCTACCCCGTTTAACTTGGTGGTGGTAGAGAACTGATGGTCTTCCAGAAAAGAAGTGCGGACTTCTAGATTATCAATGCGAGCTCCCAGGGCGGCCAATTCCGCTTCAAACTCTTGCATCAAGCGTTTGAGCTTATCAATATCTTCCCGTAGAACCGCTACGTTCTCCTGGATTAAACGTTCCATTACGTTCATACAGGCGTTCAAACCAGCGGCAAATTCCCAACGGGACAGGGCCCGATCGCCCCGGAAAGTCCGGTCAGGGTAACCAACAATACACCCGTAGCGCTCAACTAAACTTTTTAGTGCTTCATAGGCCCAGGCAGTGGGTTGCACATCCCGCAACTCAGACACACTGGTCACCTGGGACATATTAGTCACATCTGGGGTAGCCGCATTGAAGGTGCCAGCATTCTGACGACGACGCATCAGTTCCAGACTGTCGCCCCGGTGGTTAATTTGGGGAAAATCTGCGGGGGTAGCTAACTGAGCTACGGGTTCCGCCATGGCGCCAGGGGCCACTGCCAAAGAACTACCCAGGGCCAACGGAAATAACTTTAGTAAATTACTGGTCAACTTATTCATAACAGGGGGATCCTCACACCGATGACATTAATCAAGCCAGGCACAACTGATAAATTGGATAGCAGTTGAAACTTGGTTTATTGACCTGATCCTTGATCAGCGAAGACCAAGAAATTCCTCGATAGGGATTCTAGCATCTATTTTGAACAATTCCAAGGGCACTGACCAAAAGCTATGCAAAAAACGTATAACCACCATAGAGTAAGCCTTTGGCTGATCAATTTATCTGGTTTGAGCCTTTGCCTTCCCCAGACTTCCACCCCAAGTTTGGCAACTCCATATATGCTGTCGTCTTATTCATAAAATATTTTTATAAGTGCTCTACCCCATTAAACTTTGCTTAATGGATCCTTAACCTCTACTTAACTTTTATAGCAAAGATTGCTAAGGTTAGGACATAATATAGGGAAAGAGTTAGGAAAAAAGCGATGCCAGCCCCCTACAGTATAGATCTAAGAGAGAAAGCGGTAAGTGCAGTAGAAAAAGGAGAGAAGAAAAGCCATGTCTGCCGAACACTGAACATTAGTC